>NZ_JBEYUH010000003.1:0-386948 GCF_040643435.1 Rhodococcus sp. NPDC047139
CGCCCAGTCCTCCACAGTGATCACTCCTCAATCGTCGAGTGGAGTGCTCACTTTTCGACCGGAATACCTGCTCAACCTTCAACCGGAGCCGACAGGTGCCGGTGAGCTGGGCGGAGGCCAGGCCCAGATCCGCACCGTAGATCGCGAGCAACAACGCCAGGAGCCAGGCCGACGACGATGTGCTGAGGTCACCTGGAGCTGGGAATGGAGATGCGCCTCTGGCTCCTCGACCAACTCCCCAGGCCCAGTGCTTGGATCTGCCGCAGCTGTCGAACTCGCTGATCGAACTCTCCCGGTCACAGGGCGCCGAGGACCTCGTCACCCCTGGTCGGCGAAGGACAGCTTCGACCCGAGACGACACGCACAGCGGCGCCTCTCCTTTGAAGATTCAATCGGCAAGACCGCCCCACTCGGCCATCGTCGAACAGCACGGTCGCTACCAGCGAGATATGGGGAGCAATGTTCGATCGGATCCCGGCCCCCTCGTTGACATAGTTGACGATTCTGAGGACACTCGGGTTGACATAGTTGACCCATCGAGGAGGATCTGGCATGAACACCCTGGCCGAACAGGAACGCAGGCTCATGGACCTTCTCACCCGCCGCGTCCACAAGACGTTTGCCGACGCCCGCGCAGCCGGCATCCCCGCCGACGTCTTCGACGACGTCGAGTCGATCGCCGACTCGATGGCCGCGGCACTGCCCACCAGCGGTGCCTACGACCGGCTCGTGGGCCCCTTCTACGACACCGCCGGCCTGACACGGTGGTGGGGCGTGAGCCGCCAAGCCGTCAACAAAGCCGTCGCCGCCGACACCGTGATCGCCTGCCGGCTCGCCGACGGCCAATGGGTCTATCCCACCTGGCAGTTCACGGCCTCCGGAACGGCGCATCCGCACCTGATCACCCTGTGGAAGACCCTGCGCGCCGCCGCCGACCCGTGGACCTGCGCGGTATGGCTGCGCAGCCCGCAAACCGCACTCGGCGACCGCAGCGCCGCCGACTGGATCACCGACGGCCACCCCCTCGACACAGCCCTGGCGCTGGCTCACGCCGACGCGCAGCGGTGGGCCGCGTGAGCAGAGACGCTGTCGCCCTCCGCCCACCGGCCCGGCCGCTGCAGCGCTTCCCCGACCGCGAACTCACTGCGGCGCAGCCACTGCACCGCGGGCACCAGGCAGCGAACGGCCCGTGGTGGTTCGCCTCCGCCGGCGGCGGCCGGTTCGATCTGACCCCGCCCCGCGGCACCTGCTACCTCGCCTTCGACGAGGTCACCGCCATCCGGGAAACCGTCGGCCAGGCGCTGGCGACCACCGGGGTGATCAGTGAGGACTTCGCCGCCACCCGCCGGCTGTCGACCCTGACCGTGCCACACGATCATCGCCTCGCCGACACCTGCGCGGGTCAGGCCGCAGACTTCGGCCTGACCCGAGAGCTCTCGTCCATGACCCCGTACGCGGTGCCACAGGAATGGGCCGCCGCGTTCGATGCCGTCGGCTTCACCGGAATCCAGTACCAGACCCGATTCACCACCGGGCCGAACCCGAACGCGGTCGCCCTGTTCGGGCAGGCGGGCGAGGCCGACTGGCCGACCGACCCGAACCCCGAACCGCTCGCAGTAGCTGCCCGGCGGTGCGGCTTCACCGTTGCCGGCCCGCCACGGTCGGTGCGGATCGTCTCACCGCCCGGGAACTGACGGACCGGCCCATCACCATCGACAGCGCATCAACGCCCGCAAAGTTCCGTCGCTCTCGTGCCCGGACTCGGGACATGGTCTCCTGACCAGCCGAACCGCCCCGATCCCGACCAACCTCGGACTCCGCCGAGCGGCAACCGGGCGTTCGAGACGATGAGATGACCAACGCGCCCCACCACCATGGTCGACGGGCAGCGCCGACGAGCCACTCCGGCAACGACATCACCCGACCTGTCCCTGAATTTCCCGAGAAAGGTCAGGACAGGGCGGCCGCCGAGATCGACGAGTGCCTGGGTGTCCTGTCACTCGAAACCATGCGTGCTCGGGGAACCGGTCTCGGCGCGCCTTCTTTCCCCGAGGAAGCAACGGCTCCAACCGCACCCACTGCGCGTCGCTCAGATCCGCCCGCCCCGGTACCGCTACGCTGGGCACAAGGTCTCCGGTATTCAGGTTTGTCTTGGTCGATCAACCCTCTACCGGAGACCTCGCTCATTCAGTTGTCATGACACGCCGGGTGGGACACTGAATCCATCGGCGGATCCACATTTGAAACACGACCTAGTTGATCTAGCGTCACGCTTCGCTAATCTTCGCTGCAAATCGACAATCAGCTCACCCGCGCGCCATGTCCACGAACCGCGACAGGTGCAGCTGGTGCGCAACGGTGATGGTCGCCGTCGGGCCGTTACGGTGCTTGCCCACAATGAGGTCGGCCTCGCCGCCACGTGGATCGTCTCGCTCGAAGGCATCGGGGCGGTGCAACAGGATGACCATGTCGGCGTCCTGCTCGAGCGATCCGGATTCGCGGAGGTCGGAGACCATGGGCCTCTTGTCGGTTCGCTGCTCGGGACCACGGTTGAGCTGACAGACCGCGACGACCGGAACTTCGAGTTCCTTCGCGAGAAGCTTGAGGCTACGCGAGAACTCGGATACTTCCTGCTGCCGCGACTCGACCTTCTTGCCGGAGGTCATCAGCTGCAGGTAGTCGACGACGATGAGCCGGATGTCGTGTTTCTGCTTGAGCCGCCGTGCTTTTGCGCGGATCTCCATCATCGTGAGGTTGGGGGAGTCGTCGATGAACAACGGCGCCTCGCTGATCTCGCTCATGCGGCGGGCGAGACGTGTCCAGTCGTCGTCCGTCATACGGCCGGACCGCATGTCGCCGAGCTTGATCTTCGCCTCCGCGGACAACAGACGCATGACGATCTCGGTCTTGCCCATCTCGAGAGAGAAGATCACCGACGCCATACCGTGCTTGATGGAGCACGACCGCATGAAATCCATGCTGAGCGTGGAGTTGTGGGTGGGCACCATCGCGCGGCCCGCGAGATACATGTGGTCGCCGTCGACCTCGACGCACCGCACCGGTACCGACGGAACAGGCCGGACTGCCACGATGCGACGTTCGCGCGGAACCTCGGAACGACAATCCTTGTGTCGTACAGCTTTGCTCGGCAGGACGAAGATGTCGTCGTCGGTGGTGAACGAGATCCTGACACCGTCGAGCACCGGTGCGTAACCGAGCCCGGCAAGGAGTTCGGCGACGCCCTGCGCCAGGCGCTCGGACGAGCCGGCGAACCGGACGGTGCCGTCGTCGTCGATCTCTCCGCCTGCATCGAGCAGGCCGGCGAGCAGTTCGCGGCGTTGTTGTTCGGATGCCCGCTGGTACTCGACCGGGATATGGGCGCCGAGAGCGGCGAGGGCACCGGTGAATCCACCTTCGCCTTCCACGCGCATGTGTACTTCGGGGTCGGACGAGGGTCCGCCCAGCCACGCACCGAGTGTGAAGGGGGAGACGGGCAGTTCGGCTTCCGGGAGCGACAGCGGCTCGGCGTTCGCGACGGCATACCTCGCCTCGGCGTCGGCAAGTTCGTCGGTGGTGCGGATCGTGCCGTCGGCGGTGCGCCACTGATGTCGTCCGTCGGCGACGATGACGGTGCCGTCGGAGAACACGACGTCGAAGCACGGTCGGCCGCGCATCACCTCGGTCGCGGCGAGGACACGCGTGGGCCGGCCGTCGGCGCCGAGGAGTTCGTCGCCGACACGGACTTCACCCATCGTGGTCCAGCCGGTGGGCGTGGGCAGGGGAGTGTCGAGGGCGAGAGCCTTACCGACGCCGGGACGCGCTGCGACGATGATCATCTGGCCGGCATGCAATCCGTTGGTGAGCTCGTCGAGTTCGGCGAACCCGGTGGGCACGCCGAGCGAGATGCCGCCGCGACTGGCGATCGAGTCGATCTCGTCCATCGTGGGCTGCAGAAGTTCTTCGAGCGGAACGAAGTCCTCGGTGGTGCGTCGTTCGGCGACTTCGAACACCTCGGCCTGCGCGCGGTCGACGACCTCGGCGACGTCCTGGCCGTCGGCACCGGCGTAGCCGTACTGGACGATGCGGGTGCCGGCCTCGACGAGCCGTCGCAGAATGGCCTTCTCGGCGACGATCTCGGCGTAGTAGCCGGCATTGGCGGCCGTGGGCACGGTCTGGGTGAGCGTCACCAGATAGGCGGCTCCACCGAGACGCTTGAGTTCGCCGCGCCGATCGAGTTCGGCCGAGACGGTGACCGGGTCGGCCGGTTCGCCGCGGCTGTAGAGGTCGAGGATCGCGTCGTACACGACCTGGTGGGCGGGCCGGTAGAAGTCGCCCGGCCTGAGCACTTCGAGGACGTCCGCGATGGCGTCCTTGCTCAGCAGCATGCCGCCGAGCACCGACTGCTCTGCGACGAGATCCTGAGGGGGCTGCCGACCGAAGTCTCCACCCGGCTCCTCGGGAGGTCCCGGATAGTCGGGATTACCACGATCGTCAACGACGGCCACTGCAGTGCCTGCCTTCCTCCACATGTCCCCGCCCGGTGCGTCGTGCGCCGGCGGATACCTGCACGCACTCCCGGTGTCGGTACCCGGGTTCGTGTCCGGTTCTACTCGCCCCTACCGACATCCCGTGTGTGGAGTCGTGCGCCCGACGTTAGGGATCGGAATGACCGTCCACAACTCTGGTTGTGCACACAGCTGGGGATGAATTGTGGAAAGGGGAGGACAGGCTTGTGCACCGGATGTGCACAACCTGGGGACAACAGATCTCACATTCGCGATAAGAGCAGGTAGGAGGCAGAAAACGGCTTTCAATAGCTGTGGAGTAAAAGAATTTGGGCGTGTCGCCGGGTCGGGCGTGTTCACCCATTCGTTCCCCGAACGACATTCCTGGGAGTCACAACGATGTGGTTTACCCCCCGGTTTATCCACAGGCTGTGCACAGACGGCGAGGAGCCCCACGCCTGGTAGGCGTGGGGCTCCTCGGGGGCCGGAATCAGGCAGCCACGACGTCCAGCGTGAACTTCGCGGTGACGTCCGGGTGCAGCTTCACGACGATCTGGTGCTTGCCCGTCGACTTGATGTGAGCCTTGGGCAGCTCGAGGATGCGCTTGTCGACGACCGGGCCACCGGCAGCCTTGAGCGCACCGGCGACGTCGGCCGCGGTGACAGAGCCGAACAGCTTGCCGGAGTCGCCCGACGTCTTCACGTTCAGCGAGACGTTCTCGAGGCCCTCGATAGCAGCCTTGAGCTCCTGGGCATGCTCGAGACCACGCACAGCGCGAGCCTCCTGAGCACGGCGGATGCCCTCCACCTGCTTCTGGGCACCGCGGGTGGCGACGATCGCCAGGCCGCGGGGCAGCAGGTAGTTACGGCCGTAGCCGTCCTTGACCTCAACGGTGTCGCCAGGCGCACCGAGGTTGTCCACGTCAGCAGTAAGGATGAGCTTCATCGTGTCCCTCCCTTTCCTCAGCGAGTCGTCGAGACGTAAGGGAGCAGAGCCACCTCACGAGAGTTCTTCACAGCAACAGCGACATCACGCTGGTGCTGCACGCAGTTGCCGGTGACGCGACGAGCGCGGATCTTGCCGCGATCGCTGACGTACTTGCGCAGCAGCGTCGTGTCCTTGTAATCGATCTGCACATTCTTTTCCTTGCAGAAGGTGCAGACCTTCTTCTTCAAAACCTTCTCGCGCGCGGGCGACTTAGGCATGGTCGTTCTCCGTAATTTCTGGATGTTCCGATCGAGGTCGGATCAGAACGGAGGCTCGTCGTCCCCGGAACCACCGAAGGAGCCGGACTGCGGGGCATCGCCCCACGGGTCGTCTCCGCCGACGTTCGCGTTCTGTGTGGGACGGCCACCGCCCGATCCACCGGAGGAACCACCGAAGCCACCTCCGCCACCGCCGCGACCGGCCTTGGTGACCTTGGCCGTGGCGTAGCGGAGCGAGGGGCCGATCTCGTCGACCTCGAGCTCCACGACAGTGCGCTTCTCGCCTTCACGCGTCTCGTAGCTGCGCTGCTTGAGACGGCCCTGCACGATCACGCGTGAGCCGCGGGTCAAGCTCTCGGCCACGTTCTCCGCTGCCTCACGCCAGATGTTGCAGCGCAGGAACAGAGCCTCGCCGTCCTTCCATTCGTTGGACTGACGGTCGAACACGCGGGGCGTGGACGCGACGGTGAAGTTCGCGACCGCAGCCCCCGCGGGGGTGAAACGCAGCTCGGGATCGGCGGTCAGATTGCCGACCACGGTGATGACGGTGTCGCCTGCCATGTGGTTCCTCCTGCAGTGTGTGGAGTCCTGATGCGCCAGAGCCTACGGCCCGGCGCCGACAGGCTCACTTGCCGTGGCGCAGAACCTTGGTGCGAAGCACCGATTCGTTCAGGCCGAGCTGGCGATCCAGCTCCGCAACGGCAGCAGGCGTCGCGCTGATGTCGATCACCGCGTAGATGCCTTCGCTGTTCTTGGCGATCTCGTATGCGAGACGACGCTTACCCCACACGTCGACCTTGTCGACCTTGCCGCCTTCTTGGCGAATGACGTTGAGGAACGTCTCCAGCGAGGGAGCGACGGTGCGCTCGTCCAGGCTGGGGTCCAGGATGATCATCAATTCGTAATGACGCATAAGACCTCATCACCTCCTATGGACTGTGAACGGTCACGGACGGTCCGTGACAGGAGGGTCGTTGCGTCAGCAACCCATGAAGGGTACACGACCGCCCTACGGCCAGCGAAATCGCAATCCTCGCGGACTGAGGATTTGTCCTAGGGTGAAGACATGCGCACGAGCTCCGGGACAGTCTCGCTCGTCGCCGTCCTGACGTGCGCGATGACCCTGCTCTTCGGCTACCTGAACAAGGCCCGTTGCGCCGGACCCGAATTCGACGCCCAAGGCCGCACGCTGCGGTTCGAGGACGTCAAGGACGCGAACGTCTGCTATTCGGACATCCAGCAGCTGTGGATCGGCCGTGGCATCAACCTCCACCTCT
The DNA here is from genome assembly GCF_040643435.1 of Rhodococcus sp. NPDC047139. NCBI lineage: Bacteria > Bacillati > Actinomycetota > Actinomycetes > Mycobacteriales > Nocardiaceae > Rhodococcus > Rhodococcus sp. NPDC047139. The sequence goes on from NZ_JBEYUH010000003.1 coordinate 6,989, forward strand.
TCCCCTTCGTCGACGGAGGGATCACCCCGTCCGGAGCGCTGACCGGAGGCACCGTCGAATACCCGGTGCTCAGTGGGGTGCTCATGTGGATCGGGGCGATCGGCGCCCACACCGACGCGCAGTTCCTTCTGCAATCTGCGCTTCTGCTCGCCCCCTTCGGCCTGGTCACCGCGTGGTTGCTCGCGCGAATGACGGGATGGGCGGCACTGGTGTGGTCGCTCACACCACCACTGGTGCTCTACGCCTTTCTGAACTGGGATCTTCCGGTCGTGGCGGTCACCGTCGCTGCCGTGTGGGTGATGACGATCGAACGCTGGTCGTTGCGTACCCGCGGGGTGGTCGCGGCCGCTCTTCTTGCCGTCGGCTTCTGCCTCAAGATCTACCCCGGCCTCTTCGTGTTGCCGCTCGTCGCCTACATCCTCACCCAGGGTCGAGCGCCCGGCGGGCAGCGGGACGTTCGCGGTGCCGTCGCCGTCGCCGGGACGGCAGCTGCGACGGTGATCGCAATCAACCTGCCCTTCGCGGTGCTCGGTTACGAAGGCTGGCGGGCATCGTTCACCTTCCAGCAGAACCGGGAAGCGGACGGGACCAGCAATTCGATCTGGTACTGGGGCCTGCGGCCGCTGCTCGGCGGCTACCTCGAATACGAGAACACCCCGGACTACAACCATCTCGTGGCCCTGTTGTCGCCGGCTCTGATCGCAACGTCGTTCGTGCTCGCGCTGTGGATCGGCCGGCGCCGATATCTCCGTCTGGGCGTCTATCCCTGGCTCGGCACGGGCGCTGCGATGCTGTGCGGGTTCATGCTCTTCCACAAGGCGCACTCACCGCAGTACACCCTGTGGCTGCTGCCGCTGCTGATCCTGCTCCGCATACCGTGGAGCCTCGTCGCCGCCTACCTCCTCGCCGATCTCGCCATCGGAATCGGGATCTTCCGATGGTTCGCTGCGACCGCGGGCGAGGCGGATATGACGCTTCCCCTTCTTCTCGTCCATATCGGCGTGTGGGGACGCTCGATCCTGCTCCTCGTGCTGTTCTTCGTCTTCCCGCGGGTCCCGCCGAGAACTCCCGGGCAGCCGCGACGATCCGATCGCGATCACCGCCCCGCGATAATGGGGAGAGCATGACGAACGAAAGATGGGCGGAACATCCCGTCCTCGAGGGCACACGTATCCGGCTCGAGCCTCTGGGCGACTCGCACACGCAAGGACTGCTGCGCGCCGCGGACGATCCGGACGCCATCTTCATGTGGTCGCACACCGAGATCCGCGATCTCGGCGGCGCACACGCCTTCGTTCGCGAGGCTTCGGACGATCCGGGACGTCTCGCATACGCGATCGTCGACGAGGCCACCCGCACGGTCGTCGGTTCGACGTCGTACTACTCGCTCGAGCCCGCCCACCGGACTCTGATCATCGGTTACACCTGGTTGTCGACGCGGGTGCAGCGCACGCACGTGAACAGCGAGTCGAAGCTGCTTCTGCTGCGACGTGCTTTCGACGAACTCGGGGCCGTGCGCGTGACCTGGCATGCCGACGAACGCAACACCCGATCACGTGAGGCACTGAGCCGACTCGGCGCCACCGAGGAAGGGCTGCTCCGCAAGCACCGCAGACGCCGTGACGGCAGTTGGCGGACCACCGCCCTGTTCTCCCTCACCGACGAGGAGTGGCCGACGGTATGCGATCGGCTCGAGGGGCGGCTCGTGCGATGAGGACGAAAGGTGCTCTCACAGCACCCATGGCGGTCGCCACGGGTGCGATCGCAGTGTGCGCCTTCGTGGCGTGGGCCGATCCCACCACGCCGGGAGGGGTGATTCCGCCGTGCCCCACCTACTCGTTGTTCGGCATCCTGTGTCCCGGTTGCGGTTCGTCGCGGATGCTGTATTCGATTCTCCACCTGGATATACCCGCGGCCCTGCACTACAACGCTTTGGGCCTCCTCGCCCTCGTGGTCCTGCTCGTGGTCTTCGGTGTGTGGACGGTGGGCAGGGCGCGGGCCACACCGATGCCGCGATGGACCCGATTCCGGTGGGCCCCGCACCTCGTGCTGATTCTGACGGCGCTGTGGTTCGTCGTGCGCAATATTCCGGTGGCGCCCTTCACCGCCCTGCGGATCTGATCGAGGCTCCTTCCGGAATCAAGCCGTACCGGTGCACGGGCCCGGTACGGCGTCCCGGCAGGTGTTCCCCTTCCCCCTCGCTCACCGGGGTACCGACTGTGGCACAAAGATTCTCCGCAACGACTTCCGGATCGGGCTGCCACAACCGCACCGAGTGGTCCGGACCAGCGCCGACGAGACAGCCCCGTCGTGAGCGAATGTGGCTTCGTAGATTCGGCTTTCGTATGCGGTGAGTTACCGCGTGAGTAGTCGGCCGATCGACCGGCCCCCGGCACTCCCGTAATTACGACCGGAATTCAGGCGGCCCGCAGAAAAGTCAGCGCGACGTGCTGCTCGACACCGACCCGCCCGGGTGCGACCGCAAGGGCCACAGCGGTCTGTTGCGAATCGAGTCCCACGATGGTGCGCAGGATGAGGATCTCCTGCTGGATACGAGTCAGGCGGACTGCTCCGGCGACAGCGAACTCGGCGTCGGCCGCCTCGGCGACCACGGTGTAGGCCAGACGCAGGAAAGGTCGGTCGGCCCCGGTGGGCGAAGCGAGTTCGGCGAGAATCGCGCGACAAGCTTCGAGAGCGAGACGGTCGGCTTCGGCGAAGGTGCCTCCTGCCGCTCGAGCGCGGGCCCGGCAGTACGCGACGACCGACGGATGCAGGTCGTGCAGAAGCGCAGGAATCGCAGTGGCGTCGCCGGCGGCTACCGTCCACGCCAGCTCGCACGTCGTGAACTGTGATGCGGTCACGTCCGCTCTCGAACCGAAACTCCGGCCGCCGGTCGTCATTCTCCCCCCTCGTAAGCTCCCCTACGAGCCTAGGACGAGGACGTCGGTTCCGGCATCCATCGTTCGGATGATTGTTCTTTCGAAACCCGCTGGTGGGCGGGCCTCAGACGGTGCGGCAGCCACCGCGGCGGACGGTCGGGTGCCTGGTCCAGAACCCCGCCGACTGGATCGTCGACGAAGCCGTACCGCACGGGATCCTTGACCGGACGTCGGATCTGCCACAGGACGACCGCACACAATCCCACCACGGCGACGTCGCGCAGGAAGACCGTGGCGGTGAACCACTGCTCCGGCAACCCCTTCTGGTCTGGGCCGAGGTAGTAGTACATCCGCGGCACCCACACCAGCGCGTCGATCGTCATCCATGCGAGCAGTGCGCGGCGGTGGGGCACCGCCAGTACGGCGAGAGGCACCAGCCACAGCGAATACTGCGGACTCCACACCTTGTTGGTGAGCAGGAAAGCCGCGACGAGGAGGAAACACAGCTGCGCCAAGCGGGGGCGCCTGGGTGCGGTGAGTCCGATCCAGCCGATCGCGACGCAGGCTGCCGCGAACAGCACGAGCGAGACGACGTTGAAGGACGAGGCCGACCATCCCGGCCAGCCCAGGAACGAGTGCAACACGTTGTAGATCGAATCCGGGTCCGCCCCGCGCTCGGAGTTGAGCCGGAAGAATTCTGCCCACCCGCGTGGGTAGAGCACCATGATCGGCAGGTTCACGACCAGCCACGCTGCGACCGCGGAGCCTGCGGTCCGGGCGAACGGGCGGAGATTGCCGGTGCGCAGACACAGCACTAACAGCGGTCCGAGCAACAGCAGCGGATACAGCTTCGTCGCCGCACCGAGACCGAGCAAGATGCCGGCGAGGACGGGGCGACGCCTGGCCCATGCGAGCAGACCGCCCGCAGCGAATGCCGTGGCCAGAGCGTCGAAGTTCGTGAAAGCATGCACCAGGACCAGCGGTGACCCCGCGACGAGTGCGGCGTCCCAGATCCTCCGGCCCGCCGACATCGCCGTGGCCCATACCGTGGCGAGCCATGCGAGTGCGAGCCCGACGGCGACGACGGAGAAATAGATCACGACCTGCAGGGCGTCGGGGAGCCACGGCGTGGCGTCCCACGCTTTCGCGATCCGCATCGAGCCGTACTGGTAGAGACCCGCGAGAACCGGATACTCCATGTACCGGGTCTGCATCTGCCCGTCGGGCCCCGGTTCCTCCCACGACGTCCGATACGGGAAGGCGCCCTCCGCAAGGCGTTCGGCGCCGTAGAGCGGCACGATGTCGGAATAGCACATCGCCACGTACTGACGGTTGCCACTCCAGTCCAGGCCGAGCGCGCCGTCCGCTCCGACGGGGCCTTGCTGCACACAGGCTGCCTTGGTGAACCACCCGAATGCGAGGAAGACGACGGCGAGCAACAACATCGCTCGCAGCGGGGTGAAGAAGCGGGTGCGTCCGAGTACCGCATGCCGACCGACCGGCCCCCCGATCACCGTGCTCAGCCGCGACACCATCGGATCGGTACGTCCAGGAGTGTCGCGCCAGTCCAGGGAACGACGATCCTCGGCCGGCGGTGCCGCAGACACCACCGGCCGAGGATCGTTTCCCAGGTTGTCGCTCACGCGGCGAGGCTACCCCGCCGGGGCGTATCCGAAGGCGCCCCGAGGACTGGCCTCCTGCGCTTCCGGATCGGAGTTCTCGAGGCCGGGGATACGGTTCTGCTGAGGCGATCCGCTGTCGGGCTCGTCACCGCCGGTGTCGTCACTCGCTCCGCCGCCGGTGCCACCGCCGCTGTCCTCACTCTGGTCCTCTTGCCGGCCGCCGCCGGTGCCGGGCCGGGTGGGCACGCTCTGCGTGGTCGTCTGCGGGGCGACTCCCGGAACCGGAATCGTCACGCCGGGGAAGATCTCCACGTTCTGCGTGGTGATCTCGGGAATCTCCGGCAGGCTGGGCACCGGGCGTGAGGTGGAGGTCTCCTCCCGGGTGGGAGGAGCCGTCGTCGTGGCGGTCCACGAGGGCACACCCGAGACCCCGGCGATCGGGGCCGGCTTCGGGAACGACTCGACGTCGGTGCCCTCGAGCGCACCGTCCATCGTGTCCTTCCAGATGTCGGACGGAAGACCCGACCCGTAGATCATCCCGCCCCAGCTGTTCTCGAGAGGCAGGCCTTCCTCGGTGCCGACCCACACCGCAGTCGACAGCGACGGGGTGTAGCCCACCATCCACGCGTCCTTGTTGGAGCCGGTGTCACCGAGCTGCGCGGTACCGGTCTTCGCTGCCGACGGACGGCTGCCTGCGAGGGCATGACCGTTGGAGTACGCGGCGATCGGCATCATCGCCGCTGTGGTGTTGTCGGCAACCGCGGCATCGACCACCTGTTCGCCCGAGGGTGCACCGCGGTCGAGCAAGACTTCTCCGTCGGAGGTGACGACCTTCTGCACGAAGTACGGCTGGTGATGCCGGCCGGACGCAGCGAGCGTCGCGTAGGCAGACGCCATGTCGAGCACGCGCGACTGGTACTGGCCGAGGACGATGCCGTAGTTGGGGCCTGCCCCATCCGGCTCGGTGAGTGTTTCTCCGATACCCGGCAGTTCCTTCGCGACACCGAGCTTGTGCGCCATGTCGGCGATGGCCTGCGGACCGTTGTCCATCTCGAGCATCATCCGGTAGAAGCTCGTGTTCAGCGACCGCTTGAGGGCTTCGGCGATGGTGCAGTCACCACACGACTGCCCCTCGACATTGCCGATCTTGATGCCGTTGACGGTGAGCGGGCCGCTGTCGTACGTCTTCGACAGGGGCACCCCCTGGTCGAGATTCGCGGCGAGGCCGAACACCTTGAAGGACGAACCGGTTTGCAGACCGGACTGTGCGAAGTCGTAGCCGACACCGCTCTCGCCGCCGTAGTACGCACGGACCGCGCCGGATCGGGGATCGACCGAGACCACCGCGGTACGCAGCTCCTCGGGCTCACCCTCGAGGTTGTTGCGCGCTGCCTCGACTGCCGACTGCTGGGCCTGCGCATCGATCGTCGTGGTGATCTGGAGGCCGGCCTTGTTGAGAAGGTTCTCGTCGATACCCTCTCGCGACAACTCGGCCAGAACCTGATTCTTGATCAGGCCCTCCGGACCGGACGACTGGTCGCCGCTGTCGAGCTCGGCGAGCGGTACGTAGGCCGGATACTTCATCCCGGCCCGTTCGGCAGCGTCGAGCGTGCCCGCGGTGACCATGCCGTCGAGCACGTAGTTCCACCGCGCCTGCGCACCGTCGGGGTTCTGTTCCGGATCGAGCAGTGAGGGCAGCTGGATCGACGACGCGAGCACAGCACCTTCCTCCACGGTGAGCTCACCCACGGGCTTGCCGAAGTAGGCGTTCGACGCGGCTGCGATGCCGTAGGCACCCCGGCCGAAGTAGATGGTGTTGAGATATGCGGCGAGGATGTCGTCCTTTGCCCACTGGTTCGCCATCTTCGTCGACAGGACCAGTTCCTTGAGCTTTCGCGTCAGGGTTCGCTCGGAACCGACGACCGCGACCTTCACGTACTGCTGGGTGATGGTCGAACCACCACCGGCGCTTTCGCGACCGAGAACGTTGTCGCGGGCAGCGCGCGCGAAGCCGGATATCGAAAAGCCCGGGTTGCTGTAGAACTCGCGATCCTCGGCGGCGAGCACAGCGTTGCGGACATGCACGGGAATCGCGTCCAGTTCGACCTCGGTGCGGTTGCCCTCCGGCGGAATGACCTTGGTGATAACGCCCTGACCGTCGGAGTTGAAGATGGTCGCGGCCTGGTTCGTCTGCAGTTCATCGGGGCGCGGCACGTCCTGGGCGACGTACGCCAGCATGAACGTGAGGACGGGGATGAGGATGCCCGCGGCGACCACGCCGTAGCCGATCCGACGGATCGTGCGCCAGCGATTGCTCTTGCCACCGCCCTTTCCACCCCCGGCACCACCACCGGCACCGCCACCGGAACCGCCCCTGGGGGGCACGGTCGGAGGGCCACCCGCAGGCGGCCCCGCGGCGACACGGCTGGTGCGTGCATCATTCGCGCTTCCCAGCGGCGCCGACGCAGCGACGCGCTGTGTCGCGTCGCCGGCTCCGGGACGCTGTGGCGCCGCGTCCCCTCCGGGACGCTGTGGCGCCGCGTCCCCTCCGGGACGCTGTGGCGCCGCGTCCCCTCCGGGACGCATGGCGACGGTGGGGTCCGGCTGCGGCGAGCGCTGAACGGGAGGAATCACACCGGGCGGCAACGTACCGGGACGCGGCGGCATCGGCTGGTTCGGGTTCCGCGGCTGGTTCGGCCCCGGTGCGGGCATCGGTCCCCGCGGGGGGAACGGTTGCGGGGGACGACCCTGCTGAGGCCCCTGTGGGCCCGGCCCCTGACCGGGACCCTGAGGACGCGGCCCCTGACCGGGACCGTGAGGTGGATACGGTGGCCGGCCCCCGGGACGCGGCGGCTGCGGCGGCAACGGACGGCCCTGCATCGGGCCCGGGGCAGGACGCTGCTGTCCCGGACCCGGCTGTCCCGGACCGGCAGGAGGACCTGGCCGCTGCCCCGGCGGCGGTCCGGCAGGACCGCCGCGCTGAGGCGGAACGGCCTTGTTGTCCTCGGGTTCGTTGTCGGGGGAACTCACGTACTCATCTCCAACTGTTCTCGCGACGCATCATGCCGCGCGGTCTCCACACTGCTCCACGGATGGTCGAGCGGCGGCTCCGGGACACGGGCAGCCGTTCGATGATGTGCGCAGCGGACGACGCGACGATCAGCTCGTGCAGGTCGGACCCAGGAGCGAACTCCACAGGAAAGGGTACGGACACGTTGCCGGTGCCCTTTCACTCGCTGGCGGTGCGACGGCTCGATCCCGTCGACCGGCGACGCGGGTTCTTGGGGGCAGGTTGCGACCCCAGGACGTACGACTGCACCAGATGATTCCAGCTGCAGGTACGGCATACCTCGACCACGTGGACCGAGAATTCCTCCTGGCTGGCGGCCAGACGCACCAACTCCTCGGGAGTGCGCGCCGAACCGGAGACCGGGCCGAGCTTGTCGCCGAAGACCCACGAGACGAGGGTCAACTGCTCCTTACGGCAGATGGGGCAGACGACCTCGCTGCCCCTTCCGTGGAATTTCGCCGCTCGCAGCAGGTAGGGGCTCGCGTCGCAGACTTCGCTGACTCCGCGCCGCCCCGAGTAGACCTCCGCGAGCAGCGAGCGTCGCTGCAACGCGTAGTCCACCACCTGCCGCTGAATTCGCACGGCTTCCAGAGTACGTGCGGGCGGCACAGTGATGGGCGTGGAGTGGCCCAACGGGTACGGACGATGTGGCCGTTCGATCCGACACACCCGGATTTCCGGCACGCCCCGTGACATATATCGCCTGCGGCGTATCGTCGTATATATCGGCACGATATAGTTCAGCGTCGTATCAATCGGTTGGTTCGACCGGACACAGGGAGGTGACCCGTGCTGGAACTGGCGATACTCGGGCTCCTCCTCGAGTCGCCCATGCACGGCTACGAGCTGCGCAAGCGCCTGACCGGGCTTCTCGGGGCCTTCCGTGCCTTCTCCTACGGGTCGCTCTATCCGACCCTGCGGAGGATGCAGGCGGACGGCCTCATCGAAGAGGATTCGGGAATTCCCGGTCCCGTGAAGCGACGCGCCCGCCGCGTCTACCAGCTCACCCCGAAGGGGCGAGAACGCTTCACCGAGCTGGTCGCCGACACGGGACCGCAGAACTACACCGATGACGGATTCGGCGTGCACCTCGCCTTCTTCGGTCGCACCCCCGCCGAAGCGCGGATGCGAATTCTCGAAGGCAGGCGCCGCCAGGTCGAGGAGCGCAGAGAAGCGCTCCGCGATGCGATCGGACGGGCCAGCGGCACTCTCGATCGTTACACCCGTCAGCTCCACCAGCTCGGCCTCGAGTCGAGCGAGCGCGAAGTGCGCTGGCTCAACGAACTCATCGCCGCCGAGCAGTCGTCAGCAGCACGCAACAAAGAAGGAGAACCCGACCATGGGTGAGAACAGCACCGCGGTGCGCGTGGCCATTGTGGGCGTGGGGAACTGTGCCTCCTCCCTGGTCCAGGGCGTCGAGTACTACAAGGATGCGGACGCCGAGACCACCGTCCCCGGCCTGATGCACGTCGAATTCGGTCCCTACCACGTGCGCGACGTCAAGTTCGTCGCCGCGTTCGATGTGGATGCCAAGAAGGTCGGATTCGACCTGTCGGAGGCGATCCTCGCGAGCGAGAACAACACCATGAAGATCGCCGACGTGCCGCCGCTCGGTGTGCCCGTCCAGCGCGGTCACACGCTCGACGGCATCGGCAAGTACTACTCCGAGACCATCGAGGTCTCCGATGCCGAGCCCGTCGACGTCGTCCAGGCGCTCAAGGACGCCGAGGTCGATGTTCTCGTCTCCTACCTGCCGGTCGGATCCGAAGAGGCCGACAAGTTCTACGCACAGTGCGCCATCGACGCCGGTGTCGCCTTCGTCAACGCCCTCCCCGTCTTCATCGCTTCCGATCCGGAGTGGGCGCAGAAGTTCACCGACGCCGGTGTCCCGATCGTCGGCGACGACATCAAGTCCCAGGTCGGCGCCACCATCACCCACCGTGTGATGGCGAAGCTCTTCGAGGACCGTGGTGTCGTGCTCGACCGCACGTACCAGCTCAACGTCGGCGGCAACATGGACTTCAAGAACATGCTCGAGCGTGAGCGCCTGGAGTCGAAGAAGATCTCCAAGACCCAGGCCGTCACGTCCAACCTCAACGGCCCCCTCGCCGGCAAGGTTCACGACCGCGACGTGCACATCGGCCCCTCCGACTACGTGCAGTGGCTCGACGACCGCAAGTGGGCGTACGTCCGCCTCGAGGGTCGCGCCTTCGGCGATGCTCCGCTCAACCTCGAGTACAAGCTCGAGGTCTGGGACTCCCCGAACTCGGCCGGCATCATCATCGACGCCATCCGCGCGGCGAAGATCGCCAAGGACCGCGGCATCGGTGGACCGATCCTCCCGGCTTCGGCATACCTGATGAAGTCCCCGCCGGTGCAGATGGCCGACGAGGATGCCCGCGCCCAGCTCGAGGCCTTCATCATCGGAGCAGACGCGTAAGAACCGTTCTCCGGCAAGATCTCCGGCGAAGGCCGCATCCCCGAGGGGATGCGGCCTTCGCTTTTGCGGATCTGCCGGTTCCGGACTCGCCTACGCCATCCTCCGTATCACCGACAGCGGCAGCACCTTCATCGCGTAGGCGAGCGGAATCCACGGCCAGGCCGGAACGTACGCCTTGGCGGGCTCTTTCTCGATCGCGGCAGCCAGTGCGCGACAACCTGTTTCGGTGTCGACGATGAACGGCACCTTCTTCACCTTCTCGTTGATCTCCGAGCGGATGTACCCGGGGAAGATCGTACTCACCCGGATGTCCGCGCCCGCAAGGTCTGCACGCATCCCCTCACCGAGCGAGGCGACGGCGGCCTTCGAAGCGGCATAGGTCGTCATGTTCCGTGGCATACCGCGCAGCGCACTCATCGAGGAGATGAGCACCACATGCCCTCGTCCGCGGGGGCGCATGAGTTCGAGTGCCGCTTCACTTTGCGCAAGCGCGCCGAGGAAGTTGGTGTTCGCGGTCTCGGCGTTGGCACGGAAGTAACCGGTACCCAGTGGCTGCCCCTTGCCGAGACCCGCATTGACGATCACCCGGTCGAGGCCGCCGAGTTCCTCGTCGAATTCGCGGAACACGGTGAACACGTCGTCGTGCCGGTTCACGTCGAGTGCACGCACGCCCACCGTGATTCCCGGATACGCGGCGAGCAGTTCCGATCGCAATTCCTCGAGCCGATCGATCCGTCGTGCGGCGAGTGCCAGATTCCTTCCCCGCGCGGCGAACTCCCGCGCCATACCGGCCCCGAGTCCCGAGCTCGCACCGGTGATGAGAATGTTCCGTCGCTCCGGGCGGCTCATCTGTTCTCCTTCTCGTATCGATCGATCAGTGCACTGCAACGGGACTCGAGATAGCCGACCACCGCCCAGAAGTCCTTGAAGGCGGGGTTGCTGGTCTGCCCGTGGTGGTAGCGGTAGTAGATCTGTTGCGCGATCCCGGCGAGCCGGAAGAGCCCGAAGACCTCGTAGAAACTCCAGTCGTCCACGGACAGAACGGTCTTCTCTCCATAGAAGGTGACGATCTCGTCGCGGGTGAGCATTCCGGGCAGGTCGGACGGCTGGCGCTTGGTGAGCAGCATCATCGGTTCGTCGTCGGCCTGCACCCAGTAGGCGAGCGACGAGCCCAGGTCCATCAGCGGGTCGCCGATGGTCGCGAGTTCCCAGTCCAGGACGGCAACGGGCTTCAGCGGATCCCGTTCGTCGAGAACGATGTTGTCGAGGCGGAAGTCGCCGTGGATCACCCGCTGCGCAGCGTCCTCGGGTTGCCTCGCGGCCAGCCATTCCGTGACCCGCGCGAAGTCGGGAACGTTGTCGGTGCGTGCCTTGGCATAGCGTGCCGTCCAGCCCGCGACCTGCCGCGCGACGTACCCGGGACCACGCCCGAGTCCGGACAGTCCCGCAGCCTCCGGATCGATGCCGTGCAGTTCGACGAGCAGATCGACGATCCTCAGGCACAACGTGCGCGTGTCCTGCGCACTCAGGGTGAGTTCCGCCGGTGGATCCGTGCGCAGGATGGTGCCGGGAACCCGTTCCATGACGTAGAAGTCGCTGCCCAGCACAGCGTGGTCGGTGCACAGGCCGACCATCCTCGGCACGTACGGGTAGACCGGGGCGAGCATCGACTGGATGCGGTACTCGCGCGCCATGTCGTGACCCGACGACGGTTTCGCTCCCGCCGGCGGGCGGCGCAGAACGAGATCGCGATCGGGATAGCGCAGCAGGTAAGTGAGATTGGATGCACCGCCCGAGAATTGACGTACCTCGGGTACTTCTCGGATTCCTGTCTCCTCGCCGAGCCAGGCAGCAACCGCGTCGACGTCGAAGACGTCCTCGTCGCGAACGGGGCGGGCGTTGTCGGGAAGTGTGGCCACTCTCGGAAGCTCCCGTCTCACGCGTACTTGCCGAGTTCGAACCGGGCGACGAGCCCCTGGTGCACCTCGTCGGGGCCGTCGGCCAGTCGGAGCGCTCGCGCCGCCGTCCACGCACCTGCGAGCGGGAAATCGTCCGACAGTCCGGCACCGCCGTGGATCTGGATGGCGAAATCGACGATCTGCTGCGTGACCCGCGGTGCTACCACCTTGATCTCCGAGACCGCCGAGCGCGCCCCGGCGAGTCCCTGCGTGTCGAGCAGCCATGCCGCGTGCAGGACGAGCAGACGCAGCTGGTTGATCGCGATGCGTGCGTCGGCGACCCGTTCGCGGTTACCGCCGAGATCGATGATCCGCTTGCCGAAGGCGGTACGTTCGAGACCACGGCGACACGCGAGTTCGAGCGTGTTCTCGGCCCGTCCCACCAGGCGCATGCAGTGATGGATGCGCCCCGGACCGAGCCGGCCCTGTGCGATCTCGAATCCCCTTCCCGGACCGGCGATGACAGCGTCGAGCGGCAACCGCACATCGGTGAAGGACACCTCGCCGTGGCCACCCGGCTCGTCGAAGAAGCCCATTGTCGGAAGCATGCGTTCGACCTTGACGCCCGGCGTGTCGACAGGCACGAGAACCATCGAATGTCGTTGGTACTTGTGGGCTTCGGGATCCGTCAGCCCCATGAAGATGAGCACCTTGCAGTCGGGATGGCCGACGCCGGTGCTCCACCACTTGCGACCGTTCAGCACGATCTCGTCGCCGTCGACCACGGCGGTCGCGGCCATGTTGGTGGCGTCCGAGGAAGCGACATCGGGTTCGGTCATGCAGAACGCCGAGCGGATCTCACCGTCGAGCAGGGGTCGCAGCCACTGCTCCTTCTGCGCGTCGCTGCCGTAGTGATAGAGCACCTCCATGTTGCCGGTGTCGGGCGCATCGCAGTTGAACACCGCGGAGGCGAACTGCGAGCGGCCCATTTCCTCGGCGAGTGGAGCGTATTCGACGTTCGACAGCCCGGCACCGAGCTCGGCGTCGGGGAGGAAGAGGTTCCACAATCCTGCCGCGCGGGCCTTGCGCTGCAGGTCGCGGAACTCCGGGGACACCGCCCACCTCTCGGCAGCGTCGATGTCCCGGCGCCCTTCGCCTCCCGCGCGCCGCGCGGCATGCAGGCGCTGCTCGACGGGCGCGACCTCGGCCGCGATGAACGTGCGAAGACGCTCGAGATAGTCGCGACTGCGTTCGGACTGTGCAAAATCCATCGGATGCCTTCCGTCGACTACAACTGAGCAACGCTCAGTTAGGCTAACGGCGTGAGCACCCCGCTACAAGAGGCTTCCAAGGGTCGCCGTCGCCTGCCTCCCGAAGAGCGTCGCCGGCAGCTCGTGGCCATCGGCCTGCAGGAACTGTCGACCCGCCCCATCCACGCACTGTCGATCGACCGCGTGGCCGAGATCGCCGGTATCTCCCGCAGCCTGCTGTTCCGCTATTTCCCCACCAAGCAGGACTTCTACGTCGCGGTCGTCGGGGCCGCATCACGCCGGTTGCTGCGCGCGGCGAATCCCGACCCGCAGGAGCAGGATCCGCTCCGTGCCGTACTCCGTGCGTTCGTTTCGTTCATCGACCGTCACGGCGACAACTACCAGGCGTTCTTCCACAGCGGGTTCGGATCCGACCCCCAGATCGCCGCCATCCACGACTCGATGCGCGACACCATGGTCGAACGGGTCGTCACCGCACTGAACTACGACGACGACCTCCTGACCCGCATCCGCCTCCGAGCATGGTGGGCACTCGTGGAATCGCTTGCGATCGACCGCTTCCGCGAAGGCATGCTGAGCGTGGACGAGGTCGTCGACTATTCGGCGGCGCTGCTGCCGGCCGTGCTGAACAGCCCCCTCACATTCCCGGAATCTGGATCGTGACGCCGGGGAAGACCTCGATCTGCGGAGGCACCTGGACCGGAAGGTCGACCGGCGGCGCGGGAATCGTGATCGGCGGCAGGTCCGACAGGTCGGGCAGCCGGAAGGTAGGCGGGGGCGGCGAGGTCGTGGTGGTCTCGATGCCGGGATCACTCGGCACACCCGCCTGGCCGTCGATCGGCTCCGGCCACGGGAAGCTCTCGACCGGCGTGCCCTCGAGCGCGCCGTCCATCGTGCTCTTCCAGATGTCCGACGGCAGACTCGAACCGTAGATCGATCCACCCCAGCTGTTGGTGATGGCACTGCCGTCGGGGGTGCCGATCCACACCGCCGTCGACAGCGAGGGGGTGTACCCGACCATCCAGGCGTCCTTGTTCAAGCCCGTGTCGCCGAGCTGCGTGGTGCCGGTCTTCGCCGCGGAGGGCCGGCCACCGGCGAGCGCGTGCCCGCGCGAGTGCGCGGCGATGGGCATCATCGCCTGGGTCGCGTTGTCCGCGACCGCAGCGTCGAAACGTCGCTCACCGGGCGAGGGCTCACGATCGAGGAGGACGTCCCCGTCTGCCGTGACCACCTTCTGTACAAAATACGGCTCATGGAAGATCCCGGAGGCGGCGATCGTCGCATAAGCCGACGCCATGTCGATCACTCGCGCCTGGTATTGGCCGAGGACGATGCCGCCCTCGGGAGGACCACCGTTCTCGCTCAACGTCTGCCCCTCGACCCCGGGGATCGTTTTGGGGATTCCGGCCGCGTGAGCGGCATCGGCGATCTTCTGCGGACCGTTCGACATCGACATCATGAGCCGATAGAAGCTCGTGTTCAGCGAACGCTTGAGCGCCTCGGCGATCGTGCAGCGCCCGCACGACTCGCCTTCGACGTTGCCGATGCGGACGTTGCCCACGGTCAACGGTGAACTGTCGAACCGAGCATTCAGACCGATCCCGCTGTCGAGAGCCGCGAGCAGGCCGAACACCTTGAATGCCGAACCGGTCTGCAGGGGGGCCTGCGCGAAATCGAAGCCGGCTCCGTCCTCACCGCCGTAATAGGCCCGTACAGCACCCGACCGCGGATCGACGGAGACCACAGCAGTGCGCAACTGCTCGGGTTCCCCGGCCAGCGTGGACCGGGCGGCCTCGACCGCCGCCTGCTGTGCCTTCGGGTCGATGGTGGTGGTGATTCGCAGCCCCTCGGTGTTGAGTACCTGTTCGCTGATCCCGGCCGCGGACAACTCGCGCAGAACCTGTGTGCGGATGTGTCCTTCCGGTCCGGTCGCCTCGGTGGCCAACGCGAGGGTGTTCGCCGGAACCGTCTGTGGGAACTCCTGACTCGACCGCTCGGACGGCTCGAGAACGTCCATGTCGACCATGCCGTCGAGTACGTAGTTCCATCGCGCTTCGATCGCCGGCCTGTTGTTCTCCGGGTCGAGCGAGGACGGTGCCTGGATCACCCCGGCCAGGACGGCACCCTCGGAGACCGTCAACTCCGCGACGGGCTTGCCGAAGTACGCCTGGGAAGCCGCCGCGATTCCGTACGCGCCGCGACCGAAGTAGATGGTGTTGAGGTACGCCTCGAGGATCTCGTCCTTCGACCACTGCCGCGCCATCTTCGTCGAGATGACGAGTTCGCGCATCTTGCGTTCGAGCGTGCGGTCGGCGCCGACGAGCACATTCTTGACGTACTGCTGGGTGATCGTGGAACCACCGCCAGCGGTCTCCTTGCCCATGACGTTGTCGCGGGCAGCACGAGCGAAGCCGGTGATCGAGAAGCCCGGATTGCTGTAGAAGTCGCGGTCCTCCGCGGAGAGCACCGCATTGCGGACGTGCTCGGGCACCTGCCCGAGTCCGACCTCGAGTCGATTGCCCTCCGGCGGGACCACACGGGTGATCTCGGTCGTGTCGTCCGCCGCGTAGACGCGCGCGATCTGGTTCGTTCTCATGTCCGACGGAGTGGGTACCTCCGCCGAACTGTAGGCGGAGACGAAGACGCCGAGTGGCACGACCAGTGCGAGAACGAACACGGCGAGCACGGCATAGCGGATGATGCGGCCCGTGCGATTCTTCGCTGCGGCGCGCGGGGAGGTCGACCTCTTCGGGCTGGTCACTCGTTGCACTCTCTCCGTACCGGGTCTTCGGGCGGGATCTCCCGCCCACCGTATGGTACGGAAGCGACCACCGAGGATGCCCGGAACGCGAGGTTGGTGCTGTTCGTCACGCGCACGGAGTCGTCAACCCGATCTACGCCATGCGCGGAACGCGAAACCCCATGCCACGACGAACCCGAGCAGCACGAGCGACGGGACGATACCCGGCTGCGACGACGTCGCCTCGGCGACCGCACCGATCACGGCCATCGCCGTGAACACGGTGAGGAACCCGAGCAGCATCTCGAGTCTGTTCCGGCGCGGGAGTTTCCTCACGACTTGACGCCGCCCGCGGTCAGACCCGAGATGATGCGGCGCTGGAAGATCAGCACCATCACCACCAGCGGCACCATGACCAGGGTGCCGCCCGCCATGATCGATGCGTACGGGGTGACGTACGGATCGGTGCCGGTGAACCGGGCCATCGCGACCGTCACCGGAGCCGTGCGCTCGCTCGACAGCTGCGACATCAGCAGGTACTCGTTGACGGTCGCGATGAACGCGAGGATGGCCGTTGTGAACAGGGCCGGTGCCGCGAGCGGAAGCATCACCAGGCGGAACGCCTGACCCCGCGTCGCGCCGTCCATGCGGGCAGCCTCCTCGAGTTCCCACGGCAGTTCCGAGAAGAACGACGTGAGCGTATATACGGTCAGCGGCAGGACGAACGAGATGTTCGGAATGATCAGCGCCTGGTAGCTGCCGATCCATCCGATGTCGGTGAACAACTGGAACAGCGGCGTCACGAGCGCGACGACAGGGAACATGGACGCGCCGAGAATGATGCCGGTGACGAAGTACTTGCCGCGGAATTCGAACCGTGACAGCGCGTAGGCGGTGAACACACCGAGCAGCAGAGCGATCGCTGTGGTCGCACCCGCGATGATGACGCTGTTGAGCAGCGCGCGGGAGAAGTTGACCTTCGCGTCGGGGTCGAGCGCGTCGGCAAAGTTCTGCAGGGTCGGGTTCGACGGCCACAGGGTCGTGCTGAACGTCTCCGACGGATCCCGCAGGGCTGTGACGATCATCCAGTAGCACGGGGCCAGACCCCATACGACGATCAGCGCGACACCCAGATATGTGCCGACCGTGCGCAATCTGCGTGTCATGGGCACCTTGCGGACCTGCACCGGCTGCGACTCGGTGCGGGGCGCCGCAGTGGCGGTGGTGGTCATACGACTTCCCCCTTACGCTGCTTCTCCTGCGTACTCACGGCATTCGCGCCGAGGAATCTCACCAGCACGAAGGCGACGGCGAAGATCAGCAGGAAGGTGATGGTCGACAGGGCGGACGCGGAGTTCGAGCCCTGCCGCATCTGGTCCACGACGAGCACGGAGATCGTCGATGTGGCCGGATTCGAACCCATCATGATCGCGGGCAGGTCGTACATGCGCAGCGCGTCCATGGTGCGGAACAGGATCGCCACCATGAGGGCGGGTTTCACCAACGGCAGGGTGATCATCTTGAACCGCTGCCATGCGTTCGCACCGTCGACCTTCGCGGCTTCGTAGACGTCCTGGGGGATCATCTGCAGGCCGGCAAGGATGAGCAGCGCCATGAACGGGGCGGTCTTCCATACGTCCGCGATGATGATCGCGAACCGGGCGGGCCAGGGATCGGCGGTCCACAGATAGTCGGTGCCGAGCAACTTGTTGGCGGCACCGTCGTTGGCGAAGATGAAGAACCAGAGCTTGGCGGTGACGGCGGTCGGGATCGCCCACGGTACGAGCACCGAGGCACGCAACAGGCCGCGGCCTCGGAACGACTTGGCCATGACGACCGCCATGGCGAAACCGATCACGGTCTCGAGCGAGACCGTGACGACGGTGAAGAAGAAGGTATTGAAGATCGACTGCCAGAACTGCGCGCCGAGGGTGCCCGGAGGGCAGGGAATCGAGCCGGTGGCCGTGCCGCAGGTCTGGGTGATCCACCGTGTGTAGTTCTCGATGCCGACGAAACCGCCTGTGACGAACCGCCCGGTCTCCGGATCCAGAGTCTTCGCGTCACCGTGCAGCGACATCCATACCGCTCGGCCGAGCGGGTAGAGGATGATCACGGCCAGGACGAGCATCGACGGCGCGATGAACATCCACACCGGGATCCTGCGCTGCTTCTTCACCTCCACGACAGGAGATCCGGGCACGCGGTGACGTCCGCCCACACGTTCGCGGTCGGGACCGTGTCCGGTCCCGACCGCGGCTGCGTGTGGCGGATCCGCGGGGGTGTCGACCTGCGGGTCAGCCATGTACTGCTCCTAGAGCATCAGTTGCCGGTGGTCTCGATGCCGGCCTTGGTGTCGTCCAGCGCCTGCTGAACGGTCTTCTCGCCGCGGATCGCAGCGTAGGCGTTGTCGGCGATCGCCTTCGACACGGCCGAGTAGTACGGCGATGCCGGACGCGGCTTCGCCGACTCGAGCGCTTCCTTCAGGGTCGAGAAGTAGGGGTACTGCTCGAGGATCCCCGCATCGTCGTAGACCTCGGCGAGAACCGGGGCGCCCCCCGCTTCCGCGTAGTACATCTGCGACTGGCGGGTCTGCATGAACTCGAGGAAATCGCGTGCGGTGGCCGGCGCATCGGAGAACGCGCTGATACCGACGTTGTAACCGCCCAGCGTGGACGCGCCGGGTCCGTCGACACCCGGAAGGACGGCGATGCCGTACTTGCCGGCGACCGACGACGACTCACCGTCGGTGTAGAAGCCCGGCCAGGTGCGCATGAACAGTGCCTCACCGTTGCCGAAGGCGGTCTGCGACTCGCCCTCGGAGTAGGTCTGCGCGGCGGCGGGGATGACATTGTCCTCGAACG
Source organism: Rhodococcus sp. NPDC047139 (assembly GCF_040643435.1). Classification (NCBI taxonomy): domain Bacteria; kingdom Bacillati; phylum Actinomycetota; class Actinomycetes; order Mycobacteriales; family Nocardiaceae; genus Rhodococcus; species Rhodococcus sp. NPDC047139. The sequence goes on from NZ_JBEYUH010000003.1 coordinate 25,770, forward strand.
CATCGACGATGAACTGCAGACCTTCGGCGGTCTTCTCGTCGATAGCGGGAGTCAGGCCGTCCTCCGAAACGAAGGAACCGCCGAACGCGTTCACGATCTCGGTGACGTTGACCGTCAGACCCTCGTAGTTCTTGAACTGGCCGATATAGCAGGCGACGCCCGCCTCCTCGGCCTTCGGGCACTGGGCCTTCAGTTCGTCCCAGGTGGCGGGCGCCTGGTCGACGAGGTCGGTGCGGTAGTAGAGGAATGCACCATTGGTGTTCTTCGGCGCCGCGTAGAGGGTGCCGTTGTAGGTGCCCGACTCGACCGTCGCGGGGAGAAGCCCCTCGGTGTCGATCGCCAACTCGTCCTCGAGGGGAAGCAGCCAGCCGTTCGCGGCGAACTCGGCGGTGTTGGTGACGTCGACGGCGATGAGGTCGTACTCGTCGCTGCGCGCCTGCATGCGCTGCGCGATGTCGTCGTACTGGTCGTTGGCCTCCGCGGCGAGCGGCTTGAAGGTCACCTGTTCGTCGGGGTGCTCGGCGTTCCAGTCGGCGATGATCGCCTCGAGCGCCGTGTTCAGGGGATCCTGCCCCTCGACGATGGTGATCGGGCCGCGACCCTCACCGGAAGCGGCACCTTCACCGCTCGCAGCGTCGCCGCCGTCGTCCGACGAGCAACCTGCGAGAACGAGTGCGGTCGCAGCCGTCGCAGCGATCGCGGCCCTCCGCATCGCCTTCGTGTTCAGAACCATCAACAACTCCCCATTTCGAGGTCGAAAACTCACGTCGGTGACCCGGGCGCACCGACACCGGCCACTACTGTGGCACGCGCCACCGGAAAAAGGCGGCATTCCGCCCATCCTGAATCGGTCGAGTGTCGAGTCACGCGTGCGATCCGGTAACGTCGATCAGCCGATGCGCCGCCCGTCGGACGTCCCGAAGACGTGTACCTGCTCGGGGTCGAATCGCAGGTACAGGCGGTCGCCCTTCTGCGGGGGATTGCGCCAGTCGCTGCGCGCCACGATCTGCTGCACGATCCCACCGACATCGGCACGGCCGTAGACGTACGCCTCGGATCCCAGTTCTTCGACCACGTCGACGTCCATGGCCAGACCTTCGTTCGAGATCTCCAGATGCTCGGGACGGATGCCGAGTACGACCTCCGTCTCGGAGACCTGGCCGAGAACGTCGCGCGGGATCGGGACATGGATGTCGCCGATCACGGCACCGCGGTCGAACACCGGGAGACGGAACAGATTCATAGCGGGCGAACCCATGAAGCCGGCGACGAAGACGTTCGCGGGCCGGTTGTAGAGCACGCGCGGGGAGGCGCACTGCTGCAGGATGCCCTTCTCGAGCACCGCGACGCGGTCTCCCATCGTCATGGCCTCGACCTGGTCGTGCGTGACGTAGACAGTTGTGGTGCCGAGCCTGCGCTGCAGCTGTGCGATCTGCGTGCGGGTCTGGACACGCAGTTTGGCGTCGAGATTCGACAAGGGCTCGTCCATGAGGAACACCTGCGGCTGGCGGACGATCGCCCGGCCCATCGCAACACGTTGACGCTGGCCACCGGACAGCGCCTTGGGCTTCCGGTCGAGGAACTGCTCCAGATCGAGCATCTTTGCGACCTCGACGACCCGCTCGCGAATTTCGTTCTTGGGTGTCTTGGCAAGTTTCAGGGCGAAACCCATGTTCTCTGCGACCGACATGTGCGGATAGAGCGCATAGTTCTGGAACACCATCGCGATGTCGCGTTCCTTCGGATCCTGCGCCGTGACATCGCTGTCGCCGATGAGGATGCGCCCACTGTGCACCTCCTCGAGGCCGGCGAGCATGCGCAGCGAAGTCGACTTGCCACAACCCGAGGGCCCGACGAGGACGAGGAACTCGCCGTCCTCGATCTCGAGGTCGAGGGCGTCGACCGCGGGCGTACTCGAGCCGGGAAACAGGCACGTGGCCTTGTCGAAGGTCACCGACGCCATCTCGCAGATCCTTTCCGAAGCGGAACACGCTCGTGCGGTAGGGGAATCTACCGTGCATCACGCCCGTCGCGGTCCACCGGCGCGAGGTCTTCTTCGGTCCACACCTGAATTCCGCGCACGCCGGGGACGTCGCCTGCACGGAAGACGGGGTCGCGTCCCTGCTTGCGCTGCGCCGTGTAGTGATGGAACAACGCGTATGCGATACCCGAGAGCGGAATGAGGGCGATGAGATTCACGGTGGCCATGATCCCCATCGCGAGGTCTGCCAGCGCCCACACGAGCGGAAGCGATCCGATGGCTCCGAGGAACACGCACACCACGATCGCCGACCGGAGGTAGGGGAGGACGCGACGCGAACCGGTGAGGAACTCCATGTTCGATTCGCTGTAGTAGTAGTTGCCGATGACCGAGGTGAACGCGAGGAAGAAGATCAACACCGCGAGGAAATGAACCGTCCAGTCGCCGAGCTGGGATGCGAGCGCGTTCTGGGTCAGGGCAGCGCCCTCGAGGCCGCTGCCGAACTGGGGATCCGACAGCAGGATGATGAACGCGGTGATCGAGCAGACCAGCCAGGTGTCGAAGTAGACGCCCAGGCTCTGGACGAGCCCCTGCTTCACAGGATGCGAAACAGCGGCGGTGGCACCGGCGTTCGGGGCCGAACCCATCCCCGCCTCGTTGGAGAAGAGCCCGCGGCGGATCCCGTTCATGAAGGCAGCGGCGAAGCCGCCTCCGACGATCTCCTCGATTCCGAATGCGTTCTCGATTATCAACCGGAACATCGTCGGAACCTCTTCGATGTTGAGGATCACGACGATGAGCCCGATCACCAGGTACGCGGTCGCCAGGACCGGCACCACGATCTGCGACACCGCAGAGATCCGGCGGATTCCGCCGAAGATCACCGCACCCACGAGGACTGCGACCACGAGACCCACACCCACCTGCACTGCCATGGTCTTCTCACCGACGGAACTCGCCACGGCGTCGACGATGGAGTTGGTCTGCACCGCGTTGAACACGAACCCGTAGGTGATCGTGATGATCACCGCGAAGATCATGCCCATCCACCGTTTTCCCAGGCCGTACTGCATGTAGTAGGCCGGACCACCGCGATAGGCGCCCTTGTCGCGCACCTTGTACAACTGCGCGAGAGTGGACTCGAGGAAGGCGGTGGCCGCACCGATCAACGCCATCGCCCACATCCAGAAGACGGCCCCCGGACCACCGAGGCTGATCGCGATCGCGACACCGGCGACGTTGCCGGTGCCCACTCGTGACGCCGCGGAGACGGAGAACGCCCGGAAGGCCGAGATTCCCTTCTCGCCGTCGGGCATCGTGGCCGGCTTCTCGGCGATCGAACGCAGCATGTCGGGCAACAGCCTGATCTGGATGAACCGCGAGCGCACCGTGTAGAACAGGCCGGAGCCTACGAGCAATGCGATGACGGCATACCAGAACGTGTCGTTGATGTCGGTGACGAGATCGACCGCAGTGTCCATCTTCACGATCGTGGTCGGTGATGGTCGGTTCCGCAGGAATTTCACCCGTGTTCTCGGTCTCGTGAGCGGAGTCGGTGCCGGGCTCTACGCTCGCGGGGTGAGTTCGGACAAGATGCTGAGTCGTATCGGCGGGCTGCTGCGCCAAGCCGAGTCCACCGACAACCCGCACGAGGCCGATGCCTTCCTCGCGGCGGCGCAGCGACTCGCGACCTCTGCCTCGATCGACCTCGCGGTGGCGCGCAGCCATACCGCGTCGAAGGAACGCCGCGCCGCCCCGGTGCAGCGACTGATCACCATCGGGGAGACCGGAAAGAAGGGACTGCGCACCTATGCGCAGTTGTTCCTCGCGATCGCCGCTGCCAACGACGTGCAGTGCGACATCACCGCGACCTCCACCGTCATCTACGCCTACGGCTTCGCCGACGACATCGACGTGTGCGAGGCACTGTATTCGTCCCTGCTCGTACAGATGGTGAGGGCCTCCGACACCTATATACGCCAAGGTAGTTTTCGCTCCGAGTCCACTGTGCGCACGGTGGTGGAGGAGCGCGGGGGACGCCGTGTCCGCACACGAGTCCGCAAACCGGTTGCTGCGGTGACCGCACGCCTGAACTTCCAGTCGGCCTTCGCGGCACGGATCGGTGCCAGGCTGGCCGAGGCAAAGCAGGAGATCGAACACGAGGCGGAAACATCCGCACCGGGTACGGCGTTGGTCTTGCGTGGGAAGAGCCTGGAACTCCAGGATTTCTACCGCAGCACGTCACAGGCGCGGGGCAGTTGGCGCGGTAATCGGGCGCCGTCGGCGCGTTCGGCCGACGCTCGGCGGGCAGGAGACCGCGCCGGACGCGCAGCACGATTGGGAACGGCACCCGAGCTGCCGTCGGCTTCGAGGAGGCTGGAACGGTGACCAAGCTGCGCGATACTCGCAGAAGTGCTGTCTACGAAGCGGAATCGATCGTACGGAAGATGCTCGACCGGGCCGACGAACGCGGCCTGAGGACCGTCGAGGTCGCAGGCTCCCACGTCACACTCCCGATCGAGCGACGGTTCGCTTCGATAGCCTCCGTGCAGGATTACATCGATGCCGTGCTCGGCCTCGGCTGGGTACGCGCGCGTTGGGAACGCGCAGCCGTGCCCGTGCGCGTGCGGGCGCGGGCCGGAAATTCGGCAGCACACTACGAACGTGACTGCGCGACGATCGCCCTCCCCGAACATCGCTCGAATACTGCATGGGCATTCCGTGAAATGGTGGTCCTGCACGAACTCGCGCACCATCTCGATCTGCACGACCCGGACGACGCCACCGAAGGCGCCCACGGTCCGGCCTTCGTCGAACGTTTTCTCACACTGGTTGGTGAAATCATCGGCCCTGAAGCAGCATTCGCGTTGCAGGCAACGGGAATAACCGCCCCACCTCCTTCGCGGGGGTAAAACCGGTTTCCACCCCTTCCGGGCGACAGGCTCCTTTCGGAATTACCGGTCGAACGGGGCCGATGTGTAGCAACCGTCGTATCCTGCTGCGGAGCAGACTGTTTGGTACTTTATGAGCCCCCGACCCCGCTCCGGTTAACGCGGCCGAGAAGCATACGAATCACGGTCGTAATTGCCGTACTGTGGTTTGCATCACATAGAGACACGCGTCGGCTGCGCAGCCCACCGAGACCTTCCGAGCACGCCTTCACGACGCGCGGCATACGAAGGAGAACGGTGATGAAACCCGGAGCACGAGTCGCCCTCGGTGTGGGCATCGGATATTTCCTGGGCCGTACCAAGAAGATGCGCTTGGCCATGATGCTTGCCGGCGCCGGGGTCACCGGCAAACTGCCCAGCAATCCCCAGGAAGTCCTTCAGCGCAGCGCTTCGATGCTCGGCTCGTCTCCCGAGATCAACAAGATCACCGAATCCGTGCGCGGCGAGCTCATGAACGCCGCGCGTGCCGCCGCCGTGACCGCCGCCAGCAATCGCATCGACGCGATCAACGAGCGCCTGCAGGCCCGCGCCGGCGGGAGTGGAGCGGACGGGGAGTCGCAGGACGCAGAGGCAGAGTACGAAGACGAGTACGACGAATCACACGACGAAGAACCGGAATACGACGAGCCGGACGAAGGGGGCGCAGAGGAGGATTCGGATGCCGAGGAGGAACCGGAACCCGAGCGTCCCACCCCTCGTCGGCGCGCTCCGCGCGCGCCCTCCCGTCCGCGAGCCTCCCGCAGCAAGAAGTCGGCCGAACCCGAGGATGCGGACGACAAGGAGGAGGCACCTCCCAAGCCTCGTAAGCGGGCCGCCCGCAGTAGTAGTGGTGCATCGTCGTCGTCCGGTCGCGCGCCCGTACGCCGAACAGGACGGTGAGAGCGATGGCCAAGTTGAAGGACATACCGGGTGGAGTCACCGACGCGGTGGGCAAGGCCGGGAAGACGGCGACCGATACCGCCGGGAAGGCCACCGACGGAGCAGCCGGAGGTCTGCAGCAATCCCTGCAAGGTCTGGCGGGCACGGTCGCCCAGAATGCCTTGTCGAAACTGACGGACAGAGTCACCGGCACAGCCGGGCGATTACAGGATTACTCCGAAGGCAAGGGCGGCAGCCTTGCCAGTGCGCTGACGGGTGTCGACAAGCTCGCCCAGGGCGAATCACCGTTGAAGGCAGCCGCCAGTTCCGGCTTCGACAACCTCAAGAACACCGCGAAAGAGAAGTTCGGGGACGTCAAGGATTCCCTCACCGGAGGTGGCAACGGGAAGGGCGGCGGCGGTAAGCAACTCAAGCTCACCAACATCGTCGAATACGTCGACATCGGGGTACCGATCGACCTGGTCTACGACCAGTGGACCCAGTTCGCCGATTGGCCGAGGTTCATGAAGAAGGTCGAGCAGGTCGAACAGGTCGAGGACGAGAAGCTCCACTGGACCGGCAAGGTGTTCTGGTCGCGCCGGAACTGGGAGTCCACGATCCTCGAACAGGTGCCCTTCGAACGGATCGTGTGGCGTTCCACGGGCGGCAAGGGTTACATCGACGGTGCGGTGACCTTCCACGAGCTCACACCGGATCTGACCCGGGTCATCATGGTCCTCGAATACCACCCCCGAGGCCTGTTCGAGCGCACCGCGAATCTCTGGCGGGCGGTCGGCCGCCGGTCCCGCCTGGAACTGAAGCACTTCCAGCGCCACGTGATGACCGACGCGTTGCTGCATCCCGACGACATCGTGGGATGGCACGGCGAGATTCGCGAGAGTGAGGTCGTCAAGGACGACGAGACGGCGCGGAGGGAAGAGGAAGAGCTCCGGGACGAAGAAGACGAGTTCGATGAGGACGACGAGGGGGACGAAGACGAGGCGCCGGAGGACGAAGACGACCTTCGCGACGAGGAAGAGGAAGAGGATCTCGACGAGGACGAGGACGAGGACGAGGACGAGTCACCGGAGGACGAAGACGAGGAGCCGCAGCAGGCTCGCAAACGCGCACCCACGAAGCGTTCCCGGGCGACCAAGACCACGGGCGCACGCTCGGGTAGTTCGAGAGGATCCCGACAATGACGATCCAACCCGCAGGAGGAGGCGGCGGCGGTGGCGGCGGCGGCATGGCCCGCCCGAATTCGTCCGGCCTGGCCGACGTCATCGACACCATCCTGGACAAGGGACTCGTCATCGATGCGTTCGTGCGAGTCTCGCTCGTCGGTATCGAACTGCTCACCATCGACGCGCGTGTAGTCGTCGCCAGTGTGGACACCTACCTGCGGTTCGCGGAAGCGGTGAACCGGCTGGAAATCTCCGACAACGAGCCGAAGGGGCTGCCGGATCTCGTCGGCGACATCACGTCCGGGGGCGCCAAGCACAAGACGAAGGGAGCGCTCGAGGCTGCGGGCGAGAAGGTCAGCGAGTTTCTCGGGGACGCGCAGGACCAGAAGCAACCCGCTCGACGATCACGCAGGGGTGAGGATTGATGTCCACCGAGCAGACCGAACGACCGGATCAGGATGGGGCTCGCGAATCCGCTTCCACCACTGCGGTATACGTGTACGGCATCGTACCCTCGGATGTGGAACCGGAGGAGCACGCGTCGGGCGTCGGCAACCCTCCCGCGGACGTCTCGGTCGTTCGCTCCGGACGCATCGCCGCCCTGGTGAGCGAGATCCCGACCGACCGAGCCCTCGGCACTCCGGACGACCTCCAGGCACATGCCGCGCTGCTCGACGGGACCGTGACGGTCGCACCCGTACTCCCGCTCCGATTCGGCGCTGTCCTCACCGATCGAGATGCCGTCGCCGAGGAGTTGCTCGAAGGACACGAGGACGAACTCGAATCCGCACTCGAGCAACTCGACGGCCTCGCTCAGTTCGTCGTGAAGGGGCGGTACGTCGAATCGACGATTCTGCAGGAGATTCTCGAAGAGAACTCCGACGCCTCGCAGTTGCGGGAACAGATCCGGGGGCAGTCGGAGGATGCGACCCGAGAGGCACGAATGGCGCTCGGGGAGATCATCAACGCGACGATCGAGAGCAAACGGAACGAGGACACGCGCCGTACCGTCGAGGCTCTTGCCTCGCTCGATCCGATGGTCAACGAGCGACAGCCCACCCATGAGCAGGATGCCGTCCACATCGCCGTCCTCGTCGAACTCGAACGACAGGACGAACTCGAGGGCATCCTGCAAGATCTGGGCAGGGAATGGGAGGAAAGAGTGGACATCTCCTTGCTCGGCCCCATGGCGGCATACGACTTCGTAGCGAAATCCGATCCGGGAGAGGATGGTTGACCGATGGGACTCGTGACATCCCTGCTCACATTGCCGCTCGCGCCCGTGAAGGGCGTGATGTGGCTGGGGGAGATCATCGAGGAGCAGGTAGACCAGCAACTGCACGATCCGGCGAACGTGCGGCGCGAACTCGAGCAGATCGAGGAGGCGGCAGCGGCCGGCGAACTGTCGCCCGACGAGAAGGACGCGGCGCAGCAGGCCGTACTGAACCGGATGATCTCGCGTAGCGGATCCGCGCCCGGTGAGGGAGAGGAGTGATCTCGTGGCGCCCGACACCGGACCTCCCGCGATCTCGGCGGCCGAGGCCGCGTCGGCGGCCCTCACTCACCTGAAGGAACTGACCTCGAAGGAAGCTCAGGGCGTCACCTCGATCGAACCCACCGAGGACGGATGGGTCGTCGAGGTCGAGGTCGTGGAGGACCGGCGGATACCGTCATCGGCCGACATGCTCGCGCTCTACGAGGTGGAGATCGATCTGGACGGGAACCTGTTGGCATATCGCCGGACCCGCCGCTACGGGCGCGGTAGCAGCGACATCGGAGCGAGGACCGGGACATGACGGTCATCGGCGGGGGAGGCGGCACGTCGTCGCCGCAACCCTACGGCGGCAGCAACCGCTCGACCAACCTCGGTGACATCCTCGAACGTGTCCTCGACAAGGGGCTGGTGATCGCCGGCGACATTCAGGTGAACCTGCTCGACATCGAACTTCTCACCATCAAGCTCCGTCTCGTCATCGCCTCGCTCGAGACGGCGAAGGCGGTCGGAATCGATTGGTGGGAGAACGATCCCTGGCTGACGAGCAAGCCGCGCACACCCGAGATCGATACGAGCAGAGCCGAACTCGAGTTGGAGAACAGGCGGCTGCGCGAGCGGCTGGCCGCGCTCGAGGCGGCCGGGGCGGCGGAACCTGCGGAGATCGTGGACGAGGACGAGGACGAGGACGAACGTGACTGACACGACCGGGGTCTGGATGTACGCCGTGACCGACGAGGCTCTCGCCGGCCACGAGATCGAGGCCGCATCCGGCGTATCCGGTGAGCAGGTCCGCACGGTATCCGAGGGTGGATTGACCGCCGTGGTCGGAACGGTTCCCCTCGAGGGTTTCGGCGAAGCCGCACTGACACGCAATCTGGAGGACCTCGACTGGCTGGAGAACGTAGCCAGAGCCCATGATTCGGTCGTCGCGAATCTCTCGCGGCACGCCCCGGTGGTACCGCTGCGACTCGCGACCGTCTGCCTCGACGACGAGCGGGTACGCGCCCTCCTCGTCGACCACAGCGAACAGTTCTCGTCGGCGCTCTCCCTGGTGAGGGGACGCACCGAGTGGGGAGTCAAGGCGTTCGGGGACCGGAAGGCGCTGACCCGGGTGGTCGCCGAATCCCACACGGACGAATCCGGTTCCGGCAGCGGTACCGCCTATCTGCTTCGACGCCGTGCACAGCTCGCAGCGCAGGACAGTGTCGAACGTGACGCGGCCGCACGTGCCGACGAGATCCACGACCGGCTGTTGCGCAAGTCCGCTGCGGGACGCCGTGGCGCACCCACCGATCCGGCGTTGAGCGGGAGCCAGGAATGGATGCTGCTCAACGGCACCTATCTCGTCGACGACGAACGCACCGACGAGTTCCTTTCGGAGGTAAATAAGCTCGGATCGCGTCATCCTGGGATACGGCTCGAAACGAGCGGTCCGTGGCCACCCTACTCGTTCGCCGGCGCCGAACGGATTTCCCCGTGAGGTACGCCGACGGCTCGGTGGACGAGGACCGGCGGATCGCACTGATCGACCTGCTGGATCGCGTGCTGTCGGGAGGAGTGGTCATCACCGGCGACATCACCTTGTCGATTGCCGAGATCGACCTGGTGCGGATCTCGCTGCGCGCACTCATCTCGTCGATCAGCACCCTCTCCGCACAGGGAATCGACGCCGCCGTTCCACGTGGCGTCCGGGGGAACCCATGAGCGAGTCTGCGCACATCCCCTCACGCATCGATGCCGACCCCGAATCCGTGGAGCGGGGACTGGTGACGCTCGTACTGACCCTGGTCGAGTTGCTCCGGCAGCTCATGGAGCGGCAGGCACTGCACCGGGTGGACGCAGGCGATCTCAGCGACGAACAGATCGAACGACTCGGGACGACACTGATGCTGCTGGAAGAACGAATGGCCGAACTCCGCGACCATTTCGGGCTCACCCCCGAGGATCTGAACATCGACCTCGGCCCGCTGGGGACACTGCTTCCCCGGGAGTGAGCCCGAGCGATCACATCCCGGCGATCTCGACGAGCTCGTACTCCTTCACCCCACCGGCGAGCACCCGCAGGTGGTCGTCCATGGTGCCGAGGATGTGCTCGATCGCGGTCAGGCGGCTGAGGTAGTGGCCGATGGAGTGCTCGGCCGTGACACCGATGCCACCGTGCATCTGCACCGCTTCCTGACCGATCTTGCGCGCGGACCGGCCTACCTGCAGCTTGGCACGCGACGCGATGGCCGGGTCGACGATGCCGTCGGCGAGGGCCATCGTGGCGTACAGGCTCATGCTCGAGGCCAGTTCGTACTGTACGTACATGTCGGCGGCACGGTGGGTGAGTGCCTGGAAGGTGGACAGCGGCACGCCGAACTGCTTGCGCTGCTTCAGGTAGCTCGTCGTCAGCCGCACGGAGGAATCGAGAGCACCGACCACCTCGGCGCACAGCGCCGCCTGCGCGTGCACCTGGGCTGCGGTGATCGCCGCGGACGCATCGGCCGCCTCGCCGAGCGGCACGGCCGCAACATTGTCGAGCACGATCTGCGCACCGCGACGGTCGTCGTGGGTGCGGTACGACGTGCGGACCAGACCGTCGGCCCCGGCGTCGACGACGAACAGGCCGACACCACCTTCGGGGAGCTTCGCGGAGACGATGAGCGTCTCGGCGCAATCACCGTGCAGCACAGGGTTCTTACGTCCGGAAAGTGACCAGGAGTCGCCGTCGCGGGTCGCGGTGGTGCCCACTTCGGTGTGCGGCCATCGGCTGCCCGGCTCGTCGTGTGCGAATGCGAGGAGCAGGGTGCCCTCGGATACTCGCGGAAGGATGTCGGAGCGCTGCGCGTCGGTGCCGACCTCGGCGACCAGCCGGCCGGGCAGATAAACGGCATCGAGCACCGGCTCCGGAGCGAGGGCACGGCCGATCTCGGTCATGACGGCCATGACCTCCACCGGCCCCGCACCCATGCCACCGTGCTCCTCCGCGAAAGGCAGCCCCAGCACGCCGAGTTCGGCGAGCTGCTTCCACACGTCGCGGTTCCAGCCCAGGTCGCTCTCGGCTACCCGGTTGCGCGCCTCGACGTCGTACGCGCCGGAGAGCAGGTCGCGGACGGTCGCGCGGAGCATGTCCTGTTCGGTGTCGAGTTCGAAATTCATGTCCGGGGCCTCACAGTCCGAGAATCGAAGAAGCGATGATCGAACGCTGTACCTCGTTCGACCCGCCGTAGATGGTGACCTTGCGGTTGTTGAGGTAGGTCGGCGTCGTGAGCTGCGCCCAGTCGGGCGAGTCGATTCCGGACGCCGCCGTGGGGAGCGAGTCGGGGCCCGCGATGTCGACGAGCAGTTCGGTCGCGGCCTGCTGGAGCTCGGAGCCGCGCATCTTCAGCAGCGACGACGCCGGGTTGGGCTTGCCGTCGGCCGAGCTCGCGACCACGCGTAGCTGGGTGAGCTCGAGGGCGAGCAGTTCATTCTCGAGTTCCGCCAGGCGTGCGGCGAAGATCGGGTCGTCGAGGAGCGACCCGTCACCGACCCGGGTCTCGGCCGCGAGGGACTTCGCTCGTGCGAGCTTGACCTTGGTGGCGCTCACCCGCGCGATACCGGTGCGTTCGTTACCAAGCAGGAATTTCGCCTGCGTCCAGCCCGTGTTCTCCTCGCCGACGAGGTTCTCGGCGGGAACCCGCACGTCTTCGAAGAAGACCTCGTTGACTTCGTAGCTTCCGTCGATCAGCTTGATCGGCCGACGGGTCACGCCCGGGGTGTCCATCGGGAAGAGCAGCATCGAGATGCCGGCCTGCTTCTTCGCGTTCGGATCGGTGCGTACGAGGCAGAAGATCCAGTCGGCGTGCTGGGCGAGCGTCGTCCACGTCTTCTGCCCGTTGACGATGTAGTCGTCACCGTCGCGAACGGCGCGGGTCTTCAGGGAGGCGAGGTCGGAGCCGGCTTCGGGCTCGGAGAAGCCCTGGCACCACCAGATGTCGAGGTTCGCGGTGGCCGGCAGGAAACGTTCCTTCATCTCCTGCGAACCGAACTGGGCGATGACCGGGCCGATCATCGATGCGTTGAACGGCAGCGGGTCGGGCACCGAGGCGAGTTGCAGCTCGCTGAGCCAGATATTGCGCTGCATCGGGGTCCAGTCCTGGCCGCCCCATTCGACAGGCCAGTTGGGGACGGCGAGCCCGCGGGAATGGAGGATCCGCTGGGTGGCGACGATGTCGTCCTTGCTCAACGGCGTGCCGGATGCAACCTTCGCACGCACATCGGCGGGAATTTCGGTGGTGAAGAAGGTGCGCAATTCGTCGCGGAACGCGCGCTCCTCCTCGGTGAGCTTCAAGTTCATGGAGAGGCCTTCCAGGGATGCCGGCGCCGTAGCGCTCCTCGCGATTCCAAACTAACCTTACATTGTTAGTTCGTCCAGGCCCGTCCGGAAGGAGGACGACGGATGGCGCGCCCGCGTACGCCTCTGCTCAGTCGTGAACTCATCCGCGACGTCACGCTGCGACTAGTCGACGAGCACGGTCTCGACGCGGTGTCGATGCGCCGGATCGCAACCGAACTCGGTGTTCGCGCCCCGTCTCTCTACAGTCACTACGCCACCAAGGAAGAGTTGCTCGACGACATCGCCGACGCCATCGGCGAATCGGTCGACGTCAGCGCGTTCGCCGGCGACGACTGGCAGGAAGCGCTACGACGCTGGGCCCGCACCTATCGCGACGCGCTCGCGGCCCATCCGAACATGGTTCCGTTCCTCGCTGCGAGCCCCGGCACGAGACGGGTCTCCCTCCGGGCGTCGGATGCGATCCATGGCGGTCTCACGCGCGCCGGCTGGCCGCCGCGCTACGCAACGATGATCGGGGCCTCGATCAAGTACATCGTGATCGGTTCCGCGATCACCTCGTTCGCGGGCGGATTCGACGATCACATCGACACCTACAACGAACGCTATCCGCACCTGTCGCAGGCACATCGGCTCCGCGAGTATGCGGCCGAGATCGACTCGGACAGCTTCGATCTCATCCTGGAATCGTTCCTGAGCGAGCTCGCGCGCCGGTACGAGGCACTCTCCGCGAACCACTCGCCCGGCTCCGGATCCGATCACGCCGTAACGGCGGTGGGCGACGAAGGCCGCGAATGACGACCGACCCCGCCGTCAACTCGGCGAGGTCGGTCGTCCGGCAGCAGCGGTTCAGGTATTGCGCCCGCCGTTCACACCGAGGATCTGGCCGGTGATGTAACCGGCCTCGTCCGAGGTGAGGAACGAGCAGGCCGCCGCGATGTCTTCGGGGCGACCGGCCCTGCGAACCGGTGTTCTGAGGATGTGCTCGTCGATGGTGCCGCCGAGCAGCCCCTTGCCCTCTGCCCGGCGCAACATCGGTGTATCGACGAATCCCGGCGGTACCGCGTTGACGGTGATACCGGACGGTCCATACTCGAGTGCCAACGATTTCGTGAGTCCGTTGACCCCCGTCTTGGCGGCGACGTAGGCCGACATGAACGGTTGTCCCGAGTGGGTACTGGACGACGAGATGTTGACGATCCGCCCCCAGCCCGCATCGAGCATGTCGGGCAGTACCGCCTGGGCGCAGTGGAAGACACTGTGCAGGTTGACATCGATCGCGCGCTGCCAGTCCTCGAAGGACAGGTTGTGGAACCGCCGGTACACCTCCACACCGGCCCCGTTGACCAGGATGGTCACCGGGCCGAGCCGGTCGCGTACCTGCGCGAGCGCTTCGTCGATCTGCGCACGATCGGTGACGTCGACGGCGAACTCGAGTTCGCCTCCGGAGGGCCGGATATCGAACACGGCGACCTGGTGGCCGTCCTTGCGCAGTCGCTCGGCGACCGCCTGTCCGATCCCGGATCCCCCTCCGGTGACGAGAGCAGTCCTCACGACCATGCCTCGTCGCCGACGATCGTGGTGCGTTGCATCAGTCGGGGCGAGTCGGCGTCGTACTTCTGCGCCCGATGCAGCATGCCGGTGTTGTCCCACATGACGAAGTCACCGACTTCCCATTCGTGGAGATAGGAGAACTGTTCCTGTGTGGTCCAGGCCAGCAGGTCGTCGAGCAACGCACGGCTTTCGTCGGGATCCATGCCGACGATGTGATCGGCGGTGGCGCCGATGACGAGGGAGCGGCGGCCGTCGCGCCGCTTCCACACCAGCGACGATTCGTGCTTGGGCAGGGTGCGCCAGAACGCAACCTGCTCGTCGGTGGGGTCGGGGTAGACCGTCCGTTGCGCAGCTTCGAAGGAGTGGACCACGCGAAGACCTTCATAGCGCTTCTTCTCGTGTTCCGGGAGATTCTCGTAGGCCGCGTAGGTACTGGCGAACTCCGTTCCGCCCCCTTCTTCTGCCACCTGTCGTGCGGTGAGGGTGGTGGCCTTGGCGGGAATGTCGTTGGTGGTGTCGTCGATGTGCCAGCTGAAGGTGCCCTTGAGGTACTCTGCGGCAACCGTTTTCGCCGGATCGAGCGAGACCGTCATGATCTCTTCGTTCGGCAATGGTTTGACGAGTTCCCCGAAGTGGCGGCTGAACGCGATCTGCGTCTCGTTGTCGAGGTTCGCCCCGCGGATGAGAACGACTCCGCGCCAGCGCAGTGCTTCGGCGATGCGAGCGACGACGATTTCGTCGTCGAGGCTCTCGATTCCTCTGAACTCGGTGCCGAACAGGGGAGTGATTGCTACGGACTCCATGTCGGAGATGTCCTTTCGTGCAACACGAGAAGTCGGGTTTCGGCCCGGGGATGTCAGACGGTGACGCCGGCCCGCTCGAGACATGCGGTCAGGGCATCGAGGTACTCGGCATTGCCGTGGAACGGTCCGCTCCTGCCGATCGCGACGTCGAGGAACGGTCCGTACTCGTCGTTGACGTGCGTTTCCCAGCGGGTGATCTCACCGAGGTCGTTCGTTTCGATGAAGCTGTACGAGTAGAAGCCCATGACGGTTCCGTCGGTGGCGGTGCCCTGCCACCGCGTCTTCATCACAAGTCCGTTCGCGGCCGGCCAGTACTTGAAATCGGCCGGCTTCCAGTCGGAGAAGGTAAGGGAGTAAGCCTTTGCCTCCATGGTTGCGGCTCGCCCGGTGTCGGCGAGGGCCTCCTTCATCAGGATGACCTCATCACCCGTGAAGTAGGGGGAGGTGTAGATGGCGTCGTCGGCGAATTTCCAGGCATCCTGGCCACTTTCGTCGACATACTCCTCCCCCTCCTGTACGCCTTGACGCAGATAGGCGTTGCCGTACGCCTTCGCCATCCGAGTGTGGTGTGCGATGCGCTCGTCGATGTTCACCGATGTTCTCCTGGAATAGTTGTGTGTGATGGGGTCCGGCCCCACTGAGTATGTGATGGGGGTCCGGCCCCTCGGAGGGGCCGGTCGAGATGTCATTCCGAAATACGGACGTCCTCGTAACTACCGAGCATCGCGTTGTCGGGCAACGCCATCTGCAGGTAGACATCGATGCGACGGATCTTGTCCGACTCGTCGAATTCGTAGACCGACACCGAGTTCACGACATTGCTGAAATCACCCACGCTGCTGCGTTCCTCGAGTTCGAGGAAGACCAGGTCGGGGGTTTCGGTGACGCGTTTGAAGACACCTTCCCACTGGGAGGCGGCGGCCCAGTTGGTCAGGAAGTCGACGTACTCGGTCCAGTTCATGACCTCTTTGAAGTTGCCGACCCGAACGAATTCGTCGGTGGCGACGAGTTCGGCGAGCGGCGCCCAGCTCTCGGTCGTGAAGCCGGGCTCCTTGGCACGATCGACCAGCGACTTCGTGATCAGACCGTACTCGAGTACCGTGCGTGCACGGCCTGTGTGATCGTCGATGACATCGGCGATGTCGCGCAGTTCCATTCGTATGTCTCCTTGGGCTGGTCAGGCGTCGTGAACAGGCGGATCACGAACGGGAGGATGCGGCGAGGTATCTGTCGAGAACCGAATGGAAGTGGGCCACGACTACTTCCTCGGACACCAGCATCATGTGCTCGAGACGCTTGTTGCGCAGGCCGCGTTGCTGCCTGGGCATCTGTTCGTAGTCCTGTTGCAGTGCCAGGAAGTACTTGAACTCGCCGGGCTCCTTCACCTCGATGGGTTCGGCACGGAGAGCGTCCTTCATCTCGTCCGGCAGCCACATCAGGCTGATGATCTGCCAGACACAGCGGTTGGGATCACCTCCGGGGTCGGGTTGCGCGAGGATGACGGTGGCTTCGCCGGCACGAACGGTCATGAAGAAGTTCGGAAACAGGACCCAGCCGTGGTTGTCGCTCATCTGAGCGTCCGTGAGTCCGCTGACGTCCAGGCCCGATTCGGTCAGGACCTCGCGCGCAGCCTTCTGCAGGATCGTCCGCGCGGTGACACCCTCGGGGAACGTGAGCGGCTTCCCCTCGACTCGGTATGCGTCGACGAGTTCGTCGAATCTGGGGAGGACACGCATGAGCGAGGGGAAGGTCTCGGGAAGTTCGTGAATACCGTCGACCTGTTCCTGCGGGCCGTACTTGTCGACGTTGGCGACCTCGAACGGGGAGCAGGCCACCGAATGCCGATCCAGAAGCCGGTAGCGACTGGCTTCCGACTCGATAGTTATAGCACGCAACAACTCCGGGTGAATTCCGGAGATGTGGTAGCCCTCCGAGAAGGCGTCGACGACCACCTTCCAGTTGCAGTCGAGGGCTTCCCGCACGTCCATCACGGTGATCATCTCGTCGAGCCGGTACGGCGCGAGCATCTCCAGAACCTCGGGCCCGAGATAGTCGGCGAGGGGCTCGGCGTCGGGATCCGGGTTGAGGAAGACGAAGCCGGCGCAGACGTCGACCGAGACCTCGAGTAGAGAGTTCTCGGACTTGTCGATGGGGTCGAGGGCCTTTTCGTGCAGGATTCCGCGAAGGGTTCCGTCCAGGTCGTAGGACCACAGGTGGTACTGACAGAGGAAGCGTCGGGAATTACCGCGTCCGGTACACAACGGATTCCCCCGGTGCCTGCACGCGTTGACGAAACCCCGTATGCGGTCGTCTTTTCCGCGGACGACGATGTACGACTGGTCGAACAGCGTGAAGACCTTCCAGTCACCGGCCACGGGTAGGTCCGATTCCCGGCCGACGACCTGCCACACCTTCTCCCAGATGGCCTCGCGTTCGCGTTCGTGGATCTCCGGTGACACGTAGCGGTCGGTGGGGATCTTCATGTTGTATCGGCCCTGTTCGATGTCCGCGATTCCTTCTGCGGTCTCGACCCAGCTCCCGGGCAAGCCGGAAGGATCCCGCTCGGTGCGGGGTTGTGTGGACGTCATGATGCTCGTACTCCGTTCACGTGGACAACGCGGTTGTGACTCAGATGTGAAGCAGCCGGCATTGCGGTACGGGACGGCCGGATTTCCGTCGCAAAGAACCGATCGGGATCCGCCGGTCACGCGCCGCGGTCGATCTCGGAACAGAATCAATCACGTGATTGGTTCCATATGATGCAGGTCACACCAACCCCTGTCAATGGCCTATGTCGTAATTCGATGGCCCGATCCTGACGAGAAGAACGAACTTCTGAATCTCGGGAGAAGCCCGGCATCCGGCGGCTGCGGTCGATGCGTGCCATGCTCGACGGCAACTACCAGTTACCGGAGGTATCGTGCCGTCCACTTCAGCGCAGCTGGGAAGGCCCGTCGGAGCCAGGAGCGACGAGACTCGCCGCCGAATCCTGTCCGCCACCATGCGCTGCGTCGCCGAGGTGGGCTATTCCGGTGCGACGATCCGCGAGATCGCGCGCACCGCCGACATCACGAGCGGCACCCTCTACCACTACTTTCCCAACAAGGCAGAGCTCGTCCGAGCGGCGTTCACAGAGATCGCCGAGGTGTCGATCCCACGGTTCGCCGCCGCAGCGGACGAAGTCGACGGGGTCCTGGACAAGCTGATGGCAGTGCTCGACGAAGGCGCAGCGCTGGTACGGGAGAATCCGTACGCAGTGGCTTTCGACCGCGCGCTGCGCAGCGAGGGCGCGGCCCATCTCCGACTGAACGAGGACAGCGATCTGATCTTCGTATCGCTGCGGCAGGTGATCGCGGGAATCGTCGAGAAAGCCGATGCGGACGGAATCCTGCACGCCGATGCACAGCCGGACGGGACCACCGAGGCGATCTTCTCGATGCTTCGCGGCCTGTACGACCATGCCGCCACCGCGACTCCCGAACAATATGTCGCGACACACCGCGCGATCGGCCTGCTGATCCGAGGTGCCTTGTTCGCCGGTGCCCGACGGCCGTGAAGCGGCCGGAGGGCCGATCCACCTGCGTCCCCGGCACAGTCCGCATAACGTGGAATCCATGACACGTCCCGTTCGCATCGGATTACAGCTCCAGCCCCAGCAGCAACCCGACTACGGCGTCATCCGCGACACGGTTCTCCGTGCCGAGGACGCCGGCGTCGACATCGTGTTCAACTGGGATCACTTCTACCCGCTCTACGGCGATCCCGACGGCGCTCACTTCGAATGCTGGACGATGCTCGGTGCGTGGGCCGAGCAGACCGAACGAGTCGAGATCGGCGCGCTCGTCACCGGGGGCGGTTACCGCAATCCCGACCTGCTTGCCGACATGGCCCGCACCGTCGACCACATCAGCGGCGGCCGTCTCATCCTCGGCATCGGCTCGGGATGGTTCGAGAAGGACTACGACGAATACGGCTACGACTTCGGCACCAAAGGATCCCGGCTGGACCTGCTCGCCGAATACATGCCTCGCATAGTCGGTCGACTCGGGAAGCTGAACCCGCCGCCCACCAGGCACATTCCGATCCTCATCGGTGGTGGCGGCCCGAAGAAGACGCTTCCGCTCGTCGCGAAGTACGCCGACATCTGGCACAGCTTCGGTGAGATGGAGACACATACCGAGAAGTCCGAGATCCTGGCCCAGCGCTGCGCCGACGTCGATCGTCGTCCCGAGGACATCGAGCGGTCCACCGCATGGCCCGGCGCCGACGCTGCGGCCGCATACGTCGATCTGGGCATCACACTGTTCACCGTGGGCACCGGTGGGCCCGACTACGACCTCACGGAACTGCGGGAAGCGCTCGCGTGGCGTGACGAGAACTCCGCGCCGCCGTTGACAGGGCTCAGCTGACCGGGGTTGCCGCTGATCATCCGAGCACAGTCGTCGTTGCCGGGGTGTCACGGTCGTCACGACTCCGTGGGCACGGTCGTCACTGCTGATCGTCGTCGCTAGCATCGATGGTGCATGTCGAACGCACCATCGCTTCCGCCCTGCAGCGTCGACGACTGGGACGACAGTCGTCGACGGCAACGTCTCCGCAACACCCGCACGGGCCATCACTGGGTCCGGTTCGGGCGACTTCGCCGTGCCCTGGCACGCACGGCCATCGCAGCGCTTCCGCTCGTCGCACTGTTCACCCAGTACTGGGCCTGGGATGTCGCGCCGGTCCGTGAACGGCTCGCTCTCACCCAACCGCAGCTCCATCCCGTCTACGACGCCGCATCGCGGGAAGACCGCGACACAGCAGTCGTCGACCTCGTCGGACTCGGTAATCTCGACGCGACCGACACCGCCACCGCGTTGCCGGCGCTGCGTGAACTGGGACAGGTGTGGGCGGTCGAGTACGACAACAGCGGTCTCGACACGGCCGTCGTCAGCCGACTGATCCAGGAGCGGGCGGCGTGGTCCGGGATCGAGAACATCGTGCTCACAGGCCACAGCATGGGTGGAATCATCGCGCTCGAGGTTGCGCAGCATCTGTATCAGGACACCACGCTGGAGGTGACCGGCGTGATCCTGGACTGTACTCCGCTGGATCTGCATGCCGTGCGAGGCGACGCCCGTGATGCCGGCGAGGATCTACTGCGCTGGATCGGCTGGTTGCCGGGTGCGAGGGAGAGTCGCAGCATGCGGATGCTCGTCGAAATCGCTGCTCGGAAAGACCGGTTCGTCGTTCCCTCCGATCGAGGGTACCGCCGCATCGATTCCGAAGAGTTGCGAAATGTCGCGGTAGAAGTGCTCCACGACAAGGTCTTGTCGACCGACGCCGCGAGCAACGGACTGATCGAGTCACAGTTCCGGGCCATCGTCGCATCCGGTGCCATCGACAACCTGAGGGCACTCAATGACCGACGGGAGGACAAGATCCGGCCTGCAGTGGTGTTCCTCCGCCCACGGAACCCGTTGGCCGACAATGTCGTCGACGTCGAATACAGCCATCGGATCCTCATCGACCAGTCCGGCGGGGTGGAGGGCACCCTCCTGGTGTCGAAACTTCCCCGAACCGGACACGCCAATCCCGTTCAGGCGCCCGAATCCTACAACGATGCGATCGTCCGACGGGTGGTGCCGTTCGTCGATTCGAGACCAGGTGAGGCCGAAGACGAAGAGCAGTCACCGAACGACGATCTCCTCGACGACGAGCGTGGTGGCGTGCAACCCATCATGGACCTGGACCGCATCACGCCGGGCTGACCGGACTGCCGTTCCGAAAGCGGCGCCTCGACGTTCCCGAAGCCTCACCTGGCGTTCATCTGCCCGTTCCGTTCGGCTCGCCTGGCCTCCCTACGGTTCTCGTGTCGAACCGATTCCCGAGGAGTTGAACGTGGCCCGTGAAGTCCTGCCCCTGTTCCTCACACATGACGGCATATCGTCGCGCTCGAATATCACCTGCAAGTACAAGTGCGGGGATGCCTGTTCACACTCGGTTCCCAACACCTCCGGTGGTGAGTACTTCGGCGACATCGTACGTAATGTCTTCTCGCGTCGCGGAGTGCTGCGGGGCGGCGCCCGGGCGGTGTTGGCCGCGGGTGCCGGCAGCCTGCTCGCTTCCTGCGCAAGCGATTCCGGCGCAACTGCAGCCCGTCTTTCCGCAGGGGGTGCGGGTGATCTCGGGCCGATGCCCGACGGCACGAATTTCACTGCGGTGGGACCGAACACCGACGATGCGGTGATCGTCCCGGACGGTTACGAGCACGAGGTCGTCATCCGCTGGGGCGATCCGGTGCTTCCCGATGCGCCGGCCTTCGATATCGAGAACCAGACCGCCGCGGCTCAGGAAAAGCAGTTCGGGTTCAACAACGACTTCGCCGGCCTGCTCCCGGTGGAGGGTGCGCCGGGCAGGTATCTGTTGGTCGTCAGCCACGAATACACGACCGAGCCTTTCATGTTCGGCGTTTACGACCCGGACGACCCCACCGAGGAGCAGGTTCGAATCGGTATCGCGAGTCACGGCCTGTCGGTCGTCGAGGTGACGAGCGAATCGGGAACCGGGCGTCTCACACCGCAATTCGGACCGTACAACCGTCGGATCACGGGTACCAGCGAGTTTCTGGTCACGGGACCGGCTGCGGGTAGCGACCTGCTGAAGACCGTGGCCGACCCCACCGGCACTCGAGTCGTGGGCACATTCAACAACTGCGCCGGTGGGCTGACCCCGTGGGGCACCGTGTTGTCGGGCGAAGAGAACTTCGACCAGTACTTCGCCAACGCCGAGAGCGTGACCGACCCGGTCGCCGCCGAGCGTCTCGCCCGGTACGGACTCGAGGGTACGGAGACGGAACGGAAGTGGGAGCGCTTCGACGCTCGCTTCGACATAGCGGCAGAACCCAACGAGGTCAATCGATTCGGCTGGATCGTCGAGATCGACCCGTGGGATGTGGAGTCGGTACCGGTCAAGCACACGGCACTCGGACGGTTCAAGCACGAAGCTGCCACCATTCACGTCACCGGCGACGGCACCGTGGTCGCCTACAGCGGCGACGACGAACGCTTCGACTATATGTACAAATTCGTGTCGTCGCGGAAGATGCAGGCGGGCAATTCCCGAGCGGCCGTACGTCACAACATGACGCTTCTCGACGCAGGAACGCTCTACGTCGCGAAGCTCAGCGGAGATCACCCGGAGGCGATCGACGGATCCGGGGCCCTTCCCGAGGGGGGCGAGTTCAGCGGTAGGGGTGAGTGGATTCCGTTGCTGGTCACGCACGAGGACGGTAGCGGTGAGTCGCGGGTCGACGGCATGAGTGCCGACGAGGTAGCGGTGTTCACGCGGCTTGCGGGTGACAAGGTCGGCGCGACGAAGATGGATCGTCCCGAAGACTTCGAACCCGATCCGGTCACCGGCAAGGTCTACGTCGCGCTCACCAACAACACCAAGCGTGGGGTCGACGAAGCCGCCCCGGCGGATGAGGCCAATCCACGCGCGAACAACAAGAACGGCCAGGTGCTCGAGATCGACGACGACCACGCGGGTACGTTCTTCACCTGGACATTGCTACTCGTGTGCGGCGATCCGAACGAGGCCGATACCTACTTCGGTGGCTTCGACAAATCTCAGGTCAGCCCGATCTCGTGTCCCGACAACCTGGCTTTCGACTCGCACGGCAATCTGTGGATCTCCACCGACGGCAATGCACTCGGCTCCAATGACGGTCTGTTCTGCGTCGTCCTCGACGGACCGCGCCGCGGTGAGACGAAGCAGTTCCTCACCGTGCCGGTCGGTGCGGAGACCTGCGGCCCCATCGTCCAGGACGACCGCGTCGTGGTGTGCGTGCAGCATCCCGGTGAGACGGACGGCGCGTCGTGGGCGTCGCCGGCCTCGCATTGGCCCGACGGAGGAGATTCGCAGCCGCGTCCCGCCGTGATCGCGGTATGGAAGTCGGACGGCGGACGAATCGGGATCTGACGCCTCGGCGCGTGGTTTCGGTAGCCCCGGCAGATTCCGGAACCACGCGCGAGTCGCAGAACGGGTCTAGCCGAGCCAGTCCAGGACGGCCGCGGCAGTCCACGACTGCTGCATGCTGCCGAGCGGGTCGCCGGTGAAAGGTTCGTAGTACTCGGCGAAAGTGCCGTCGCTCGCCTGCCGTAGGCCCTCCGCGCGAAGCACGTTCGCTCGCTCGGCCCACCCGCGTCGGGCGAACGCCCACGAGAACAACCAGGTCATCACCGGCCATACCGGGCCGCGCCAGTATTCACGGGACCGGAAGTCACCCGAGACGGGAGAGGTGGACGGCGGTACCGCATAGCGTAGATCCGGATGTCCGCAGAACTTCGGTCCCTCGAAGTTTCGTAGCAGAGCCCGTTCGGCCTGCCGCTCCAGGCCGCCGCACAGCAACGGCGCGAACATCGCGAGAGTGTCTGTGGCAACCCACTTTCCGCTTCGAAGATCGAAGTCCTTCGCCGCACCGGTACGCGGGTCGGTCGTGGCGATCACCCCGCGCCGGAACCGTTCTGCCCACGAATACAGTTCACGCACATCCGCGTTGGGACGCGAATGCTCTTCGCCGATGGTCGCGAGGACCTCACACGACAACGAGAACACCGCGCTGACGAAGACGTCTTCGACGGCGAAGCTCATTGCCTTCGCGAGCACTCCGTCCTCGTAGCGCGCCGACTTCATCTCCTCGAGCAGCCACAGATAGCGTGAATACTCACGATCGGTGGGCCGCTGGGTGGGGTCGGCGACGTGCTCGAGATCCTTTCGGTGGAATGGCGGCACCGGACCCGCGACGACGTTGGCATACGCGGCATCCCAGCGCGGCGAGTTGTCCATGCCCGACTCCCACCCGTGGTACAGCGCGATCCTGCCGTTGTCGTCGAGATCGCGCGCGTGGGCGAGCCAGCGGTGCCAACGCACCAGATTCTGCCACCGGCGATCCAGGAACTCTTCGGCGACAGCGCGCGTCGAACGACCGTGTCGTCGTGAGTGTTCGAGAATGCGCTGCACGGCGATCGCGTGTACCGGTGGCTGCGTGATACCCGAGGTCTGAACCTGTGACGGTGCGTGCGCCGCCAGTTCGGATACTCCCCAGCGCGCCGGACCGGGAAAGTAACCGTCGACGCCGTTGGCGAACACGATGTGCGGAATCATGCCGTTCTTCCACTGCGCCGACAGCAGTGTGTCGAGTTCGACCACCGCACGTTCGACACTCAGCGGTGCAAGTCCTATGGAGACGAATGCCGCGTCCCAGCTCCACATGTGTGGATAGAGCTTGGGAGCGGCACTCGTCATGGTGCCCAGGTCGTTGCCGCGCAGCAGGTACGCCGCGCGTGCGGCGAGCTGGGTCGGCGTGAATCCTCGATCCGGCATTGCCCCATTCTCGGTCCTACGGCCGGAT
Organism: Rhodococcus sp. NPDC047139; assembly: GCF_040643435.1. Taxonomy (NCBI): domain Bacteria; kingdom Bacillati; phylum Actinomycetota; class Actinomycetes; order Mycobacteriales; family Nocardiaceae; genus Rhodococcus; species Rhodococcus sp. NPDC047139. The sequence continues at coordinate 50,311 of NZ_JBEYUH010000003.1, forward strand.
TCGCACGACGAGGCTCGCAGCTGTAACAGCACCGACACATTCGGTGCCGACGCTCGGCGCGTTCAGTGAGCGGAGGGCAGGAAGGCCGTCGAGCCCGACAGCTCGCCCGCTCGCGGGGCGGTCGGCGCGAGGAGTCCGCGACGCTCGAGGATCGGTCGCACCCCCTCACCGAAGCGGTAGGCCTCCTCGAGATGCGGGTAGCCCGAGAGCACGAAGTGGTCGAGTCCGATCTCGGCGTACTCGGCGATGCGGTCGGCGACTTCCTCGTGTGACCCGACGAGCGCGGTGCCCGCGCCGCCACGCACGAGCCCTACACCCGCCCACAGGTTGGGGGAGACTTCCAGGCTGCGGGCGTCCTTACCGGCCGCATAGGCACTACCGCCGCCGTGCAGTTCGACCATCCGTCGCTGACCTTCAGAACCTGAGCGGGCCAGGCTCTGCTGGGCCTTCTCGACCGTCGCAGGGTTGAGCCCGGAGAGCAGCCGGTCGGCCTCGGCCCACGCCTCCGCCGAGGTGTCGCGGCTGATGACGTGCAAGCGGATGCCGTAGTCGAGGGTGCGTCCCTGGATATCGGCGAGGCCGCGGATCCACGCGATCTTGTCGGCAACCGCCGAGGGTGGTTCACCCCAGGTGAGATAGGTGTCGCAGTACCGCGACGCGACGGTACCGGCTGCGGGGGAGGACCCACCGAAGAAGAGCGGTGGGACCGGATCGGGGATGCGCTGGAGCTGGGCGTTCTCGACCCGGATGTACTCGCCCTCGAAGTCCACCGGGCCGTTGCCCGCCCACAGGCGCAGGAGCACGTCGAGGTACTCACCACAGCGCGCGTACCGCTGGTTCTTGTCGAGGAAATCCCCGAAGGTGCGTTGTTCGTGGTCCTCGCCGCCGGTGACGACGTTGAGGAGCAGGCGCCCCTGGGACTGCCATTGGAAGGTCGCGGCCATCTGGGCGGCCAGGGTGGGGCTGATCAGACCGGGGCGTAACGCCACGAGGAACTTCAGCGACTCGGTGGTGTCGATCAACATGGCCGTCGTGAGCCAGGCGTCCTCGCACCACGCACCGGTGGGAGTGAGGACCGATTCGAAGCCGCTCGCCTCCGCGGCTGCGGCGATCTGGTTCAGATAGCGCAGCGTCGCCGGGCGATCACCCGACATCGAACTGCCGTGTCCTCCGGCCATCAGGTTGCGCGAGTCGCCATAGGTGGGCAGGAACCAGTGCATATGTACAGACAAGACAAGTCCTCGAGTCGGCGACGAGCAGAGTGTGGGCTTCAGGAGATCACCGGCCGGTGGAAGCGGGCAACGATTGCGATCAGCGTGATCCGAACCCGCGTGTGAGCGTGACGGAAGGGGTTAGCGTCGGCGGCTGCCACCGCCCACGCCGACCCGGATCGAGCCATGACCACGCTTTCCCAGTCCCCTTCCGCACCGGACACCGAATCCGACCTCGAGCGGCGCAAGCGATTGCGCACCGTGGTCGCGGCGAGTCTTCTCGGCACCACCGTGGAGTGGTACGACTTCTTCCTCTACGCCACCGCCGCGAGCCTGGTCTTCAACCAGCTGTTCTTCCCGGACCAGAGTTCGTTCGTCGGGACGATGCTCGCGTTCGCCACCTTCGCCGTCGGCTTCGTGGTCCGGCCCATCGGCGGAGTCGTCTTCGGTCACATCGGAGACCGGATCGGTCGCAAGAAGACCCTCGCGCTGACGATGTTCATAATGGGCATCGCAACGGCACTGATAGGGGTCCTGCCCACCCATGCGCAGGTCGGTGTCATCGCGCCGATCCTGCTGCTCCTGCTGCGCATCCTGCAGGGCTTCGCCCTCGGTGGTGAATGGGCCGGAGCCGTCCTACTCGCGGTCGAGCACAGCCCGGCGAAGAAGCGCGGCTTGTTCGGCAGCATTCCCCAGGTCGGGCTCGCGCTGGGTCTCGCCTTGGGCACCGCGGTCTTCGCGGTACTGCAGGTGGCCTTCGACGAGGAACAATTCCTGGCGTACGGCTGGCGGATCGCCTTCCTGCTGAGTCTCGTTCTCGTCGCCGTCGGCTTCGTCGTGCGCTTGAAGGTCGACGAGACGCCTGCCTTCCGCGAGGTGCAGGAACTCGCGAAGAAGTCGTCGGCTCCGCTCGTGGATGTCTTCCGGCCGGGGGTACGTCGCAGTACGGTTCTCGGGCTGTTGTCGCGGTGGGGTGAGGGCGCAGCATTCAACACCTGGGGCGTGTTCGCGATCACCTACGCCACCAAGGATCTGAACTTCGAGAAGGTGCCGGTGCTCCTGGTCGTCACCTTCGCGGCGCTGGTCATGGCCGCACTGCTCCCGGTGTCGGGTCTGCTGGTGGATCGCTTCGGTTCGAAGCAGGTCTACATCGTCGGCATCGCCGCCTACGGGGTCGCGGTGTTCCCGGCCTTCGCCCTGTTCGGCACGAACGACCTGTTCTGGTTCGCTGCGGCGATGATCTTCGTGTTCGGTGTCGTCCACGCCGTCTTCTACGGCGCGCAGGGCACCCTGTACGCGAGCCTGTACCCGGCGGAGATCCGGTACACGGGCCTGTCGGTCGTCTACCAGTTCTCGGGGATCTACGCGTCGGGCGTCACACCGATGATCCTCACCGCGCTCATCGCCGCGGCCGGAGGCCCGTGGCTCGCGTGCGGTTACCTCGTCCTCACCGCCGTGATCAGTGTCGTGGCGACCGCCATGATCCGCAAGGAGGATCTTCACCTCTGACCGGGCGGTACTAGGCTCGTCCGCATGAGCAGGCAACGAGGTGGCCGCGCCGCATCGTCGCCGCGCAAGGAGAAGCCGAGTCCACCGGGCGGCCCGGCCGAAGGGCTGTACGACATCGACACGGGTACGTGCGAGCTCGTCAAGGACCGCTATCTCGCCGACGGTTGGGTGCTCGAGATCAACGGGGTGCCCAGTTCGCACATCGACCTGAGCGATCCCGGACTGCTCGAGTTCGAGTACATGCGGTGGATCGCGATGCTCGTCGAGAGCAGGTTCGACGTCGACTCGCGGCTGCGGGTGCTGCACCTCGGTGGGGGTGCGTGCACGATGGCCCGTTACTTCGCCTCGGTCTATCCCGACGCCCGGCAGGTGGTCGTGGAGATCGACGGCCGACTCGCCGAACTCGTGCGCCACTGGTTCGACCTTCCGCGGGCTCCGCTGCTCCGTATCCGGGTCGGGGAGGCCCGGCAGGTCCTCACGTCGCTCTCCGACGGCACCCGCGATGTGATCGTGCGGGATGTCTTCGCCTACAGCCGCACTCCCGTCGCGCTCACGACCGTCCAGTTCACGCGGCACGCACGGCGTGTGCTCGCTCCCGGCGGTGTCTACGTGGTCAACTGCGGCGACTTCCGCGACCTGACCGTCGCCAAGCGTGAGGCAGCGACGATCGGGGAGGTCTTCGAGCACACCGCGGTCATCGCCGACCCCGCGATGCTCAAGGGCCGCCGCTACGGCAACGTCGTCATCGCCGGAAGCGACCTGCCGCTCGGCGACTCCCCGGCACTGGTCCGCGACCTGCTCGGCGGGGCCGTACCAGCGCAGATTCTGCGTGGTGAGCAGGTGCGGAAGTTCGCTGCGGGGTCGCGGGTGCTGGACGACAGCGAGGCCACGACACCACCCGGAACAAAGAGCACGGGCACGTAGTTGCAACGGTCATGACCTCGACAGCCTCCACCCCGGTACGCCAGGTGTTCCGGCTGGGTTCGCCCTGGCAGACCATCGATCCGTTCCTGTTCGTCGCGCACCACGTCGACGCCTACCCGGCGGGCAACGACGATCTCGGTCCCGACGCCCCACTCGACGGCCGGCCACTCGGCCAGGACTTCGGCAACCCGGCCGGTTGGAGCATGTACCACGGCACCGCGGTCCCGGGTTTTCCCGGCCACCCTCATCGCGGCTTCGAAACGGTGACCTTCGTGCGGTCGGGTTTCGTCGACCACGCTGATTCGGTGGGTGCGGCGGCGCGTTTCGGCGAGGGCGACACGCAGTGGCTCACCGCCGGTAACGGGATCGTGCACAGTGAGATGTTCCCCCTGCTGAACAAGGATTCGGGCAACCCGCTCGAGCTGTTCCAGATCTGGCTGAATCTGCCGGCCGAATCGAAGACGGTCGACCCTCATTTCTCCATGCTGTGGAACGAGGACACCCCCACGGTGGAGGTCACGGACGAGGACGGCCGCGCGATATCCGTCCGGATCCTCGCAGGTGAGCTCGACGGCTCCACTCCGCCCGAACCTCCGCCGAATTCGTGGGCATCGCGAGCCGACACCGACGTGGCGATCTGGAACATCGATCTGTCTTCCGGTGCACGCTGGGAACTGCCGTCCGCGCATGACGAGCGGACGCAGCGAGTCCTGTACGTGTACAGCGGTTCTCCGGTTCGGATCGGCGATCGGATGATCGAGTCCGGGCACGGTGTGGTCGTCGACGCTTCGGTGACGGTGCAGCTCACCGGTGGTGAGGAGGGCACGCAGATCCTGATGCTGCAAGGCCGCCCGATCGGCGAGCCCGTCGTCTCGTACGGCCCGTTCGTGCTCAACGACGAGGCGGGCGTCCGCAAGGCGTTCGAGGACTATCGCCGCACCGGTTTCGGTGGATGGCCCTGGGACAGCGATGGTCCCGTGCACGATCGGGACGCGGGGCGATTCGCGCGATATCCCGACGAGAAACTCGAGGAGCGCTGAGTCGCTACGCGTCCGGGAGGCGATACTCGGATACCGCCATCGATCGGATCTCGCGGGCCTGGTCGTCGTCGGGGCCGCTGCCGCGGAAGTCGTCGAGCTGCGACTGCGACTCCCACCGTTCGTAGACGTAGACGCGGTCGGCTTCGATCAGATCCGCGGTGACGGCGAAGTCGAGGCAGCCCGGCGCCTTGCGGGCCGCCCCGACGACGGCTTCGCATGCCGTCAGGTAGGACTCGCGCCGTCCGGCGTCGACCGTGAGATGCCCTGCAACGATGATCACTCGGTTCCCCTGTCGTGGTGTAGTGGCTCGTCCCTGATACGACCTGTGAACGAGGCGGAATTCATCGCTCCCGCCGATCCGTATGCTGTCGTCCACCGGCTAGGGGACGAACACCATCGACTCGTCGATACGCCCGAACCGCATCGTCGGGAGGTCGAGCAGGTAGTTCTGTCGCATCAGCCAGGGGCTACGCGAACCCTGCTTGGGCAGAGCACCTTCAGCCCTGTGGATGTAACCGGAATCGAGCCCCAGCAAGGGTCGTGTGCGTCCGTCCCCCGAATAGGACGGCACCGCCGAGCGGTAGCCCCGGCGTCGCATGTGCCGTAGCAGCCGGCACACGTACAGGGACGCGAGGTCGGCGCGCAGCGTCCAGGACGCATTGGTGTAGCCGACACACATCGCGGCATTGGGGACACCGTCGAGCATCATGCCCCGATAGATGAACTTTTTCGACAGGTCGACCTTCTCGCCGTCGACCACGAACTCGACGCCTCCGGCCGGAACCAGACGCAGGCCGGTCGCGGGCACGAGGATGTCGGCCTCGAGTTCGCGGCCGGACTCGAGACGCACCCCCTTCTCCGTGACGGTGTCGATCCGGTCGGTGACGATCTCGGCCGTCCCGGCCCGCAGGGTCCGGAACAGATCCGAATCGGGCACCACACACAGGCGTTGGTCCCACGGGTCGTAGCGCGGGGCGAAATGAGGGTCGACAGGCACCGTGTCTCGCAGTCCTCGCGCGGTGAGTCTCCGCAGGACCCGCTTCGCGAGGAAAGGCGCCCGTTGGCAGAACTGGTAGAAGCCGAGGTTCATCATCACGTTCTTCGCTCGCACCACGCGGTGAGCGAGCGCGTGCGGTAACGCGGCGCGGATCCGCGCGGCAATCGGATCGCGTTCCGGCAGCGACATCACGTAACTGGGGGAACGCTGCAGCATGGTCACGTGCTCGGCCTTTTCCGCGAGCGCGGGCACGAGCGTCACGGCGGTCGCTCCGCTGCCGATCACCACGACCTTCTTTCCCTCGCAGTCGAAGTCGTCGGGCCAGAACTGCGGATGCACGACCATGCCGGCGAAGTCCCGCAGGCCGGGAATGTCCGGAAGATAACCGGATTCGTAACTGTAGTAACCACCGCACACGTAGAGGAACGAGCAGCCGAACTCCGCGAGACCGTTCGGGGTCGATACCCGCACCGTCCACGACGCCTGTTCCGACGACCAGGACACGTCGATCACCCTGTGACCGAATCGGATCCGTCGATCGATACCGAATTCGGAGGCGGTGTCGCGGATGTACTGCAGGATGTCGGCGCCGTCGGCGATGGACTTCTCACCGAGCCAGGGACGGAACGGATAGCCGAGGGTGTACATGTCGCTGTCGGAGCGGATTCCGGGATATCGGAACAGATCCCACGTGCCACCGATCGATTCGCGACTCTCGAGGATGACATAGTCGAGGTCCGGGCATTGCGTCTGCAGCCGGTAGCCGGCACCGATACCGGACAGTCCGGCTCCGACGACCAGTACATCGACGTGTTCCACGTGTCTCCCCCTAGCTGCCCGTCCACGCCAGCAGGTCGTCGACCTCCCAGGTGTTGATCACCTGCTCGGGCTCGACGCCACACTCGGCGGCGCGCTCGCAACCGTACCCGAGCCAGTCGAGCTGGCCGGGAGCGTGCGCGTCGGTGTCGATGGAGAACAGACACCCTCTCCCGAGTGCCAGATCGATCAGACGTGACGGCGGGTCGCGTCGCTCCGGTCGGCAGTTGATCTCGACGGCCGTGCCGTGGTCGCGACACGCGGCGAACACCTTCTCGGCGTCGAACTTCGATTCGGGCCGGCTTCCACGACCACCTGCGACGAGCCGGCCGGTGCAGTGCCCGAGGACGTCGACGTGCGGATTCGCCGCGGCCCGCAGCATCCGCTTCGTCATCACCGATCGGTCGGCGCGCAGGTTCGAGTGCACGCTCGCCACCACGACGTCGAGTTCGGCGAGCAGCCCCTCGTCCTGATCGAGCGAACCGTCGTCGAGGATGTCGACCTCGATGCCGGTGAGAATCCTTGCTCCGTCGGCCTTCTCGTTGACCTGCGCGACGGTGTCGAGCTGGGAACGCAGTCGCTCCGCCGTCAGTCCGTTCGCGACCTTCAGCCGAGGGGAGTGGTCGGTGAGAGCGAAGTACTCGTGACCGATCATCGCCGAGGCGACACGCTGCATCTCATCGATCGGGCTGCCGCCGTCCGACCAGTTCGAGTGGGTGTGCAGGTCGCCGCGCAGCGCCTCGAGCAGATCGCGCGCGCCGCGGCCGATGGGGTCGGCCTCCTCGCGCAATTGGGCGAGATAGGCAGGGACGCCGTCGAACGATTCGCGGATGACCGTCGCGGTCTTCTTGCCGATACCCGGCAGATCGGTCCATGCGTCGGTCTTGCGCAACACCTCGCGCTTGGTGTCGCTCACCTCGGCGAGTACCTCCGCTGCGCGCCGGTAGGCCTGCACGCGATAGGTGTCCGCGTGCTCACGCTCGAGCCAGAAGGCGACTTCACTCAGTGCATCGACCGGGTCCACCCCTCCATTGTGGCCGCCGAGCCTCCGTAACCTGGGGGGCATGCGCAAATCGGTCCGGTCGTCTCCCCTCCGTGCGGTATCCGCACTCGTCTTCGGTGCGATGTCCGCGCTCGCCCTGGTCTCGTCGCGAGTGGCGGCGGAGGCGGACGACCTCATGTACGAGATCGACGACGCGCCGTCCGCACCGGTGGTGATCGTGCCGGGTGCGCGGGTACACGACGGTCGTCCCATGCGGGTACTTCGCAGCCGACTCGATGTGGCCGTCGCGCTGATGGAGCGCGGACGCGTGCGGGCCGTGCTCGTCTCCGGTGACGCGGCAGGAAACTCGGGCGACGAGATCGAGGCGATGATCGCGTATCTCGTCGAGCAGGGAGTGAATCGCGAGCGGATCGTCGCAGACCCCTACGGTCTCGACACCTACGACACCGCCCGGCGGGCCGTGAGCACCTACGGTGTGCGGCAGGCACTGATCGCGACACAGGCGTTCCACCTTCCGCGCGCGGTGGCCTTGTGCAGGCGGGCGGGAATCGACGTCGCAGGAGTGCGCGCCGCGAACGACGTGCGGCTGCGTACGCGAATCAGAAATCTGGCGCGCGAGTTCGTGTTGTCGCGTCCGAAGGCGTGGCTCGAACTCCGCTTCCCCCGCGATCCGGCGGTGTCGACCCCACCGGATCACAGGCTGGCCGAGATCCTCTCCGGTCTCGAACACGGTGCGGTGGCCCCCGCGCGCTCGGCTTCCTAGGCTCGTATCCATGCGTCCCACAGCTCTCGTCACCGGAGGCGGTCGCGGTCTCGGTGCCGCGATCGCCCGCGAACTGGCCCCTGCGCACGATCTGATACTCGGCGGTCGGCGCCGCGAGTCGCTCGATGCGATTCTCGAGGAGCTGCCCGATGCCACGCCGTGGCCCGTGGATCTGCTCGATCACGAGGCCGTCGCCGCTGCCGTCTCCGACATCGGGCGGCTCGACGTGCTCGTCCATAATGCCGGGGTCGCCGAACTCGGCACCGTCGCCGACAGCGAACCTCGGCAGTGGCGGGAGACCTTCGAGGCGAACGTGGTCGCGGCCGTTGCGCTGACCCAGCTCCTGCTACCGGCCCTGCGTGCCGCGAAAGGGCATGTCGTGCTCATCAATTCGGGCGCGGGTCTGCGTGCTCGTCCCGGCTGGGGCGCATACGCGGCGAGCAAGTTCGCGCTGCGCGCGTTCGGTGATGCGCTCCGAGAGGAGGAACCGGCCCTGAGGGTCACCTCGATCCATCCCGGCCGGATCGACACCGACATGCAGCGGGCGATCATCGCATCCGAAGGTCGCGATTACGATCCGTCGCAGTTCCTCAGCCCCGGTTCGGTGGCTCGCGCTGTGCGCCAGGCGGTCGAGGCTCCGGTCGATACCCATCCCACCGAAATCGTGCTGCGCCCCCGCTGAGGCCGGTACCGAAGGGCATCAGAAAGGCAGCGGGATCACAACCGGAGGACCACCCGGAACCGGAATCCGGATCTGCGGCGGAGGCGGCGGTGCGGGCGGCGGAGGCGGCGCAGGGGCCGGAGCGGGAGGCGGAGCAGGGACGGGTGCCGGTTGCGGGAAAGGCGCAGGCCGGGGGGCAGGCGCCGCGGGCACTTCCGGAGCAGGCGCTTGCGCGGCAGGTGGTGCTTGAGGCGGTGCCGCAGCCTCGGGAGCCGGATCCCGCCCTGGGATCGGAGCCGTTGCAGACGACGCCTCGTTCCCCGGCGACGGCGCATCCGGGGTTTCCGGCGGGGGAGGTGTGCTCTTCGGCAGGGCATCACCGACCGGCACGGGAACCATCGCACCGGTGGTGATGTCGACGACCTTCAATTCCCGCACGGGTTCGCCGGCCGGTTGCACTACGAACAACCGCTCGGAGTTCAGCCCTGGCCACCTCTGGCCTCGGAGTTCGTCGTTCGCAGTGAGGACCGGTGCCGAGAGCGGATTGCCGCGGACGCACCGAACGCGGGGGACACCGAGTTCGTCCACGAGCACGATCGTTCCGCGTTCGAGCAGCGACTGCGCGGGCTCTGCGGCACCGTCGCGGTATTCGTAGACGGTGACTCGGGTATCCGCGCGCAGCAGGACGGGAGCGAGAGTGTCTGTGTAAGCCCGGATCTCGGGCACGTCGAGTGCGCCGCGCCACGCCCGGCCCTTGGCCGGATCCTGTTCGAGATCGACGACGAGGGCCTCGCGGTCGCACAGGGGCCGTTCGAGGCTTCCTCCGTAGAGCGCCGCGCGGTCGCCGGCGACCGCCGGGGTTCCGGCAACAGCGGTGACCGGGTCGCCGGCATCCTCGACCGCCTCGGGGGGAGGTGACGGAACGGCGATCGGCATCTGGGCCGGCACGAGCCGCGGCGTCCACGGTCCGTCCTGCGAGGTGGCGGCCTTCAGTTGCACCGGCGTCGATGTCTCGACGGGCTCGCCCGACGACGAGCAGGCACCCGCCACCAGTGCCGTCAGTGCGAGTGCCAGACCGAATCCACGAACCGTGTCGCTGGCCACGCCGCCATGCTAGGTCGATGATCGTCGGCGAAAGGGCTGTTCGGCAGTTCTCGTCGGTATCGAGACATCGGAGACGAACCGTACGAGCACATCGTTCACTTCCCCGCTCCGCTCCATCTGCACGAAATGCCCCGCTCCTTCGAGTAGGTGGACGCCCCGCAGGTCGGGAATCGCGGCGCGCATGCGCTCGATCGCCGAACGCCCCGACATCGCGATCACCGGATCGCGGTCACCGGCCACGAACAACGTCGGTACCCGAACGTTCGCACCCTCGTAGGGGCGTGAGGTCTCCCAGTTCGCGTCGTATGCGCGATACCAGGACAGGCCCCCACCGAATCCGGTGCGGGCGAACTCGTCCACGTAGTACGCAAGCTCGTCATCGCTGAGCCAGGACCACGGCAGGTCGGGAGCTACGGGCAGCACGTCGAGATAACCGCGCCCCTCGGACGGGTGCGTCCACACATCGAGATAGCGGTATCCACCGGAGAGCGCGAAGTACAACCGCTGCAGGAATTCGCGGGGACGCGGGTCCAGTTCCGCTTCCGCGACACCCGGTTCCTGGAAGTAGTGCAGATGGAGGAAATGCGTGTCGGCCATCGCACGGAAGAGCTCGCTCGGACGTGCCGGCATCCGATCCGGGGCGTAGGGCACCGCGAGCAGAACGAGACCGGTCACGCGATCCGGATGTCTCAGCGCCATCGTCCAGGCGACGGGCGCACCGAAGTCGTGCCCCACGAAGACCGCACGATCGATCCCGAGTGCATCGAGCAGGCGAACGAGACGGTCGGTGACCGCAACGTTCGTGTAGTCCTCGAGCGCCTCGGGACGGTCGGTGCGCCCGTAGCCGGGCATGTCGGGGGCGACGGCACGATATCCGGCCGCTGCGAGTGGGGAGAACTGGTACCGGAAGCTGTATCCGAGGCCGGGGAAACCGTGGCACAGGACGACCGCGGGACCATCGCCGTGGTCGTGAATGTTCCACGTGAAACCGTCTACTTCGAGACGACGCGTTCGAGCGGAAGAACGATTCGTCATGAGCAGGCAGGGACGGTCTGCATGTCCTCCTGGCTCCAGTAGGCCTTCATGCTCGTGATCATCGCCTCGTCGTCGAAGGTCATCACGTCGACGACCTCCATGACCAGATCCTCCTCTCCGAGGTGCGTGACCAGGCGGAACAAGAAGGCCGCATTGTTCTCCGCGATCTTCAGGGTGATCACGCCACCGGTCTGCACGAGCGGTTCGACCATTCCGTAGAACTCACGGATCTCGGCCTCCGTGGTGCGAACGGGGGTACCGACCGGATCCTCGACGGTCGCTCCCGCCGCATACAGAGCGAGAACGTCGTCGACCGTGCCCGTCGCGACCGCCTTCACATAGTTCTCCACGGTGGCGCGGATCGCGTCCCGGCTCGGTGCCATGAGATACCCCTTCATTCGCGCAAATCTGGAACACGTTTCAATTCGAGGCTAATGGGCCTTCTCCGACGATGCACTGCCGATTCCCGCTCGGAACGAGTCGCAGCAGAGGACGATGACAACGCCATCACCTCGAACGACTGGAGATCCGATGATCGAAGCTTCCGCCTTCACCCTCGACGGGCACGCCGGCACCCTCGCGGCCCGGAAGTGGGTCGGTGAGACTCCGCGATATGTGGCCCTGTTGTGCCACGGCTACGGCGAACACTGCGGGCGATACGAATACGTGGCGACGCGCCTTGCTGCCGACGGAGCCGCTGTCTACGCGGTGGATCACGTAGGTCACGGCCTCAGTGACGGCGAGCGTGTACTGATCGACGACTTCGAGAAGGTGGTCGACGACTTCCACCTCCTCGATCTCACGGCCCGGCGCGAGTACCCCGAGGTACCCGTCGTACTCATCGGGCACTCGATGGGCGGCATGATCGCCGCCCGATATGCGCAGCGGTACGGCTCGGAATTGGCTGCGATCGTCCTGTCCGGCCCGGTCCTCGGCACGTGGGGGGCCGTGGATGCGCTGCTCGCGGCCGACGAGATTCCCGATACTCCCATCGATCCGGAAACCCTCTCGCGGGATCCCGAGGTAGGGCGCGCGTATGTCGCCGACCCACTCGTCTGGCACGGCCCGTTCCAACGCACCACCGTACAGGCGCTGAAGACCTGCCTGGACGCAATCACCGCAGGTGGGGCGATCGACGACGTGCCCATACTGTGGTTGCACGGCGAGGACGACCGGCTCGTCCCCCGGGACGACACCGCGACGGGATGGTCGTCTCTCGCAGGCCGCGAGTCGTCGTCGAAGACCTACCCCGGCGCGCGACACGAGATTTTCAACGAGACCAACCGTGACGAGGTTCTCGGCGATGTCGTCGACTTCGTCAGCGCGCACCTCCGCTCACTCGAGACTCTCGAGGATTGAACGCCACCGAGCCGGGCTAACCCCTTTCAGGGGGCCGTCCCCTTCGTGTCCCTTTCGGAAGGAGATGATCCGTGGCCGAAGACAGCGCATCCGACAAGGCACGCAGCGGCCTGAAGAAGGCCCTCGTCGGCAAGGCCAAGAAGGTTGCCGGCGCACTGACTCGCAACGACTCGCTGACCAGCGAGGGGCGCCTCGAGCAGGAGCAGGCACGGCAGATCGAGAAGGCCGACACCCTCCGCGACATGGCAGAGGCCGAGACCGAAGAGGCAACCGAGCATCTCGAGGCAGTGCACGAGGCCGGGCGACACGAGCGCGAGAAGGTGGAGCGCCGAGCCGAGAACGCCGAGAAGCAGGCCGAGCGGGAAGCGGAGATACGCAAGCAGGCCGCCGAGCGCGAACGACAGGAAAGCGTGGTCCGGGAACGGGCCGACGCCGCACGCGAGGCCACCGCTGCGGAGCAACGTGCACGCCGCGAAGAGAACGCCGAAGTCGCGGATGCCGCTGCGGACTCAGCAGCTGCCGCGGAGAATCACCGCAGATCGGCTCACGACGCGGAACGCGCGCGCCTCGAGGCCGAGCAGGAGCGACGCAGAGCCGAGGCTCTCGGCCGCGCCCTGGACGAGCGCGACAGCTGACGAGCAGGATCGCCGACCGACACCGTCCATGTTCCCCAGAGCTGTACAGACCGAAGTTGGAGACGCCTCCATGAACCTCATCACTCTTCCCAAAAGCGTTCTGCGACTGCAATACAAGATCGCTCGTTTCCCCCTCGGGCTGATCGAGCAGCAGTTGCGGTTCCTGCCCACCGACGCCCCTCCACGGCTGATGTACGAGCGGGGGCTGGGCCTGTTGGACGGCATCGTCGGCAGCGTGCTCGACGACCCGGACATCGCGACCCGCGGTGCGCTCGCCACCGAACGGGCCGAGGCCGTGAAACGCGCAGAAGAACTCGATGCGCAGGCGGCGGCCGAAGAACGCGCGGCCGACGCCGAACTCCGTCGCACACGTGAGCGCACCGCTGCCGAGCAGGAATCAGCGCGCCGCGAACGCGAACGAGAAGTTCAGCAGGCCCGAGAACGTGCACAGGAACGCGCGAAGCAGGCGGAAAAGGAAGCCGAGCAGAAGAAGGCTGCCGCCACCGCGAAGGCCGATCAGGAGGCCGCCGCGAAGCGGCGCGCCGCCGAGACTGCGAAGAAGAAGGACGAGGAGCGGATCAGCGAGGCCGAGCAGGACGCGGCCGAGCCCGCCAAGGTCTCCCTCAAGGACGCCGTCGCGAAGCAGCTCGAGGCGAAGGAAGCGGAGAACCGCGCACACGATGCGGGAGAAGTCGCGGAGTTCGAGAAGATCGAGCACAAGCACCCCTGATCGGAGCACCCGACCGCAGGAAGACGAGACCCCGGTGCACTCTGCGCACCGGGGTCTCGTTCGTCGAAAGCAACTGTCACTTCACGACATTGACCATCTTTCCGGGAACCACGATCACCTTGCGCGGTGCGGCGCCGCCGAGGAGTTCGGTGATCTTCTCGTCGGCGAGCGCTGCCGACTCGATTACGTCCGGGGCGGCGTCGGCAGGGACGGTGATGCGGCTGCGCACCTTGCCGTTGACCTGGATCGGGTACTCGACGCTGTCCTCGACGAGCCACTTCTCGTCGGCGACCGGGAAAGGCCCGTGCGCAAGCGATTCGGCGTGCCCGAGCCGCGACCACAACTCCTCGGCGAGGTGCGGGGCGACCGGCGCGAGCATCAGCACCAGTGGTTCGACGGCGCTACGCGGCGCACCCGACGGGTACTGCTTCGTCAGGTGGTTCGTGTACTCGATGAGCTTGGCGATCGCCGTGTTGTCGCGCAGATGGGCATAGTCGTCGGACACCCCCGCCACCGCTTTGTTGAGCGCCCGCAGCGTGTCGTCACCCGGGGTCTCGTCCGTGACCCGCAGGGCACCGCTCTCCTCGTCGACGACGAGACGCCATGCACGCTGCAGGAACCGCTGCGCACCGATGACGTCCTTGGTCGCCCACGGACGCGACTGGTCGAGCGGACCCATCGACATCTCGTAGACGCGCAGGGTGTCGGCACCGTAGTCGTCGCAGATCTGATCGGGACCGACGGAATTCTTGAGCGACTTGCCCATCTTGCCGTACTCGCGAGCGACTTCCTGCTCGCCGTCCGGGCCGGTCCAGTAGAACTTGCCGTCGCGTTCGACGACCTCCTCGGCCGGCACGTAGACACCGCGTGAATCGGTGTAGGCGTAGGCCTGGATGTAGCCCTGGTTGAACAGGCGACGGTACGGCTCCGAGGAGGTGACGTAACCGAGGTCGAAGAGCACCTTGTGCCAGAACCGCGAGTACAGCAGGTGCAGCACCGCGTGCTCGACACCGCCGACGTACAGGTCGACGCCACCCGGATCGTTCGGGCCGTGCACCTCCGGCCGCGGGCCGGTCCAGTAGGCCTCGTTCTCCTTGTCGCAGAAGGCATCCGAGTTGGTGGGGTCGATGTAGCGCAGCTGGTACCACGAGCTGCCGGCCCACTGCGGCATGACGTTCGTGTCGCGCGTGTAGCGCTTCAGGCCGTCTCCGAGGTCGAGTTCGACGTTCACCCAGTCGATCGCCTTCGCGAGCGGCGGGGACGGCTCGGAGTCGGCATCGTCCGGGTCGAACGAGACCGGTGCGTAATCCTCCACCTCGGGAAGCTCGACGGGCAGCGCGGATTCGGGCAGCGCATGGGCGCGTCCCTGCTCGTCGTAGACGATGGGGAAAGGCTCACCCCAGTACCGCTGGCGCGCGAAGAGCCAGTCGCGCAGCTTGTACTGGATGGTGCCGCGCCCGGTGCCGTCGTCTTCGAGCTTCGCGACGATCGTCTTCTTCGCCTCGGCGACGTCGAGACCGTCGAGTAGTCCGGAGTTCACCAGCACACCGTCGCCGGTATATGCCTCCGCCGTGACGTCGCCACCGGAGATGACCTCGCGGATCGGCAGCCCGAAGGCGGTCGCGAATTCCCAGTCGCGCTGGTCGTGGCCGGGGACGGCCATGATCGCGCCCGTGCCGTAGCCGGTGAGCACATAGTCGGCGATGAAGATCGGCAGCTTTTCGCCGTTGACCGGGTTCACGGCGTAGGCGCCGAGGAACACACCGGTCTTCTCCTTCGACTCCTGCCGTTCGAGGTCGGACTTCGCGGCGATCGACGCGCGGTAGGCCGCGACCGCAGCAGCGGGATCGGCCGCGCCACCGGTCCAGCGCTCGTCGACCCCCTCGGGCCACGACGCACCGACGATCCGGTCGACGAGATCGTGCTCGGGAGCAAGGGTCACATAGCTCGCACCGAAGAGGGTGTCGGGCCTGGTCGTGAATACCTCGATCGCCGAGTCGTGTTCGGCGACATCGAACTTCACCTGAGCACCGTGCGAGCGGCCGATCCAGTTGCGCTGCATCGACTTGACCTTCTCGGGCCAGTCGAGGTGCTCGAGATCGTCGATGAGGCGGTCGGAGTAGGCGGTGATCCGCATCATCCACTGGCGCAGGTTCTTCCGGAAGACCGGGAAGTTTCCACGCTCGGAGCGACCGTCGGCGGTGACCTCCTCGTTGGCGAGGACCGTACCCAGGCCCGGGCACCAGTTGACGAGCGAATCCGACCGGTACACCAGACGGTACGAGTCGATGACGTCGGAGCGCTCGGCTTCCGACAGCGACGCCCAGTCGCGTCCGTCGTCGAGGCGGCGGGTGCCGTCGGCGAACTCGGCTTCGAGCTCGGAGATGCGTCGGGCGCGACCGGCCTCGCGGTCGTACCAAGCGTTGTAGATCGTCAGGAAGATCCACTGCGTCCAGTGGTAGAAGTCGACGTCCGTCGTCGCGATCGAGCGACGATCGTCGTGCCCGAGCCCGAGACGGCCGAGCTGGCGCTTCATGTTCGCGATGTTCGCCTCGGTGGTCGTGCGCGGGTGCGTGCCCGTCTGCACGGCGTACTGCTCGGCGGGCAGACCGAAGGCGTCGTAGCCGAGGGCGTGCAGCACGTTGCGGCCCTGCATCCGATGGAACCGCGCGTAGACGTCGGTGGCGATGTAGCCGAGGGGGTGCCCGACATGCAGACCGGCCCCCGACGGGTAAGGGAACATGTCCTGGACGAACAGCTTGTCGGCCGGCACGTCGCCTGCAAGATCACCCACCGGATTCGGGGCGTGGAAGGTGCCGCGCTCGCGCCACGACTCCTGCCAGCGCTGCTCGATCTGCCCCGCGAGCTCGGCGGTGTACCGATGCTGTGGGGTGCTGCCGGGTTCGTGCTGGGAGGTCTGTTCGGGACGGGTCACGGTGATCACTATCTACTCGGCCGGGTGTGTGAAGGGCTCCCACCAGGGTAGAACGTGCCCCCACCCGCGCAGACCGGTGGCACCGCCCGACGCGTATCCTGGGCGGGTGCTGATCGTCGCTGTCCTGCTCTTCGTGCTCGCTCTCGTCGTCGGTGCGGTGGGTGTCGCGGCGTTGACCGGGAAGCTTCCGCGCAACCGCTGGGCCGGTGTGCGCACCCCGGAGTCGCTGCGTGACGACACCACGTTCGCGCTGGCCAACAAGGTCGCCGCGCCCAGCATGCTGGGATCGGCAGCGCTGCTCGCGGTAGGCGGAGTCGCTTCGCTGACCCTGCCCACCATCGCCGGAATCATCGCCGTCGTCGTCACGGTGGTGGCAGCCCTGATCACAGCCGGCGCCGGCGGGTCCGTCGCAGCGCGGGTCGCCGTGGCGACCAAGCCCGAAGAGACGGCCGGCTGCGGTACCTCGTGCGGTGCGTGCAGCCTGCGCGGGGCGTGCGAGCCGACCGCCTGACCCGGCTGTTCACTCCCGCCGCCTCGCCACCTCGCGAGGTGTTCCCGATCCCGCATTCGAGGGAGACGGTCGACGAATCGCCGATGGTCGCCGCACCGAAAGCGGAGGCCTGCGCTCTACGCTGACCACATGACGACGCGTCAGGTGGATCCTGTCGGTGCACTGCTCGGGCTGGTCGTGCCGCTCGTGTGTGCGATGGCAGTGCTCGGGCTCACCCGCTCGTGGCTGGGGCGGTTGCCCGACGAGATTGCCACCCACTGGTCGGGAAGCGGTCCCGACGCGTTCGGTTCCCCCATGAGTTCGGCCTGGACGGCGGCACTGCTGATCACTCTCGTCGGCGGTGGCTGTTGCGCGATCGCCGCACTCGCCCAGGCTCAGCTGCTCATGCGCCGCTACATGCTCGCGATCGGTCTCGGGGTCACCGGAACCATCACCGCGCTGTTCCTCGCGGGTCTCGCCGTCCAGCTCGACACCACCGATCCGACACAGGCACCTCTGCCGGGCTGGGCCGCGGTGCTCGGGATGTGGGTGGGTATCGCCCTGGGTTGGATCGGCAGCCGGTTCCTGCGCGACGGTCGGGAACGGAAAGCGGCGACCGATGCTCCGGATCCGGCGCTTCCGCGCGGCCGTACCGACCTTCCGATCGTCGAGCAGGTGGGTACCGGTGTGGGCACGACGGCGGCACTGTCGCTGTTCGTCCTCGTTCCGGCTCTCCTCGTGTGCGCCGCGGCGCAGAGCTGGTGGCCACTCGGGTTGATCGCCCCCGCCGGTCTTCTCGTCCTGGGTCTGCTCCGCTACACGGTGGTGGTCGATACGAATGGGATCCGGGTGTCGAACCTGGCCACCGAGGCACTCGACTACGACCTCGACGAGATCGTAGGTGCGAAGGTCACCGAGACCCGCCCGTTCCAGGACTGGGGCGGCTGGGGCCTGCGCGCGAAGGGCGGAAAGCGCTACGGCCTGGTCACCCGGACCGGACCCGCAGTGGTGGTGACCACAGCGTCGGGGCACGAATTCACCGTGACCGCAACGAAGGCCGCGGAGATGGCCGGGGCCCTGAACGCTCTCGCCGACGCCCGCTGACGAGAACTCAGTTGCGTTCGACCTCGATGGGGTGGGTGGCGAGCAAGGCCATCGGCAGAGGCTGGCGGCGCAGAACCTTTGCCCACAGGTCGAGATGTGCGGGTGCGAGTACGTCGCGGGGCAGCGCCGACACGACCATCCAGTCTTCGTTGCGAAGTTCACCGTCGAGTTGGCCCGCACTCCACCCCGCGTAGCCCGCGAAGATCCGTACACCCTCGACGTACCGGGCGATGTGTCCGGGATCGGAGTCGAGATCGACCATGGCGACGCGACCGTCCACATGGCGGATACCCGGCACGTCGGTGGTGTCGGCGCCCACCTTGAGCGTGCCGAGACACAACGCTGAACTGCGGTGGACGGGGCCACCTACGAACAGCGACTTCGGCTCGGCCGAGAGCCGCGACCACTGCGGGAGCATGGCGTCGACGGAGGTGTCGCTGATGCGGTTCAGGACGACGCCGAAGCTGCCCGAATCGGTGTGTTCGATGACGTAGACGACAGTGCGGCGGAAGGTCGGCTCCGTGAGATCGGTGGCGGAGACGAGCAGGCTGCCGGCCCGCACCCTGGGTGTGGAGGGTGCGGTGCGGTCCTCGGGATCGTCCTGATGCTGCGCCACATCAGCCATTCTGTCACCGCCTTCACCCGTGCGTGGGGTGGAACCCGACGGTATGTGCCAGTAGTGCGAGTTGATATTCGAACAGGACCTCGTAGTCCGGAAAGGTGTCTGTGCCGTACTGCCCGAACACCTCGAAACTCACGATTCCGAAGAGGACCGGCCATGCCCAGAGTCCACGTGCGAGTACGGAATCGGGCACGGTGAGGGAGAATTCGCCTCTGATCCTGTCGAGAGGCTCCCGCAGGTCTTCCGGCGATGGAGCGCCGGTCGCGTCCTGCAGAACGTCCGCTGCGTGGGCGGCTTCCACGATCCGGGCCAACCGCAGGACCACGCGGATGCCCGGCGCGGTGGTGCGCTCGGCGGGTGCGGCGTAACCGGGGACCGGACTGCCGAACAGCAGCCCGTAGCGGGCCGGTTCCGCCAGTGCCCACGAACGCACGGCCCGCCCGAGGGCGAGGAACCGCTCGCGGTGTTCGGTCGGGTCGACGGCATCCACCGCGCGGTCGACGGTGTCGCCGAGTTCGTCGTAGGCATCGACGACGAGCAGGGTGAGCAGTTCGTCCCGGCTCGCGACGTAGCGGTAGATCGCCGACGAGACGACTCCCAGGTCGCGGGCGACGGAACGAAGCGACAGCGCCGCCGCTCCCTGGGTGGCCAGATGTTCACGGCCGATCCGGAGGATGTCGGCCATCGTCCGCTCGCGTGCCCGCGCCCGTGGTGTAGTCACGGGGCAATTCTGCGCCGATCAGTGAGCACCGTCAACAAAAGAGAGCACTGCTCTTGACAGGAGTGCATCGAGAGCGGATCGTCGAATACGTCAGAGAGCAGTGCTCACTCTTTTGGAATCGAGATCCTCATGTCGAATCTGCACGTAGTCGCCGGCGCCGGACCGGTGGGAACGACTATCGCCGAACAGCTTGCTGCCCAAGGGAAACAGGTACGCATCCTCACACGATCGGGTAGCGGACCCGAACATCCGGACATCGAGAGGTTGCGCGTCGACGTCAACGACGGTCGCGCGCTGTCCGCGGCACTCACCGACGAGGATCGCCGCCCTGCCGCCGCGGTATTCGTGTGCATCCACGGTTCGGCCTACCGAGCCGACACCTGGGCACGCGAACTCCCCGCCGCCGAGCAGACCGTCCTCGATGCAATCGCGCACCTGTCGGAGAAGACCGTCGCGGTCTTCCCGGAGAGCCTCTATTCGTACAGCGAACCCGGCCGGGTCATGGCCGAGGACTCACCGCGCGAAGCCGAGACCGGCAAAGGCGGCGTGCGCCGGCGACTGCTCGCCGCGCGCGCAGCACATCGGGCACCGACGGTGAGCGTCGTGGCGTCCGACTTCTTCGGGCCACACGTCCGGACCGCCATGGCGGGTGAACGCATGGTGCCCGCTGTGCTCGCCGGCAAGAAGATACGAGTGCTCGGATCCGCTGATCGACCGCACTCGTTCACCTACGTACCCGACCTCGCCGCGGCCATGATCGCAGCAGCGGGCACGCCCTCGGTATGGAACTCCGTACTGCACGCGCCCACCGGACCGGCCGTGACCCAGCGCGAGATCGCCACCGCCTTCGCTCGGGCGGCAGGAATGCCTGCACCCGCGGTGGGCACCGTCCCTGCCTGGCTCCTGCACGCCGCCGGGGCCGTGAACCGCGACATGAAGGAGCTCGCCGAGATGGTCTACCAGTTCACCGGCCCGTTCGTCATGGACTCGGCCCGGACGGAACAGGCCCTCGGTCTGGCACCGACCCCTCTCGACGAGGCGGCCACCGCCACCGTCGAATGGTGGCGCGGCCGATAGGCTCGTCGTCGTGCGGGATTCTGGGCAGCGGGCGTCCGAGCAGCCCGCGTGGCGATCGACTGCGACCGCGCTACGGCACTCGCCCGGTCTCGTACGGCTGACCGCGGTGCGCTTCGCGAGCCAGTTCGGTGACGGACTGTTCCAGGCCGCACTCGGCGGGGCGATCCTGTTCAATCCCGAGCGCCACACCGACCCCGTGGCGATCGCGGCGGGATTCGCCGTCCTGCTCTTGCCGTACGCGGTGATCGGCCCCTTCGCAGGTGCCCTCCTCGACCGCTGGGACCGGCGACTCGTTCTCGTGTGGGCCAACCTGCTGCGCGGGCTGTTCATCGTGTCGGCCGCGGCGGTGCTGCTCCTCGGGGGCCCTCAGACCCCGCTCATGTTGCTCGCGCTCGCGGCCGTCGGCGTGAGCAGATTCGTCCTGGCCGGAGTGTCCGCCTCTCTTCCGCACGTGGTGTCGCAATCGTGGCTCGTTCCGGTGAATTCGGTACTGGCCACGGTGGGTTCGGGAGTGTCGGCGCTGGGTGCCGCTGCGGCAGTGGCGACGATCGGTTTCATCGGGGCCGGTGACACCGGTTCGGGCACGGCCGTACTCCTCGGCGCGAGCGGTTCGCTCGTCGGAGCGGTCGCCGCTCGAGGTTTCGCCGCGGATGCGCTCGGCCCCGACGGGATACGGCCCCGGGCCGTGGTCCGTACCGTCCTGTCGGGTCTGCGGACCGGTGCGGGTGCCGTCCTCGAAGCGCCCGGTGTCACGATCGCGATGCTCGGAATCGGCGCGCACCGCATCGTCTTCGGTATCGACACACTGATCATGGTGCTCGTGCTGCGTAGCTCCGAAAGCGGTTCCGATCTCCCCGCCGGTCTGGCGGGTTTCGGAGTGGCGGTCGCGTCCACCGCTGCGGGCATGCTCCTCGCGGCGGTGCTGGCGCCCGTCCTCATCCCGCGACTCGGCCGCCCGCGAGCGGTCACGGTGGGATTGATCGCCGCCGCTGTCGTCCAGTTCGCGTTCGTCACCACGGTCTCGGCCGGACCGCTGCTGATCGCGGCGTTCCTGCTCGGTCTCGCCGGGCAGACCGTCAAACTCACCGGCGACGCGGCGATGCAGATCGACATCGACGACGCACGACGGGGACGGGTCTTCGCGTTGCAGGACACCGTCTTCAACATCGCGTTCCTCGGCTCGATCGTGGTGGCGGCGTTCGTGATCGCGCCCGACGGTCGCACACCGGAACTGGCGGTCGCGGGCGGAGTGGTGTATCTGCTCGGCATCGCCGGCGTACTCGCCGTTCGCCGCACGCGTTGCTGATCAGACCCCGAGTGCGGCCGGGTGGATACCCACCTCCGTGGCCTTGACGACGAACCACACGGAGTCGCCCGGATGGATGTCGAGATCTGCCAGGGCAGCCGTCGTGATCTCCGCGGCGATGCCGGAATCGGAGCGCACGAGTACTGTCGAGCCCCGCGCCTCGAGCTCCGCGACGGTCGCGCGCAGCGCGTTGCGAGGACTTCCGTGCGGCGGATCGGTGTAGACGGCCACCGCGGAAGGTGCGAAGACCGCGACAGCGGGCGCGCCGGGGACGCAATCGGCGTGAACGCGGCCGTACACGTGCCCGCCCGTGGACTCCAGTGCGTCCTCGCACCCCGTCCCGGTGACGAGATTGACACCCGCGATGCGGGCGGCGAAGGCGCTGCGCGGTCGAGTCAGCACCCGCCGCACCGGTCCGTCCTCGACGATCCGACCGCCCTCGAGCAGGATCACCCGATCGGCCAGTGCGAGCACGTCCAGCGGGTCGTGGGTGACGAGCAGCGCCGTGCGTCCACTGTCCCGCAGTACACGCCGGAGCAACGATCGCAACACCGGTGTCGCGGTGACGTCGAGTGCAGCCATCGGCTCGTCGAGCAGGAGCAGGCGTGGTTCGGCCGCGAGAGCACGCGCGAGTGCGACGCGCTGCGCCTGCCCGCCCGACAGTTCGTGGGGGCGACGATCGGCGAGGTCTTCGGCGTCGACCTCCTTCAGCCACCGCACGGCCCGGGCACGGGCTTCACGCCGGCCGACACCCGCGCTGCGCGGTGCGAACTCGACATTGGCCGCGACCGTCAGGTGAGGGAACAGCAGAGCCTGCTGGGCGAGCAACACCACCGACCGGTCGTGCGAAGCCACCGCGACACCCGTGGCCGTGTCGGTGAGGAGCCTTCCGCCGAGTTCGACGCGACCGGTGTCGGGACGCAACAGCCCGGATACGACACCGAGCAGGGTGGACTTGCCGGCGCCGTTGGGCCCGAGCACCGCGACGATGCTGCCCTGCGCGACATCGAGCCGGATGTCCACCCCGCGTGCGTCGACCCGGGCCCGCACCATCAGGCTCACCGGACCGGATCCTTCCTGCGCGAGTACACCGCCACGACGATCACCACCGCCACGACGATCAGCAACAGCGACAGCGCGACCGCCACGTCGGGATCGGTCTCGCGTTGCAGATAGATCTCGAGCGGCAGCGTGCGCGTCACACCCTGAAGACTGCCGGCGAAGGTGAGAGTCGCACCGAACTCGCCCAGGGCACGGGCGAACGCCAGCACCGAACCCGAGACGAGACCGGGCAGCACGAGAGGAAGAGTGATGCGGCGGAAGACCGTCGTCGGTCGGGCACCGAGTGTCGCCGCGACGTCTTCGTAACGCGAGCCCGCGCTACGCAGCGCTCCTTCGAGACTCGTGACGAGAAACGGCAGTGCGACGAACGTCTGCGCGAGCACGACCGCCGTGGTGGTGAAGGCGATCCGTACTCCCAGCGCGTCGAGATGCTCACCGATCAGGCCGCGACGGCCGAAGGTGTAGAGCAAGGCCAGTCCTCCCACCACCGGTGGCAGGACGAGCGGCAGCAGGATGAATCCGCGGATCACGGAAATACCGCGGAAAGTGCTGCGCGCCAGAACGACTGCGAGTGGAACACCGAACACGACACACAGTGCCGTACTGGCCGCGGAGGTGCGCAGGCTCAACACGAGGGCATCGAGGGAGGCTGGGGACGTCACGACCGACGGAAAGGTCGCCCAGTCGACGGTGAGCAGCATCGACACCAGTGGCACGACGACGAACAACAGTCCGAGCGCGGCGGGCACGAACAGCCACCGTGGTACGCCCGTCGCGATCACGCTGCACCGAAGCCGGCTTCGTCGAGCGCGGCACGGCCCTCGCTTCCCACGACGAAGCGGACGAAGTCGTCGGCACGATCAGGGTTCCGCGAATCACGCAGAGCCGCAACGGGGTAGACGTTGACGATCTCCGCAGATCGAGGGACTGGGACCGTGGCGACCTTCTCGCCCGCGCCGATCGCGTCCGTGACGTAGACGAGACCCGCGTCCGCCTGGCCGGAGGCGACCTTGCCGAGAACATCGGTCACCGACGACTCCTCCGACACAGGCACGAGGTCGGTACCGGCAGCCTCCTCGAGTTGCGTGGTGGCCGCACCGCACGGCACCTGGGGCGCACACACGACAACAGAGATGCCCTCGTCCGTGAGATCGGCGAGCGATGCGATGTTCCTCGGATTTCCGGGCTCGGTGACGATCGTGAGCGTGTTGGTCGCGAACGGCACCGGCTCACCGGCCAGGAGTCCGGCATCGACGGCGATCTCCATCGTGCGGATGTCGGCGGAAGCGAAGACGTCGGCCGGCGCTCCCTGCTCGAGTTGAGCCCCGAGATCGGCCGAGCCTGCGAACGAGAACTCCACCGATACTCCGGGATTCGCTTCTTCGAAGCGTTGCGCGATGTCGGTGAACGGTGCCTTCAGGGAAGCCGCCGCGTACACCCTGAGAACGTCGGAGTTCTCGTCGCTCGAGCCGCAGGACACCAGTGCAGGCAATGTGAGGCCGGTGACGAGCACCGTGAGGATGCGCGACTTCATTCGGGTCCGCCGGGTGTCTCGACGATCACGGTGGTCGCTTTGACGACCGCCACCGCGATGCTGCCCGGTTCGAGTCCGAGTTCGTTCACGGCCTCCGTGCTCATGAGCGAGACGATCCGATGCGGACCGCACTGCATCTCGACCTGCGACATGACGGCGTCGGACACCACGCGCGTGACGAGCCCGACGAGGCGGTTGCGGGCGGAACTACCGACGCCGAGCAGGTCGGGGCCGGAGCCGGCCTGGGCACGTGCGAACTCCGCCAGCTCGCGACCGTCGACGACCTTGCGACCCGAAGAATCCTTGGTCGCCCCCAGCAGCCCCTGGTCGACCCAGCGACGCACCGTGTCGTCGCTGACGCCGAGGAGCGACGCAGCGTCGCGGATGCGTACCGAAGTCACGAATGTCCCCGCGGATGCGTCATAAACGATACGTTATATCCGCATCTGCGGATCGGCAACAGGTCAGTAGACGTCCCGGACGTACCGCTTACCGGCAGCCAGTTGTTCGACATACGCCGCAGCGGCGTCCCGGTCGAGGCGTCCGTGCGCCTGCACCACCTCACGCAGGGCGGCGTCGACATCGACAGCCATGCGTCCGGCATCGCCGCACACGTAGAAGTGGGCACCATCTTGCAACCACTTCCACAGCTGCGCCCCCTGCTCGCGCATCCGGTCCTGTACGTAGATCTTCTGTCGCTGGTCGCGGGAGAACGCCAGGCCGAGTTCGGTGAGGAATCCGTCGGCGTGCATCGATTCGATCTCGTCGCGGTAGAGATAGTCCGTCTCGGCCCGCTGGTCGCCGAAGAACAGCCAGTTGCGGCCGGTATGACCGGCCGCGCGGCGTTCGTGGAGGAACGCGCGAAACGGCGCGATTCCCGTTCCCGGGCCGACCATGATCATGTCGGTGTCGGGCGGCGGTGGACGGAAACGCTCGTTGCGCTGCACGAAGATCGGGATGTCCACGCCCTTGCTGTGATCGGCGAGGAACGACGAGCACACACCCGCCCGGGAACGGCCCTCGAATTCGTAGCGCACCACCGACACCGTCAACTGCACCTCTCGTGGATGCGTCTTCGGACTCGACGAGATCGAGTACATGCGCGGCCGCAGGCGGGTGAGGACAGTCGTCCATTCTTCCCAGGGCGCCTTGAACGGAAACTCGGCGATGACGTCCATCGCCTGCCGTCCCCACAGCCAACGCTGCAACTCGATCTTGTTCCCCGGCCGCAGCAGCTTCGCGAGTTCCGCGCTGCCGCTCTGCTTCTGCACGAACCGCAACAGTTCCGGTGTCACCCGCGTGATGTCGAGGTGGCGGATCGCGGCTTCCCGCAACGGCACGGTGGGGCAGTCACCGAGTTCGACGGCGGTCTCCGGGTCGAGCGCGGTGACCTGCAACCACTCGTCGACCGCGTCCGGACCGTTCGTGGGCATCACCCCGAGAGAATCGCCTGCCTCGTATTCGAAGGCGGGGTCGAAGATCTCGAAGCCGAACTGTCGCACATCCTTCGCCGAACCGGGACCACTCAGAGCGACGTTGCGGGTGATACGGGTGACGAGCGGCGCGTTGCGGTGGTAGGCCGGGGCTGCAGGAGACGGCGCTGCGAGGGCCGGTGCGGTCGAACCACCCAGCAACGGCAGGAGGGCCCCGAGCCAGTTCTGCGCGAGTTCGTCCGCGCCCGGCTCACAGTCCACTCGTGCGGTCAGGCGAGTCGCGCCGAGTTCGTCGAGACGTTCGTCGAGACGTCGCCCGAATCCGCAGAAATCGTCGTAACTCGGATCGCCGAAAGCAACTACGGCATATCGTGTTCCGGAAAGTTCGGGTGCAGTGTCGGCGGTCAGCGACCGCCAGAACGAGCTGCCGTTGTCCGGCGGATCACCGTCACCGAACGTACTCGTCACGACCACCAGCTCGTCGACGTCGGCCAGCGCCGCGCCGTCGAGCTCGTCCAAGCCTGCGAGCCGCACGGGTAGGCCGGCGTCACGGAGTCGTTGCGCGCATGTGGCAGCGAAGGCTTCCGCATTACCGGTCTGGGAGGCCCATGCCACGACGACGGCCGGACCGGCCGGTGCCGGTTCACCCGAACGCGCGACCGTGTCTGCGTACATCCCCGCGAGCAGACCGTCGACCCATGCCCGCTTGTCCACCGGGAAAGGGGCGGACGGGGGGAGGACCGGGACCGCTGCTATGTCCGCTTTGCGCAGGCCCGTGAGCAAACCGGCCAGATAGCGGCTCTCGGTGGCGTCGAAGGTGGGTGCAGGAGAGTTCCCGAGCCCCAGTGCCGCCTCGAGACGGTCGATCACCGGGTCGTCCCGGCGTGCCGCTTCGATCTCGCCTGCGACCTTGCGCAACGACACGGCGCAGACCTTGAATTCGGGTTGCAGCGAAGCCGGATCGACTGCATCGTTCGTCACGGCGTTGACGGCGAGGTCGTCTCCGAACAGATCGTTCCAGTGGAAGGGCGCAAAGCAGTTCCCCGGTAGCACCCGATCCGTGACGACTGCCGGGAGCACGGCCCGGCCGCGCCGTGACGCGATCTCGATCCGGTCACCGTCGACGATCGAAAGCCCTTCTGCATCAGCACAGTTGATTTCGACGAACGGACCGGGATTCAGCCTGCCGAGTTTCTCGACCTTCCCGGTCTTGGTGAGGGTGTGCCACTGATGCTGGACCCGCCCTGTGTTCAGGACGAACGGGTGGTCGTCGTCGGGCATCTCCGCGGCGGGCATGTGCGGACGCGGAAAGAAGCGGGCGCGGCCGTCGGGCGTCGCGAACGCCAGTCGCGGCCGGGTCCCGTCCTCGCGCACCACCGTCGACCGGCTCGTCCCGTCGTTGAGATACCGCACGGGATGACGTGTGGCGGTCGACTGCGGCGGGCACGGCCACTGCACGGGACCTTCCCGCAGCCGGTCGTAGGTCACGCCACGCAGGTCGTAGCCGGTCTGCGGATTACCGAACCGGGTGATCTCCTCGAAGATCTCCTCGGCGCTCGAGTAACCGAAGGCATCACCGAAGCCCATTTCCTGCGCGACGCGCGCGATGATCTGCCAGTCGGGCAGCGATTCGCCGACGGGGTCGACCGCCTGCTGCAGGAGATTGAGGGTGCGGTCGGAGCCGACCGTGACGTACTCGGATTCTGCCCACAACGAAGCAGGAAGGAGAACATCTGCGTACGAAGCGGTTTCGGTCTCGAGATAGACATCCTGCACGATCACGAGTTCGGCTTTCCCGAGTGCCTCGAGAACAGTGGCCCGATTCGCGACCGACGCCACGGGATTGGTGCAGATGATCCAGCAGGCCTTGATCTCCCCCGCTGCCATCTGCTCGAACATGTCGACAGTGCCGGCGCCACCCTCGGTTCGCAGCGTGCCGCGCGGCAGCGACCAGCGATCCTCGACGAACGCCCGGTCGTCGTCGGAGAGCACGCTGCGCTGGCCCGGCAGTCCCGGCCCCATGTACCCCATCTCGCGGCCACCCATCGCATTGGGCTGGCCGGTGAGCGAGAACGGACCACTGCCGGTTCGGCAGATCGCCCCGGTGGCGAGGTGAAGATTGCAGATCGCGTTGGTGTTCCACGTGCCGTGGGTGCTCTGGTTCAGACCCATCGTCCAGCAGCTCATCCACTCGCCGGCCTCGCCGATCCACTGTGCCGCGGTGCGGATGTCGGACTCGGCCAGCCCGGTGACCTCGGCGACCGTCCGAGGCGGATAGTCGGCGAGGAAGGCCTCCATCGCCTCCCACCCCTCGGTGTACTGCTCGACGAATTCCCGGTCGACATGCCCGTTCTCGACGATCAGGTGCAGCAGACCGTTGAGCAGAGCCAGGTCGGTGCCCGGCGCGATCTGCAGGAACAGGTCCGCCTTGTCGGCCGTCGCGGTACGCCGCGGATCGACGACGATGAGACGGGCGCCGGCCTTCACGCGATCCATCATGCGCAGGAAGAGGATCGGGTGACAGTCGGCCATGTTCGAGCCCGACACGAAGAAGACGTCGGCGTGGTCGAAATCCTCGTACGAGCCGGGCGGGCCGTCGGAGCCGAGCGACTGCTTGTATCCCGTGGCGGCACCGGCCATGCACAATCTCGAGTTCGACTCCATGTGCGAGGTACGCAGATATCCCTTCGCCAGCTTGGTCGCGAGGTACTGGGCCTCGAGCGACATCTGACCCGAGACGTAGAGCGCGACGGCATCGGGACCGTGGGCCGCGACGATGTCGCTCAGGCGCCGCGCGGTCTCGGCGATCGCGTCGTCGACCGGAAGTGGTGTCGCCGGAGCCGTGCGCTCGGGACGCAGCCGGGCGGTCTCGAGCCGGCCGCCGGCCGCAAGCATCTCGGCGCTGGTCGCGCCTTTCGTGCACAACCTGCCCCGGTTGGTCGGATGGTCCTTGTCTCCGTATGCCCTCACCACGCGTCGAGCACCGGTCGCCGGATCGGGAGCGACGTCGAGCAGCATCCCACATCCCACACCGCAGTAGGAGCAGGTGGATTTCACCGTGGTGATCTCGTCCTGCATCCCGCAACTCCTGCCCGGCACCCACCGACGCGCGATGGGTGCGCGTCCTCGACATCGTCGTGACTACGCCGGTGTCCATGCTGGACAAGGCGTGTTGCGGGCGCGTCACAGGCGGTGAGAACGCGGTGACATCCGGCTCACGCCGTCCTCACCGCACTGTGAGGTCAGTCCTTCGGCTGTCGTGCCCACCATTCGAGCAGTGCGGCCTCGGCCTCGTCACGCTCGAGCGGCCCGCGATCGAGTCGCAGTTCCTTGAGGTAGGTCCACGCCTTACCGACCATCGGCCCGGCGGGGATCCCGAGCAGTTCCATGATCGCGTTGCCGTCCAGATCGGGACGCACCCGTGCGAGATCCTCCTCGGCGGCGATCCGCTCGATCCGCTCCTCGAGACCGTCGTAGGTGGCCTGCAAGGCAGCGGCACGGCGCTTGTTGCGGGTCGTGCAGTCGGCGCGCACGAGTTTGTGGAGCTTCGGCAGCAGCGGGCCGGCATCGTGCACGTAGCGGCGGACAGCGGAGTCCGTCCACTGCCCCTTGCCGTACCCGTGGAAACGCAGGTGGAGGAACACCAGGCGACTCACGTCCTCGATCATCTGCTTCGAGTACTTGAGCGCGCGCATGCGCTTGCGGACGAGTTTCGCGCCGACCACCTCGTGGTGATGGAAGCTGACACCACCGTGCGGCTCGTTGCGCTTGGTGTCCGGCTTGCCGATGTCGTGCAGCAGCGCCGCCCACCTCAGGACGAGATCGGGGTCGCCGTCCTCGAGATCGATGGCTTGCTCGAGGACGGTCAGCGAATGCCGGTAGACGTCCTTGTGCTGGTGATGTTCGTCGATCTCGAGTCGCAAGGCAGGGATCTCCGGGATCACGCGCTGCGCGAGGCCCGTCTCGACCATCGTGTCGATGCCCTCGATCGGATAATCGCCGAGGATGAGCTTGTCGAGCTCGGCCTGCACTCGTTCCGCGCTGATCCGCAGGATCTCGTCGGCCATGGAGACGATCGCGGTGTGTACCCGCTCGGCGAGGGTGAAACCGAGCTGCGAAACGAAACGGGCCGCGCGCAGCATCCGCAACGGGTCGTCGTGGAAGGAGTCCTCGGGCTTCGCGGGAGTGTGGAGCACGCCTGCGATCAGGGCATCCATGCCGCCGAGCGGATCGACGAACTCACCCGCGCCGTCCGGACCGATGCGTACGGCCATCGCGTTGACGGTGAAGTCGCGGCGTACGAGATCGTCTTCGAGTCTCGTGCCGTACTCCACGATGGGGTGCCGCGTGACGCGGTCGTAGGCGTCGCTGCGGAAGGTGGTGATCTCGAGTTGCTCGAGTCCCTTCACTGCGCTGACCGTGCCGAAGTCGATACCCGTGTCCCACTGATGGTCGACGAATCCACGGAGCAGTTGCTGCACGGTCTCCGGACGCGCGTCTGTGGTGAAGTCCAGGTCGGTGCCGAGGCGGCCGAGCAGCGCGTCGCGCACGCTGCCACCCACGAGATACAGCTCGTGCCCGGCCTCTGCGAACCGCGCGCCGAGCGGAGCGAGGACGTCGGACAGGTCGCGCAGAGTGGCCTCGGCTCCGGCGAGCAACCGGGTACGACGGTCGGTGTCTGCGGTGGGGGAGTTCACGTCTTCGAACCTTACCGAGCAGCACGTTCGTGTGGTTGAGCCGGGACCGACGCGGCTCCATCTACTATCTATGAGGTGTCGCCCGCCGAACGTGCCAACCGTAACCGCCGCAGCTCGCGGCGGCGTGGCGCGGGCGCGAAGAAGACGGCACACGGCGCTCCGCCCGGATCGTCCGCTTCGCCCGGGCCGCGCATGCGGACCGTTCGCGAGACCTCCGCAGGTGGTCTGGTGGTCGACGGGCTCGGGGGTCCGCCCGAGAAGTTGTGCGCCGCGCTGATCGGCCGTACCGACCGGCGCGGCCGGCTGTTGTGGTCCCTGCCGAAGGGGCACATCGAGCAGGGCGAGACCGCCGAGGAAACCGCGATGCGCGAGGTTCACGAGGAGACCGGGGTGCGCAGTTCCGTGCTCGCCGAGCTGGGAAGCATCGATTACTGGTTCGTCACCGAGGGCCGTCGAGTCCACAAGACCGTGCACCACTACCTGCTGCGCTATCTGGGCGGTGAGCTCTCCGACGCGGATGTCGAGGTCACGGAGGTGGCGTGGGTGCCGTTACGGGAATTGCGGACACGCCTGGCCTATGCCGACGAGCGCAAGCTCGCGGACATCGCCGACCAGCTCATCGCCGAAATGGATCCGAAGCAACTGCCGGGGGTCGACGGACCGGGGGCGCCGCGCGAATGACGGTGGTGGTGTCCCGGGCGGGCGCCGCGGTGCTCGCCGTGCTCGTACTCGTCCTCATGTCCGTAGGCGCGACGTCCGCCCTTCCGGTGGCGACCGCGAACCCGGTCGCAGCGCAGACCGACCCCGACCAGCCGCGTTTTCTCGAGTTGAGTATCGATGAGGTGACACCGCAAGTGGTCACGCTCACGAGCGAACCGTCGGTCACGGTCCGCGGCACCGTGACCAACATCGGCGACCGCGACGTCGAGGACGTCTGGGTGCGTCTGCAACGCGCACCTGTGATCTCCGACTCTGCGGCTCTGCGCACGTCGCTCTCCCTCGACCAAGCGGGGTTCGACACGGTCGGCGAGTTCGAGGAGGTCGTCGACCGGCTCGAGCAGGGGGACAGCGCGGATTTCGCACTCGAACTGCCGTTGCGTTCCGAGCTGGTTCCCTCGCTCGACATCGACACTCCCGGTGTCTACCCACTCCTGGTGAATGTCAACGGTGTACCCGAGTACGGCGGCCCGGCCCGGCTCGACGATGCCCGCTTCCTGTTGCCCGTGCTCGCCGTTCCCGCGAGCCATGAGGTCACCGAGGAGAGTGGAACGGGAGCCGGCGGGTCGCGGGGCACCACCCGATCGGCCGACGACAACCTGCTCGACAGCGAGGAGAAGGCATTCCCGGCCGTTCCCCCCGATGTGTCCCGCCCTGCCGCGGTCACGATGCTGTGGCCACTGGCCGACCGTCCGCGACTCGCGGCCGGTGTCCCCGGATCCGGAACCGAACCGGTACGCCTCGTCGACGACGAACTCGCGACCTCGCTCGCCGAGGACGGGCGGCTGGACGGTCTGCTCCGTGCCGTGGAGGACACCGCCCGCACCGAACCCCGGGTACTCGAAGGACTGTGCCTGGCCGTCGACCCCGATCTACTCGTGACCGTGGCCGGCATGACCCGCGACTATCTCGTGGTCGACGACCCGGACGACCCGACCGGCGACGCCCGAGCGGGGACGGGTACCGGAGCGGCGGTTGCCTGGCTCGAACGGTTGCGCACCCTCGCCTCCACGACCTGCACGATGGCCGTGCCGTTCGCCCAGGCCGATCTGACCGCTCTCGCGGACCTCGGTGATTCGTCCCTGACCGCCTCGGCTCTCGAATCGCCGGCGACGATCGTCGACTCGATTCTCGGGATCACCTCCGCTCCGGGCGTGGTGTGGCCCGATTCCGGTGTGCTCACCGAGAAGACCGGGTCGATGCTCGTCTCCGACCGGCCGGTGACCGCCCTGCTCGCGGACAACGCGATCGAAGGCGGTCGCACCCTGCTCACGGGGGTTTCGCCGGCCTCCCTCGCGCCCGGAGGCAACGGCTTCCGGATTTCCGGAGTCTCCGGCCTCACCGCGGGCCTGTTCGATTCGGCCGTTTCGGCCGCACTGGCAGGCATGGGCAGCGATCCACAGACGCCGTCGTTCCTCCCTTCCTCGGCGCGCTACGACCTCTCACGCGACTCCTCGGTGGCTCGTCTGCAGGATGCACTCGGAGCGCTGGCCTGGCCCGCGCTGGTGCCGACCGTCAACGACTCCCTCGGTGCGGCGATGCCGATGGCGGGCCGATCGGTGCTGCTCGCACCCCCGCAGGCCTGGTCGGCCTCACCGGAGGACGCCGCTTCCGTGATGTCCATGCTCTCCACGCTCGTCCGGTCGGGTCTGACGACGCCGCGACCGCTCGCCGCACTGGTCGACGCGGCAGCGAGCACGTCGAACGATCCGTCCGCGTCGCTTCTGGTCTATCCGGAACAGGCGATCACCGACGGCGCCTCGGCTGCGGTCGTGTCCGAGGCCGAGGAACAGATCCGCCGCCTGGACGCGATCCAGACGGCGCTGGTCGAGGACCCGCAGGCCCAGCTCACTCCGCAACAGTTCACCGCCCCGCTGCGCGAGGACCTGTTGCGCGCGATGAGTCTGTCCGGGCGTCGTGGTCCCGACGCCGACGGTGCGTTCGCGACCGGAGAGCACCGCGCCACTCGAGTGCGCGAGGCCGTCGACGGCATCTACGAGGCCGTGACGGTGATCTCGACCGGTGGTGTCTACACCCTGACGTCCGAACAGAGCCCCCTGCTGCTGGTGGCGCGCAACGATCTGCCGGTGGGCATCACCGTGCGGTTGCAGGTGGACGTGCCCGATGCGGTGGACGTCACCGATATCGGACCCACCCAGCTCCCGCCGCGGGGCAGCCGGACGCTGACCGTGCCCGCCGAGATCAGCGACTCGCGGAAACTCGAGTTGAAGTTCGCTCTCACCACCGAGTCGGGCCTGCCTCTCGGCAGTCCGACGACGGTGACGGTACGTTCCAATGCGTACGGCCAGATCCTCGCCGTCGTCACGGGATGCGCAGGAGCACTCCTGCTGTTCCTGGCGGGCAGGCGGCTTCTGCACCGGTTCCGGGGAGAGCCGGACCCAGCCGACGAAGGGTATGAGAAACCATGACCGGGAACTCCACACGAGACGACGTGGAGACGCATCCTTCCCCGGACCGGCCGAAGCCTCCCATCACGCCGCCACCCGTCACGGCGACCGCCATGAGCCGGCGTAAGCCGCAGACACTGCTTGCGGCCACCGGTTCGATCGCATTCGCGACCCTGATCAGCCGCATCACCGGCTTCCTCAAGCAACTGCTCATCCTGACCCTGCTCGGTGCGAGCGTCGCGTCGTCGTTCACCGTGGCGCACCAGATCCCCAACATGATCTCCGAGTTGGTGCTCGGTGCCGTCCTGACCTCGATCGTCGTGCCGGTGCTGGTGCGAGCCGAGCGGGAGGACCCCGACGGCGGTGAAGCGTTCGTCCGCCGGTTGTTCACCGCGGCGCTGTTGTTGCTCGGTACCGCCACGCTCCTGGCGGTCGCGGCGGCGCCGCTCCTGACGACCCACGTCTTCCTCGACGACTCCGGCAAGGTGTCGACGTCGCTGACGACGGCACTGTCGTATCTGCTCCTGCCCGCGATCATGTTCTACGGATTGTCGGGCTTGTTCACCGGCATCCTCAACACCCGCCAGGTGTTCAAGCCCGGTGCGTGGGCACCGGTGTGCAACAACGTCGTGGTCCTCGTCGTCCTGGTCGTCTACTACCTGATGCCGGGGGAGATCACGCTCGACCCGGTGCGGATGAGCGATCCGAAGCTGCTCGTCCTCGGCATCGGGGTGCTCCTCGGTGTGGTCACGCAGGCGATGTGCCTGATTCCCGCGCTCCGTCGCGAGGGCATCAACCTCCGGCCGCTGTGGGGTCTCGACGACCGCCTCCGGCAGTTCGGCGGAATGGCCGCCGCAATCGTGCTGTACGTGCTGATCAGCCAGATCGGCATGATCTTCGCCACGCGTGTCTCGTCAGGAGCCGACGAGGCCGGTCCTGCGATCTACAACAACGCGTGGTTGCTCTTGCAGCTGCCCTACGGCGTCCTCGGTGTCACCGTGCTCACCGCGATCATGCCGCGGCTGAGCCGCAATGCCGCTGCGGACGACACCCCCGCCGTCGTCGACGATCTGTCCGTCGCGACCCGCTTGACCATGATCGCGCTCATCCCGATCGTCACCTTCCTGACGATCGCGGGTTCGCAGGTCGGCGCCGCTCTGTACGGCTACGGCAATTTCGGTGGCAGCAACGCCGAACGTCTCGGTCAGGCCGTGAGCTGGTCGGCGTTCACGCTCATCCCGTACGCCCTCGTGCTCATCCACCTGCGGGTGTTCTACGCACGGGAACAGGCCTGGACCCCCACCTGGATCATCCTCGGCATCACCGCGGTCAAGATCGGGTTGTCCGCGCTTGCTCCCGTGGTCGCGGCGGAGGACGACCAGGTGGTGCTGCTGCTCGGGGTGGCCACCGGTATCGCCTTCACCGTGGGCGCCTTCATCGGCGGCTATCTGCTGCACCGCACGCTCGGCGACCTGCATATGGCGAACGTCGGCCGCACGGTGTGGCATGTCGCGCTCGCGTCGCTCGCCGCAGCGATCGTCGTCCTGGCCACCGACCGTCTCCTGCAACTCGACGCGCTCGCCGATCGCTTCGACGGCCTCGGTTCGCTCGTGCGGGTCGGGCTCAACGGCGTGCTGATGGTGCTTGTCGCTCTCGTCGGGATGTATCTGCTCAAAGTGCCGGAAATCCTCGCGATCGAGGCGGCGGTGCGACGCAAGATCGCGGCACTGCGCGGTACCGCCCCGGCCGACGAGGACGGCACCGAGGAGGAAAGCGATGCCGGAACCTCCGCCGTCGAGACACCCGTACCCGCGCGCGTGCCGCCCCCTCGGTACTTCGAATCGGATGCGGAGAAGACCGTCATCCTGCCGCGGATCGACTACGGCGAATACGGGGTCGGGCCGTACGACGCCATCACCGAGGTCATGCCCGTCATCAGGAACGTGCCCGGTCGCAGCAATGCGCACGGTCGACTCCCGTACCCTGATCAGCAGCAGGCACGGTCCGGAAGACGTAGACCAAGGTTCTTCGCGGCGCCCAGTGGCGATCCGCGCCTGCACACCGGAAGTGGACGAGTCGACAACGAAGGAGTGAGGGTGAGCGACGACCACGCTGCCGGCAAGTCCACCATCGATGCCGCCACACCGCAGCCCCCCGCCGGCAAGAACGACCGCCCGCCGCGCGATCAACATCTCGACACCGGTGTCATCCCGGTCGGATCCCCGCAGTTGCCCCCGATGCGTGTCGCGGGGCCCGCATCCCAGCCGCGCCGACCGATGCGCGGCCCCGACCTCATCGCCGGTGCCTCGGTCGCCGGTGGTCGTTACCGTCTCCTCGCGCCGCACGGCGGAGCGCGAGGACTGCGCTTCTGGCAGGCACTCGACGTGAAACTC
The DNA here is from genome assembly GCF_040643435.1 of Rhodococcus sp. NPDC047139. Classification (NCBI taxonomy): domain Bacteria; kingdom Bacillati; phylum Actinomycetota; class Actinomycetes; order Mycobacteriales; family Nocardiaceae; genus Rhodococcus; species Rhodococcus sp. NPDC047139. The sequence continues at coordinate 86,597 of NZ_JBEYUH010000003.1, forward strand.
GACCGCGAGGTCGCTCTGACCTTCGTCGACGCCGAACAGCGCTCCGGCGACGGCACCGGACCCGATTCGCCGCAGGCCGTTCTCTCCCGCACCCTGCGTCTCGGACGAATCAACTCTCCCGGGCTCGCCCGTGTCCTCGACGTGGTGCGTGGCAGCTCCGGCGGCATCGTCGTGTCGGAATGGACCCCGGGCCGGTCGCTGCGTGAGATGTCCACGACCGAACCGTCACCGATCGGTGCGGCCCGCGCGGTCCGCGCGCTCGCGGCAGCAGCCGAGGCGTCGCACCGGGCCGGCAGCGCGCTGTCGATCGACCATCCGGATCGCATCCGGATCAGTGTCGCGGGCGACGCCGTGCTGGCCTTCCCGGCGACGTTCTCCGACGCCGACGCCATGTCCGACGTGCGTGGTCTCGGGGCGAGCCTCTACGGACTCATCACGGGACGCTGGCCGCTGGGCGAGCCGTCGGCTCCGAGCGGCGAGCCCGCCGCGCACAACAGCGGTGGCACCATCGGCGGGATGCCTCCGGCCGACCGCAACGCGGACGGTCTTCCCGTGGAACCGCGTGTCCTGCGTCCCGACGTCCCGTTCGAGATCTCCGCCGTCGCGGTGCGGGCTCTGTCCGAGGACGGTGGTATCCGCACCGCCGCCACCGTGCAGCACATCCTCGACCAGGCGTCGGTCGTCGACCAGAAGACCGAGATGATCCCCGCACTGCGGATCGGGCAGCGTGCCGCGGCAGCCGAGGCCCACGCGCTCGCGGATCCCGAAGCGCTGGAACAGAAGAAGAAGCACTCGCAGCGGATGCTCATCGCGCTTGCTGCGCTCGGGGTCACGACAGTGCTGTTGCTCGCGATCATCGGATGGTGGATCGCGAATCTGCTCGCAGGCGACGCCGACAATGCTCCGCTCACGAGTCAGGAGTTCGGTCTGACCCCCACCGCCGAGGCACCGGCACAGGACGGTTCCGCGGGCGACGAACAGACCCAGGCCGCGCCTCCGGCCGCGACAGCGCCGGTCTCGGCGACCTCCGTCTCGGTCTTCTCGCCCCAGGGCACACCCGACTCGCCGGCCACTGCCTCGCAGGCGATCGACGGTGATCCGTCCACCGCGTGGAGCACCGACGCGTACTTCGATCCGTTTCCGTCGCTGAAGAACGGTGTCGGCCTGCTGATCACACTCGACGATGCCTCGACGCTGGAGTCCGTGACCGTCACCAGCAACACGCCCGGCACCGTGCTCGAGGTCCGCAGCGCTCCCTCCGACTCCACGTCGCTCGATCAGACTCAGGTGATCGGTTCGGCCACATTGGCATCCGGGGAGACGACCATCCCGCTCGAGTCGGACGGGCAGACCTCGCACGTGCTGCTGTGGATCACCGACCTGAGCTCGAGCGGCGGAAGCAACAAGAGTTCCATCTCCGAAGTGGAATTCACCGCCGCACGCTGATCGCGGACTCCCGGGCGGAATCGTCCGAATCGGCTACCATCCGCGCGTGCGAATTTTCGGGGGGATCGCAAAAGTCGCCGTGCCCGAAGGAGGCGTCTCCGACGCCGTACCCGAAGGAAGCGTCTCGGACGCCGTGCCGGTGTCGGGCGGGGTGGTGGCCGAACCGGCGGTATCGGATGTCGACCTGCTCGCTGCACACGTCGCGGGCGACCGGCACGCCTTCTCGACTTTGCTGGCACGACATCGCGACCATCTGTGGCAGGTCGCCCGGCGGACCAGCTACTCGAACGAGGACGCAGCGGACGCACTGCAGGAGGCGCTGCTGTCGGCACATCGGAAAGCCTCGACCTTCCGGGAGGACGCGGCGGTACGGAGCTGGCTGCACTCGATCGTCGTCAACGCATGCCTCGATCGCATCCGCCGCAATCGCGTACGCTTGACCGTCCCACTGTTCGAAGACGATTCGCGTGACGTGCGCACGGGGCGTGATCCCATCCGTGACGCCGAGATCGCGCTCGACATCGAAGCTGCTCTGTTCACACTCCCACCGGAACAGCGGGCGGCCGTCGTCGCGGTCGACGTGGAGGGCTTCTCCGTCCGGGAAGCGGCGCGGCGGCTGGGTATCCCCGAAGGAACGGTGAAGAGCCGCTGTGCCCGCGCGCGAAGCCGGCTGGCGATTCTTCTCGACGACCTTCGGGACGACCGGAACCGAAACTGATCCGCCCCCGTCCTACTCTGGTGAGGGATCACGAGCCGCGGAAGGAGAGTCGCGCATGAACGAGGACCAACTGCGTCCGCCGTACTCTGCCGAGCTGCTCGCCGATCTGCATGCTGGTGTCCTCGACGAGTCGCTCGCCGCCCGGCTGTGGCCACTCGTGCGCGAGGACCCCGAGGCCTGCGCCTATCTGGCCCGCCTCGACGCGACACAGCAACGGTTGTCGTCCCTGCGGGATGCCCCACCGAGTGGGCCTGTTCCGCCCGAGGTCTCCGCGCAGATCGAAACCGCGCTCGCGGAAGCTCGAGCCGAGGTTCCGTCCCCAGCCTCCCGGCCGGCGACGCATCGACGATGGTGGGCGGTTACCGGGGTCGGGGTGGCTGCTGCGGTGGCGGTGATGCTCGTGATGGTCGTGCGCGGTACGGCGTCCGGCAGCGACGACCCGGCCGGCGTACCGGTCGCAGCAGCGGAAGAGAGTGAGCTGTTCGAGCCCTCGACGGTGCGGTCGATGATCGGCCGCACCGATCTCGGACTCCTCGGAGGAACCACTCGACTTCGAGAGTGCTTGGACGCGAACGGTTTTCCGGATAGATCCCCGATCGGTTCGCGCACAGTGCGTTTCGAGGACAGCGACGCGGTCCTCCTGCTGCTGAGCGAACCGGAAACATCGGCGCTCACCGCACTCCTGGTCGGAACCCACTGCAATGCAGGCGATCCCGCAACTCTGGTAAGGAAGCGAATCGGCTGACCTCCGCAGTGCGCAGTCAGCGATCCGCAACGGTCGAGAGAAGTTCGAGGATCCGGGCGCGCAGAGCGGGAGTATCGTCCTCCGCCGCGATGAGTCCGGCGAACAACGCAGAACCCGCCGCCATCACGAGCACGGCCTTGGCATCCGTCTCGGCATCCGCCGAGTGATCGCCGTTCTCGGCGGGCAGGGAGCCGTCGTCGCTTCCGGCGAACAGGGCTGCGCTCGGACCGCTGAACGTGCGCCAGAGCGTGTGACGCAGGTCGTCGTGGTCGCGCAGGGCAGCGAGGAGTCCCGGTAGCGCTGCACGCACCTCGGCGCGCGAGAACAACTCGATGCTCCCGGTGACCACCCATTCGATCCAGCCCTTGCGATCGATGCCGTCGTAGGGCGCGAGGTCCGGTGCGGAACCGAGCAGGGCGTCGAGCACCAGATGGGCCTTGGTCGGCCAACGACGCGTGAGGGCGGCCCGCCCGACGCCGGCCTCGGCTGCGATGGCACGCAGGCTCAGCCCGTCCCAACCATGGCTGCGAAGCATCGTGCGGGTGACGGTGAGGACGTCGTTGTCTATTCGGGGGTCTCGGGGGCGCCCCGGTGGCGAGGTCTGCATGGGATCCGTGATGTCGCAGGATTGGTGTGAGTGGGAACCGAACTGGCGGTGAGTGTGATGAGAGTTATAGTCGAAGCACAATTACGGTACCACTGGCATCGAAAGTAGGGGCATGTCTTCGCCGCGATCCACCGTGTTCGAACCGGCCCGTCTCGGGCCGCTCACCCTCCGCAACCGCATCGTGAAGGCTGCGACCTTCGAAGGTGTGATGCCTCGTGGCGCGGTGACCGACGAACTCGTCGAGTTCCACGCCGAAGTCGCCCGCGGCGGTACCGCGCTCACGACCGTCGCCTACTGCTCGGTCTCCCCACAAGGACGCGTCCACCGCGACACGCTCGTCCTCGACGCCGACGCCGTACCCGGCCTGACGCGGCTCACCGACGCTGTCCACGCCGCCGGGGGCCTGGCCTCCGCTCAGATCGGCCATGCCGGACTCGTCGCCAACCAGATCTCCAACCGGATGAAGACGATCGCGCCGTCCACACGCATCAGTGCTCCCGCGATGGGTCTCGTCCGCGGCGCGACACTCGAACAGCTCGACCGGGTCGTCGAGGACTACACAGTCGCCGCGCGCTTCGCCGTCGAAGCCGGGTTCGACGCCGTCGAGGTCCACCTCGGGCACAATTATCTGCTCAGTTCCTTCATGAGCCCGAATCTCAACAAGCGCAACGATCGCTACGGCGGCAGCATCGAACGCCGCACCGCATTCCCTCGTCGCGTACTCGAAGCCGTCCGCACCGCAGTGGGGGAGGGGGTGGCCGTCATTGCGAAGTTCAACATGACCGACGGTGTGCCCCAGGGTCTGTGGCTCGACGAGTCGCTGCCGATGGCAAAGCTCATCGAGTCGGACGGCACGATCGACGCGATGCAGCTCACCGGCGGTAGCTCACTACTGAACGGGATGTACTTCTTCCGCGGCGATGTGCCGATGAAGGAGTTCCAGGCCTCGCAGCCCAAGGTCGTCGGCTGGGGCCTGAAACTGTACGGCCCGAAGATCTTCCCGAAGCTTCCGTTCGAGGAAGCATTCTTCCTCCCCATGGCCCGGCAGTTCCGATCCGAACTGTCGCTGCCGCTGATCCTGCTCGGCGGAATCAATCGTCTCGACACCATCGAGACCGCACTCGACGAAGGGTTCGAATTCGTCGCGATGGGTCGCGCGTTGCTGCGCGATCCGTATCTCGTACGCAAGTTCGAGGAGAACTCGGCACACGAAGGTCTGTGCATCCACTGCAACAAGTGCATGCCGACGATCTACACCGGCACGCGCTGCGTGATCCGCGAGACGCTGCGGGACGTACCCGGCGCGGTCTGAGGAGTCCGCCGGTTGCACGTGAGTGGGTCTGTGGCGGGACGCACGGTGCACGGGGAACAACACCGTTTACCCTGGTGTTGACAGTATCTGTAGGCTGCCGTCCGGTTTCGGCCGGATTGCCGCAGTCCTTGCGCCCCCGATCACCCAACCGGAAGGCTCCGCCGCATGACGACCTCGCCCGCGATTCACGACCTCATCATCGTCGGTTCGGGACCGGCCGGATACACCGCCGCGATCTACGCGGCCCGTGCCGAACTCTCACCGCTCGTCTTCGAGGGCACACAGTTCGGTGGCGAGCTGATGACGACCACCGAGGTCGAGAACTTCCCGGGTTTCAAGGACGGGATCATGGGCCCGGAGCTCATGGACCAGATGCGCGAGCAGGCGTTGCGCTTCGGTGCCGATCTGCGCACCGAGGACGTCGAGGAGATGGATCTGACCGGTGCGGTCAAGACGGTCGTCGCCAACGGTGAGACCTACCGCAGCCACGCCGTCATCCTCGCGATGGGCGCCGAGCCCCGCTATCTCGGAGTCCCCGGCGAATCGCAGTTGCTCGGCCGCGGCGTCTCCGCCTGCGCGACCTGCGACGGCTTCTTCTTCCGCGATCAGGACATCGCCGTCGTCGGCGGTGGCGACTCCGCGATGGAGGAAGCGACCTTCCTGACGCGCTTCGCTCGCAGCGTCACCCTCATCCACCGCCGCGACGAGTTCCGCGCCTCGAAGATCATGCTCGAGCGTGCCCGCGACAACGAGAAGATCCGTTTCCTCACCAACGCCAAGGTCGTCGAGGTACAGGGAGAGAACAGCGTCACCAACCTCGTGCTCGAGGACACCGTCACCGGCGAACGTAGCGATCTTGCCGTCACGGGTCTGTTCGTGGCGGTCGGGCACGATCCGCGCAGTTCGCTCGTCGCGGGCCAGGTCGACCTCGACGACGAGGGTTACGTGAAGGTAGCCGCGCCCTCGACCGCGACGTCCGTACCGGGTGTGTTCGCGGCGGGCGACCTCGTCGACCACACCTACCGCCAGGCGATCACCGCCGCCGGCACCGGATGCTCGGCGTCCATCGACGCGGAGCGATGGCTCGTCGCCAACCGTGAAGTTGCGGCGCCCACGCTCGCAGAGGCCTGATCCGCAGCGCTCCGTATTCCTATTCAACAAGAGATCCAGGAGACTTTCGTGACCGACAAGATCGCCGACACCCACACCGTCACCATCACCGACTCGTCGTTCGTCGAGGATGTCCTTCAGTCGGACAAGCCCGTCCTCGTCGACTTCTGGGCCACCTGGTGCGGCCCGTGCAAGATGGTCGCTCCGGTTCTCGAGGAGATCGCAGCCGAATACGGCGACAAGCTGACCATCGCCAAGCTCGACATCGACGCCAATCCGTCGTCGGCGCGCGACTACCAGGTCATGTCGATTCCCACGATGATCCTCTTCTCGGGCGGTAAGCCGATGAAGACGATCGTGGGGGCCAAGGGCAAGGCGGCGTTGCTTCGGGATCTCGCGGACGTCCTGTAGTACCGTCCCAGGATCAACTCGCGGATGTGCCCGTGAGCCCGTTTCCACGGGCACATCCCACTCCACTCCCGTTCGATGCTGCCCAGCTCTCACGCCGGGCACCGATCCGGTCAGCACGGAAAGGCCCGATACATGCGCCCTCTTCGTCACGGCGACCACGGTCCGGCGGTCGCCGAGATCCGGAGCACTTTGGCCGGCCTGGGCTTTTTGCACACCAAACCTGAGGAGTCGGGCGACTGGATGGGAACGGACGCCGTGTTCGATCGCGAACTCGACGGTGCGGTGCGCGCGTTCCAACAGCAGCGGGGTCTGCTCGTCGACGGAATCGTGGGGCCCGCGACCTACCGCACCCTGAAGGAAGCGTCGTACCGACTCGGTGCGCGCACCTTGATGTACCAGCTCTCCGCCCCGCTCTACGGCGACGATGTCGCCGCCCTGCAGACCCGTCTGCAAGATCTGGGCTTCTACGTCGACCGAGTGGACGGTTACTTCGGACCGAAGACCCACGAGGGTCTGTGCGCATTCCAGCGCGAGATCGGACTCGCCTCCGACGGCATCTGCGGTGCCGAGACGCTGCGGGCGCTGGAACTGCTGGGCACCCGCGTCTCAGGCGGTTCGCCGCATGCGATCAGCGAGGAAGAGATCGTGCGGCGTTCCGGCCCGCAGCTCAGCGGCAAACGCATCGTCATCGACCCGGGACTCGGGGGCAACTTCCACGGCATCATCGTGCCGAGCCCCCATGGTCCGATCTCCGAGGCCGACATCCTCTGGGATCTCGCGCGACGGCTCGAGGGGAGGATGGCGGCGACAGGCATGGAGACCTTCCTGTCGCGTCCGTACCACGTGAATCCGACCGACATCGAACGTGCGGGCACCTCCAATGCGTTCGGTGCCGACCTCATGATCTCGCTGCGCTGCGATGCGAGTCGCAGTCCGGCTGCGAACGGTATCGCAAGCTTTCACTACGGCAACTCGCACGGTTCCGAGTCGATGATCGGGCAGGTGCTCTCCGGTTACATCCAGCGCGAGATCGTCGCACGTACGAGCCTGCAGGACTGCCGTAGTCACGGTCGCACGTGGGATCTGCTCCGCCTGACCAACATGCCCACGGTGCAGATCGATCTCGGCTACCTCACGAACGAACACGATGCCAAGCTGCTCGCCGATCCGCGCAGCCGCGACATCATCGCCGAAGCGATCCTGATCGCCGTGAAGCGGTTGTACCTCCTCGGCCAGGACGACCAACCGACCGGCACGTACACCTTCGCAGAACTGCTCGCCGAAGAGCTCTCGATCTCGGACAGTCGCTAGTCGGCCACACGTGACACGGCCGGCCCCGCAGAGTTCTGCGGGGCCGGCCGTTTAACTGTCCCATCCGGGTGTCGAGCGGCGATCAGTGCGCGCCCACCGCCGCCGAGCCTGCGGTCAGGTCCGCCACGGTGAGGGAGGACTCTTCGAGGAGTCTGTCGAGTGCCGCTTCCACGGCCGACTTCCATTCGTGATCCCGGTCGAGTTCGAGACGCAGTCGCGGATAGCGGTGGTGCGGAGCGATGACCTCGAATCCCATGTGCTCGAGGAAATCGGCGTCGATCATGCACTCGCGGTCGGAGCATCCCAGGGCTGCTGTCGCCTGCGGTACATCGCTCGGCGACAGGTCGTCACCACGCCGGATTCCGAAAGCCTCGATGGCACGAACGTTGCGCCGTACGAGATCGGAGACAACACCTCGGATGAGGTCGGCTCCCACATCCAGGTCGACCGCATGCGGCTCGGTTCGCATCGACGTCAAGAGGATGGCGTCGGCGCTGACAGGTGCGGTCGGGAAGGCCTGTGCCCGAGGCACCATCCCCGGGGGAGCGTAGAGCGCACATCCGGCCGCCTTGTCTCCGATCGTCGCGATCTGCCCGCACGGTCCCCATTCGAGAAGAACCATCGACAGCCACGCTTCCTTCTCGAATTCCGGATCGGAGAAGTGCTGTATACCGGACGCCGGATCCATCTCCCAGAACACGCACCGCCGCGCATGTGCAGGCAGCTGCTCGATCCCACTCAGCGTGAGCGGTGATACTCGAGTCGACACGGGAAAGTTCGCCTCCACGTCTTTCGTCTACAGACTGTTGTCCTGCTCCGACGAGGAGTCAAGAAATATCGGTCTGTGTCTCCATCATCTTCACGATGCGCTCGAGGTCGTCGACCGACCCGAACTCGACCACGATCTTGCCCTTGCGTTTGCCGAGGCTCACGGTCACGCGGGTGTCGAACGAGTTCGACAGCCGCTCCGCGACATCCTGCAGGCCGGGCATCTGGATCGGCTTCCTGCGCTTCTGTTGCGGCGTGCCAGGCGTGTCGTCGCGATTGGCGAGTACGACGGCTTCTTCCGTCGCACGCACCGACAGACCCTCGGCGACGATACGTGCGGCCAGTGCTTCCTGTGCGTCCGCTCCGGCTTCGAGCGCCAGCAGGGCGCGCGCATGACCGGCCGACAACACGCCGGCCGCAACCCGTCGCTGCACGGCGACCGGCAACTTGAGCAAGCGGATCATGTTCGTGATGACCGGCCGTGACCGGCCCAGTCGTGCCGCGAGTTCCTCGTGGGTCACCTCGAACTCTTCGAGCAGTTGCTGATACGCCGCGGCTTCCTCGAGCGGGTTGAGTTGCACCCGGTGGATGTTCTCGAGCAGCGCGTCACGCAACAGCGACTGATCCTCGGTGTCGCGGACGATCGCAGGAATCGTGTCGAGTCCGGCCTCCTGGACGGCGCGCCAGCGACGCTCACCCATCACGAGTTGGAAGCGGTCGCCCTCGAGCCGACGAACCACGATCGGTTGCATGAGCCCGAACTCACGGATCGAGTGGACGAGCTCCCCGAGGGCTTCCTCGTCGAACACCTGACGCGGCTGCTTCGGGTTGGGTTCGATCCGGTCGGTCGGGATCTCGATGTAGACCGCTCCGGTGGGGGAGGGGAGGGGTTCGCTCGCGGGGACCGTTTCGGTCGGCTGCGTCTCGGGTGCGCTCGCCTGCGAGGTGTCGCCGGTCGGCTGGTCCGCACGCGTGCCGTCCCCGATGATGACGTCGGCAGCGGCGGTTCCCAGACCGGATGACGGCAGGTTCAGAACCGGGGAACCGGTCCGGCGCGAAGCGGCGGCTTTGGCCGGTGCGGACGGCCTCGGTTCGGCCGGCGCCGGCGCAGCCGGATCGGCCGAGGTGGACGGCGTCGCAGTGGCCGGCGCCGCAGAGGCGGTAGCGGTGGCCGACTTCGGTTCCGCGTCGACCGGTGGTCCGGTCGGGATGAGAGCTGCCAGACCTCGACCGAGCCCGCCTTTACGTGTCGCGCTCATCCGTTCCCCTGATTCTCGTGTGCACCGCGTGCCGCCAACTCCCGCCCGGCGTCGAGATAGCTCATTGCGCCGCGCGATCCAGGATCGTAGTCGAGAACTGTCATCCCGTAGCCGGGAGCTTCGGAAACCTTCACGCTGCGGGGGATGACGGAACGCAGCACCGCGTCACCGAAATGCGCGCGCACCTCCGCCGCGACCTGATCGGCCAGCTTCGTACGTCCGTCGTACATCGTCAGAAGGACGGTCGAGACGTGCAGTTGGGGGTTGAGGTGCGATTGAACGAGTTCGATGTTGCGCAGGAGTTGTCCGACACCCTCGAGTGCGTAGTACTCACACTGGATGGGGATGAGCACTTCCTTCGCGGCCACGAGTGCATTGACGGTGAGCAAGCCGAGTGAGGGCGGGCAGTCGATGATCACGTAGTCGAAGTCGCGATCGCCGAGCGCCTCCTTCGTAAGTGCATTGCGGAGGCGGTTCTCCCGCGCGACCATCGAGACGAGTTCGATCTCGGCGCCGGCGAGGTCGATCGTGGCGGGGATGCAGAAGAGTCGTTCGTTGTGCGGGCTCTGCTGCACAGCCTCGGCGGCACCGATCTCTCCGAGGAGGATCTCGTAGCTCGAGGGCACGCCGGAATAATGCGGCACACCGAGCGCGGTACTCGCATTGCCCTGCGGGTCGAGGTCGACGACGAGAACGGACAGCCCCTGCACAGCGAGCGCAGCCGCGATGTTCACCGCAGTGGTGGTCTTACCGACCCCACCCTTCTGATTGGCGATAGTGAAGACCCGCCGCTCGCGCGGCTTGGGAAGCGCGTTGGCTTCGCTCGGGTGGAGGACCTGCGTGGCGCGATGAGCCGCTGCGCCGATCGGTGTGTCGATAGCGGAGAACCCGTCGAAGGGCACGGGGGAGAAGTCGTCCTCGCCGCCTCCGGTTTCACGTGAAACAGCGGATTCAGATCCACCCGTCATAGAACACTCCTTACACGTAGATCCGCTCGATTCGCACGCTACATCCTCGCCGCTTCCCGGTCGCGACTTCGAGGCCGGGTCGAGGCGCCGAAGAGAGAATGCGAGTCAGGGACCCGGAGTCATCTCCGACTTCCCGGCCACGCGCACGCATTCTCGGTCGGTCCAGTATTCCACTCGCATTCTAGGTTCCGGCGGCGACGTGGCCGCATGACGTTTCACGTGAAACCGGGAGAATCCTGTTTCACGTGAAACCGCGCGATTCGAGGCAGTCGACGTTTCACGTGAAACATCTGCACTGTCACCCCGGAGCGCCCGTAAGGGAAATCATCCCGATTCGAATAGCACTGTCCTACAGTGAAATTGAGTAACATTCTTCGAAAGTCATTGATCTGCTTGACATCTCATCCCGGATGAACACAGCCATTCGGAAACATCACAGTGACGAAATGCCCTGGGGTGATTGGGTCTGGTGTGACAGGGGCAGAAATGCCCGTTACGGACTTCGGGTTCTCGAGTAGAAGCCTCGAGTCACCTCGATCGGCCGCGAAATGACAACACCCTCCCGACCCGGCGGGGAGGGGAGGGTGCACCAGTCGACCCGGCAATGCCGGCTCAGCGCTTCTTGCGCCGCCGGGCCGGGCGAGGAATTCGCTCTGCCTTCACCACGATGGTGGGCACCGGCAGCAGATCGCCACCGCACTCGAGCACCTCGAGATTGCCGGCACCCAGTTGGGCGAGCTCGTCCCGGTCGCGGTCGATCTCCTCCTGGGCGGATGACCCCTTCAGTGCGAGCATCCGGCCACCCTCGTGAACGAGCGGCATCGACCACTTCGCGAGTTTGGCGAGGGGCGCGACGGCGCGGGACGTAACGACATCCGCACCGCCGGCTTCCTGAAGCACACTCGGCTGTTCGGCCCGGCCGCGGACCACGAGGATATTCTCGATCCCGTTGGTTTCGACGAACTCGGCCAGATACACGGTGCGACGCAGCAGTGGCTCGACGAGAGTGACCTGCAGGTCGGGACGAGCGAGAGCGAGAGGAATGCCGGGCAGACCGGCACCGCTGCCCACATCGACCACCGTCTCACCCTCCTGGACGAGCTCGCCGACCACGGCACAGTTGAGAATGTGCCGCTCCCACAAGCGCGGCACCTCGCGCGGTCCGATGAGTCCCCGCTCGACCCCTGCCGTCGACAGGGAGTGGTGGTACCGCTCGGCAAGTTCGATCCGATCTCCGAAGACCTGCTGCGCGATCGCCGACAGTTCCGCCTCGTGTTGTTCCACGTGAAACATCCTTTCCTGTCGGCTCACCCGAGGACATATGAGGGGGCCCACAGCATCAGTCCGAAAAGGCGAAGAGGGACCCCGACGACGCAGAGCCCCTCTTCGGTCGACACGACCGACTCAATCCTTGACGACCACTACACGCCGATTGGGCTCCGCACCTTCGCTTTCGCTGGAGACACCGTCGATCTTCGCCACGGCGTCATGCACGATCTTGCGCTCGAACGGCGTCATCGGCTCGAGCTCCTCGCGCTGGCCCGACTCGAGTACACGCTTCGCGGCCATCGTGCCCAGCGACGACAGTTCGGCACGCTTGCCCGCGCGCCAGCCCGCAATATCGAGCATGAGCTTGCTGCGTTCGCCCGTCGCCTGCTGCACAGCGAGACGGGTGAGTTCCTGAAGTGCGTCGAGAACCTCACCGTTGCGACCCACCAACTTGGTGAGATCCTTGCCCCCGTCGATGCTCACGACGGCGCGGTCGCCCTCGACATCGAGGTCGATGTCGCCGTCGAAATCGAGCACGTCGAGCAACTGCTCCAGGTAGTCGCCGGCGATCTCGCCTTCTTCGATGAGGTAGTCGTCATCATCGAGGTCGGCATCCGCTGCTGTATCGCGCTCCTCGGCTGCCACCACGACGTCCTCTTCCACCTTGTCCAGGTCACTGGCCATGTTCAGCTCTCTTCTACTTCGGTCAGCGCCGCTTGCGCTTGGAGTTCTTGGGGCGGCTACCCGGCTTGGGAGTGGACGCACCGGGCTTCGGTGCCGACGCGGTCGTATCGGCATTTCCCTTGGCGGAATCCTTCTGCAACGACACCTCTCCGGCCTCCTCGGCCGCGTTGTCGTCGGCATCGGCAGCAGCAGTCGCCGCAGCGGCTGCTCCCTTCTTCTTGGCCTTGTTCGGACGAGCACCCGGCTTCGGAGCGTTCTCGTTTCGGCGGGCCAGTGCCGCAGCCTTCTTTTCTTCCTCCTCCTTGTCGATACGGCGGAAGACGAGGTGCTGCTGGCCGTAGGTCCAGATGTTGTTGCTCACCCAGTAGAGGATGATGGCGATCGGCAGGAACGGGCCGCCCACGAGAACACCGAGCGGGAAGACATACAGAGCCAGCTTGTTCATGATCGCGGCCTGCGGATTCGCAGCGGCCTGCGCACTCTGGCGGGCGACCGATGCCCGGGCGTTGAAGTGCGTGGCGATACCGGCCACGATCATCAGCGGCACGGCCACGGCAGCGATCTGCCACCGCGTGGGGATCTCGCCGAAGGGAGCGAAAGCCTCGAGCGATGCCATCGGCTGCGTGATCCACGCGGAGATCGGGGCACCGAACAAGCGAGCGCTGAGGAAGGACTGGACGTCCTCAGCGCTGAAGGCGTAGTTGCCCAGCTGAGCGTTCTGTTCGGGAGTCAGACCGAGCTGGCCGAGGCCGGTACCCGTGCGGTTGAACGAACGCAACACGTGGAACAGGCCGATGAACACCGGAACCTGCAACAGGATGGGCAGACAACCCATCAGCGGGTTGAAACCGTGCTCCTTCTGGAGCTTCTGCATCTCGAGCGCCTGGCGCTGTCGATCCTTGGCGTACTTCTTCTGAAGTGCCTTGATCTGTGGCTGCAGTTCCTGCATCTGGCGGGTCGTGCGGACCTGTTTGACGAACGGCTTGTACAGGATCGCACGGAGGGTGAACACGAGGAACACCACCGACAGCGCCCAGGTCCAGCCGCTGTCCGGCGCCAGCACGAACGAGAACGCTTTGTGCCAGACCCACAGGATCCAGGACACGGGATAGTAGATGAAGTCGAGCACGGCTCTGTGTACTCCTCTGGTCGTCCATGATCGCCATGAAGGGGCGTCGGTCTCGGGTCTCGGCTCCGGTCAGGTACCCACTGGGGACGACCGATGTTTCCGTTCGGGTACCGGATCCCACCCACCAGGGTGCCAGGGGCCACATTTGAGTAGTCTCACCGATGCCAGGACCGAACCCACGACGACACCCCGCGTGCGCAACGCCTCCACGGCGTATTCGCTACACGTGGGGGTGAATCGGCAGGTCGGCATCCTCGTCGGGGACACATAGGTGCGGTAGAGCTCGATACAGAAGATGAGGGCACGGGCAGGAGCGGACCGTAGGGACCGCCACCACGATCTCGGGTCCGATTCGTTCATGCGCGGGCTCCTCCACGCGGGGCGGGCGCAGCAGAGCCGAGAACTCCGAGCCGCACGAGGCCTGATCGCACCTGCTTCTCGAGTTCTCGGGATCCCGCGGTGCCGGCACCGGGCAATGCCCGCAGGACGATGTCGGTCTCGGAGGGCAGGGCCTCGACGAGGTCGGCGCAGATATGACGAAGCCGGCGTGCGACTCGATGTCGAATCACCGCCGGCCCGACAGCCTTGCTCACAACCAGTCCGAAGCGTGGACCACCGATACTCACCAAGGACTCTTGCCGGTCGCGTTCGAGAACGTGAACGACCAGGTCCCGCCGTCCCTGACGACGCCCTCGGCGGACAGTGTCCGAAAAATCCGAGTGGCGCCGCAGACGATACGGCTCAGGTAGCACCCCGAGCTCCCGTCAGGGAATCAGGCGGTGAGAGAAGCGCGGCCCTTACGGCGACGCGCCGAAACGATTGCGCGACCCGCACGGGTGCGCATCCGGAGACGGAAGCCGTGAACGCGCGCGCGGCGTCGGTTGTTCGGCTGGAACGTCCGCTTGCCCTTGGCCACGGTCGACACTCCTCGAAAATTCGGCGACGACGCGGCAAGCGCCGTCGATCCAACGTGTACGTGAATTCGCAGGATCCGTTTTGCTCGCAGAGCAGGACGAACCCATCACCTCTGTATGAGTGACTGTTCGAGGCTACGCGGACGCGGGCGCGAAATCAAACCGCCTCCCTCATCGGCATGCAATGCGACACGCCGTACACGAGAGCGAACTGCACCCCGCACGAAAGTATGTGATCTGCAGCACTACTCGGGTACGCTGTGGGCCATGTCTTCGACGGCGCACCGCGACCACCTCTACGGTCCCACCTCGCGCTCTGTTCGACGACGATGCGCCTCCTGCCGTGCGATCCATTGACGGCCTTGCTGCTCGACGTTGCTCCGGGGGAATTCGCCGAACACCCGCCCGGATCGCGTCACATCATGTGTCACACTGATCCCCGCAGACCGCCCGGGCAGAGAAGCTCGCTGAGCGGATATACACCTCCCATCCCCACATCAGCCGGGTGATTCCCCCGGTTGTCCACACCTGTGGATAATCGTGTGGACAACCGGCGATCAGAGGGAGTGAAGCTGCGTGAGCGACGAGCCGAACGCGCTGGCCGACGTGTGGGCGGACGTCGTATCCGAGCTGACCATCGACGGCGGAGTGCTGACCAAGAGCCAGAAGGCATGGCTCGCGCTGGTCAAACCGATCACGCTCGCACAGGGATTCGCACTGCTGTCGGTGCCGTCCACGCTCGCGCAGCAGTCGATCGAACGCGACCTGCGTGAACCCATCCTCCGGACTCTCAACCGCCATCTCGGTCACCGGGTGGAAGGTCTCGGCGTGCGCGTCGAACCCCGGGAACGTGTGGATGATCCCGCGGAAGACCCCTACGCCGAACCGCGGGACACACTGCCTCTCGAGGGCCTGCCGGTCGATGCACAGCCTGTGAGTTCACGCACCACCGAGCCCCGCAGCCGTGATCTGCGACGCGATCCTCAGATGCACCGCGATCCTCAGATGTCCCGCGATGCGCTCGGGCCCCGGGATGGCACCGATCCCCGCGAAGGCGGTTTTTCCCGGGACGGCATGATCCCCGGAGACGGTGCGGATCTCTACCGCCGGCGCCTGATCCCGCCGCGTGATCACGACATGCTCGAGGTGGACCACGGTGAACTCGAGGAGGTCGACGACGACCGAGAAGCGATGACCGCCGTTCGCGAGTCGTGGCCGTCCTATTTCACCCAGCCCCCGCCGCCCGAGACTCCGCCTATGGGCAGCAGCAGCCTCAATGCCAAGTACACCTTCGACACCTTCGTGATCGGCGCGTCGAATCGCTTCGCGCACGCCGCGGCGGTGGCGATCGCCGAAGCGCCGGCGCGCGCTTACAACCCCCTGTTCATCTGGGGAGCGTCGGGCCTGGGCAAGACGCATCTGCTGCATGCCGCAGGCCACTACGCACAAAGGCTCTTCCCCGGGTTGAGGGTGAGGTACGTCTCCACAGAGGAGTTCACGAACGACTTCATCAACAGTCTCCGGGATGATCGCAAGGTCGCGTTCAAGCGGCGCTACCGCGAGACCGACATCCTCCTCGTCGACGACATCCAGTTCATCGAGGGCAAGGAAGGTATCCAGGAGGAGTTCTTCCACACCTTCAACACCCTCCACAACGCCAACAAGCAGATCGTCGTCTCGTCCGACCGGCCACCCAAGCAGCTGGCAACGCTCGAGGAACGACTGCGGACACGGTTCGAGTGGGGTCTGATCACCGACGTCCAGCCGCCGGAACTCGAGACGCGCATCGCGATCCTGTCGAAGAAGGCACGTATGGACGGCCTGAACGTGCCGCACGACGTGCTCGAGCTGATCGCCAGCCGGATCGAACGCAACATCCGCGAACTCGAGGGTGCCCTGATCCGGGTGACTGCCTTCGCTTCCCTGAACCGGCAGCCCCTCGACCTCACCCTGGCCGAAGTGGTGTTGCGCGATCTGATGCCGGACTCGTCCGCTCTCGAGATCAATGCCGCCACGATCATGGCCGTGACCGCGGAGTACTTCGGCACCTCGATCGACGACCTGTGCGGCCCCGGCAAGGCACGTCCGCTCGCGCAGGCACGCCAGATCGCAATGTATCTGTGCCGCGAACTCACCGACCTCTCGTTGCCGAAGATCGGGCAGACCTTCGGCCGCGACCACACCACAGTCATGTACGCGGACAAGAAGATTCGCAAGGAAATGACCGAGCGTCGCAAGGTCTACGACCAAGTGCAGGAGCTCACCGCGCGTATCAAGCAGCGGTCCAAGCGCTGACCCTCGAGCCTCGAGAAACCATCCACAGGGAGCGTCCACAGGGCGCTCCCTGTCCCGTATCTCGAGAAATTTTCGGCCCTCACACCTGTGGACAAGGGTGTGCAGAACGTGGGATCTTTGTGGACGAACGGTGGACAGAGAGTGAACAGTCTCGAGGAATCCACATTCGTCCTCGAGAACTCCTCGAGTTCATCCTCGAGTTCGCCCCCCTCGAGAACGTGGTCCCACCAGCCTAGACCGTCATCGGTCCACAGATTCCACAGGCCCTATTACTACTTCTGTGAGTTCTCTTGGAAAATGTTCTTTCAAAACAGGTGTGTGGAGAGCTCGGTCCACAGGCCCTCGAGTGAGCGTCACGCCTCGAGCGTCCCGGCTTCCCAAGCAGCGAGGGAAGGCATAACGTGAATCCGCATCCCCGGCTCCGCCTCATCGGTGTCGGGGTTCTGTGACAGACTTCGTAGACTTGTCGAGACCACGATCGAAGGGATCCACCGGGCGATGGAGCTGGGAAGTATGAAGTTTCGTGTGGCTCGCGAGGACTTCGCCGACTCCGTGGCGTGGGTTGCACGAAGCCTTCCGTCACGACCCCCCGTTCCCGTTCTGGGCGGTGTCCTGCTCGGCGCCGACGAAGGCGGGCTGACCGTCTCGGGCTTCGACTACGAGGTATCCGCACAGGTCCACGTCGCGGCCGAGGTCGTCACCCCCGGTCAGGTGCTGGTGTCCGGCAAGCTGCTGGCCGACATCACCCGCGCACTGCCCCACAAGCCTGTGGATGTCGTTCTCGACGGCACCCGCGTGCTGATCACGTGCGGTAGCGCCAAATTCTCCCTCCCCACCATGCCTGTGGAGGACTACCCGCAGCTGCCCGAACTACCGCAGCAGACCGGTGCGCTCTCCGGCGACCTCTTCGCCGAAGCGATCAGCCAGGTCGCCGTCGCTGCCGGCAAGGACGACACGTTGCCGATGCTCACGGGCATCCGGGTGGAAATCGAGGGCACCGACATGGTGCTCGCGGCCACCGACCGGTTCCGGCTCGCAGTTCGCAAGCTCGAGTGGATGCCTACCGTGGAGTCCACGAGTTCTGCGGTCCTCGTGCCCGCCAAGACCCTCTCCGAGGCAGCGAAAACCGTTGGTGGATCCACCAACTCCCCGGTGCAGCTCGCGCTCGGCAGCGGGTCGTCGGTGGGAGCGGAAGGTCTGCTCGGCATCGTCGCCGACGGACGCAGGACCACCACACGCCTGCTCGACGCCGAATTCCCCAAGTTCCGCCAGTTGCTCCCCAACGAGCACACGGCGATGGCAACCGTCGAGATCGCACCCCTCGTGGACGCGATCAAGCGCGTGGCGCTCGTCGCCGAGCGCGGTGCGCAGGTCCGGCTCGAGTTCACCGAGGGCAGCGTGATGCTCTCTGCCGGTGGCGACGACGCGGGCCGCGCCGAGGAATCCCATCCCGCCGAGTTCTTCGGCGAACCGCTGATCATCGCGTTCAATCCCGGTTACCTGCTCGATGGGCTGACCTCGTTGCACACCGACAAGGTCTCTTTCGGTTTCACCACCTCGAGCAGGCCCGCAGTGCTGCGCCCCGCCCTCGACGAGGAACCCGTACCGGATTCCTCGGGCACCTTCGCCGCTCCGGACAGCGATTACACCTATCTGCTGATGCCGGTGCGCCTGCCGGGCTGATCGGCCCGAGACTGGACACCCGTGTACGTTCGCACCTTCTCGCTGCGCGACTTCCGTTCGTGGAGAACGGTGTCCGTCGACCTTTCTCCCGGGGCGACGGTCTTCGTCGGGCGCAACGGACACGGGAAGACCAATCTGCTCGAAGCCCTCGGGTATCTGTCGACCCTGTCATCGCACCGGGTGTCGTCCGATGCCCCGCTGCTGCGGGCCGGAACGTCACGAGCGTTTGCCGGGGCGCTGGTGGTCAACCATGGCCGCGAACTCGGCATCGACATCGAGATCAACGAGGGCAAGCAGAACCGGGCGCGGATCAACCAGTCGCCGGCGCGGCGGCCACGCGAGGTCCTCGGCATCCTGCGCACGGTGCTGTTCGCTCCGGAGGATCTGTCTCTCGTCCGCGGCGATCCCGGGGATCGCCGGCGGTTCCTCGACGAACTTCTCAGCACACGATTTCCGCGGATGAGTGGGGTGCGCGCCGACTACGACAAGGTGCTGCGTCAGCGGTCCGCGCTGCTCAAGACCGCGGGAGGAGCGCTGCGTCGCGGAAGTCGCTCGAGCGACGGCGCGAGTGCTCTGGCCACCCTCGACGTGTGGGACGGTCACCTCGCGGCGCACGGAGCCGAACTGCTCGCTGCTCGGGTCGCCCTGCTGCACGAACTCGCGCCGCACGTGTCCGGGGCGTACCGATCGATCGCGCCGGAATCGCGTCCTGCGGGTCTGCTCTATCGCAGCAGTCTCGGCGACGCGCTGCCCCCGGAGTTCTCCGACCCTGCGCGCGTACCTGCTCCGGACGATCGGGAGTTCCTCGAGACGGTATTTCTCCACCGGCTCGCAGAAGTGCGGTCCAGGGAGATCGAGCGCGGTGTCTGCCTCGTCGGTCCCCATCGTGACGATCTCGACCTGATGCTCGGCGTCGAACCGGCGAAAGGCTATGCGAGCCATGGCGAATCATGGTCTTTCGCTCTTGCGCTGAGGCTCGGTGCCTTTGCCCTACTGCGTGCCGACGGAACCGATCCGGTTCTCATGCTCGACGACGTCTTCGCCGAACTCGATCGCCGGCGGCGGTCCGCTCTCGCCGAGGTTGCGACGACAGCCGAGCAGGTACTGATCACCGCGGCCGTGCCGGAGGACGTGCCGGCCGAACTTCACGGTGCTCGATTTCCGGTTCACGTCGAGGACACCGGCGAAGGTCGTATCTCTGTGCTGGGATCAGTACAACAGGAGACGGGCCCGATCACCGGGGAGGTCGGATGAACGACGAACGGACAGGCACCGGCGGCGACGCCGCGGCCCAACCGGAACTCAAGGGAATCGATCTGGCTCGCCGCGCGCTCGAGGAAGCCCGGGCAGCGGCGAAGGCGAACGGGAAGGCCGTCGGTCAAGGACGGGCGTCCCGTGGTCCGCTGCGGCCGAAACGCAGACGCCGCGGGTGGTCGGGGCCCGGCCCGGACGAGCGCGACCCGCAGCCGCTCGGCGCTCTCTCGCGTTCGGTGGCCAAGCAGCGTGGCTGGTCGACACATGTCTCGGAGGGAACGGTTCTCGGGAGCTGGGCCCGTGTGGTGGGCGACGATATCGCCTCACACGCGCAGCCGACCACCCTGCGCGACGGCGTTCTGCACATTTCCGCGGAGTCGACGGCCTGGGCGACGCAACTGCGCATGATGCAGTCCCAGATTCTTGCGAAGATCGCCGCAGCGGTGGGGCACGGTGTCGTCAAGGAGCTGAGGATCACCGGTCCCACGGCGCCGAGCTGGCGAAAAGGTGAACGTCATATCCGGGGGCGTGGTCCGCGCGATACCTACGGGTGACGCAAGCCTCGACGGAGGGCCGCTGGGCGGACGATTTCGGGGCCGTCCAAGAAATCACGCATTGCGACTCGCGTCCGTCCCGCTGCGGGGAAACCAGGGGCACGAATCACCGCTTTCCGTGTGCACCCCGGCAGCGGGTCCGATGGCACGTAGGATGGACAGGAATGCGTCGCGCGCGTGCGCGGGGCCGAGGCGGAAAAGGAGAGCTACCCACCCGTGGCTGCCCAGAAGTCGAACAACAGCAAGAGTGAGTACGGTGCGTCGTCCATCACCGTCCTCGAAGGACTCGAGGCGGTACGTAAGCGCCCCGGTATGTACATCGGTTCCACCGGAGAGCGTGGTCTGCACCACCTGATCTGGGAGGTGGTCGACAACTCCGTCGACGAGGCCATGGCCGGCTACGCGTCGAAGGTGGAGGTGACCCTCCTCGAGGACGGCGGTGTACAGGTCGTCGACGACGGTCGCGGTATCCCCGTTGCCATGCATGCCTCCGGAGTTCCGACGGTCGAGGTCGTCCTCACCCAGCTCCACGCCGGCGGCAAATTCGACTCCGATGCGTACGCCGTCTCGGGCGGTCTGCACGGTGTCGGTATCTCGGTGGTCAACGCACTGTCCACCACTCTCGAGGTCGCGATCGACCGCGACGGATACCACTGGGAACAGACCTACACGAACTCCAAGCCCGGTGATCTGGTCAAGGGCGAGGCGACCAAGCGCACCGGTACCACCGTCCGGTTCTGGCCGGATCCCGACATCTTCGAGACCACGACCTTCAACTTCGAGACCGTCGCGCGTCGCCTGCAGGAGATGGCGTTCCTGAACAAGGGACTGACCATCACCCTCACCGACGAGCGGGTCGCGCCCGAAGAGGTCACCGAGGAAGATGTTCCGGAGACCGCCGACGCTCCCAAGACCGCGGAGGACGAGGCGGTCGAGGCCGCTGTACCCGAGGTCCACAAGGTCAAGGTCCGGACCTACCACTATCCGGGTGGCCTCGAGGACTACGTGCGCCACATCAACCGCACCAAGTCGCCGATCCACAACTCCGTCGTGGGGTTCACCGCCAAGGGGACCGGCCACGAACTCGAGGTCGCGATGCAGTGGAACTCGGGTTACTCCGAGTCTGTCCACACCTTCGCCAACACCATCAACACCCACGAAGGTGGTACGCACGAGGAAGGCTTCCGTGCGGCGCTGACCACCGTCGTCAACCGGTATGCGAAGGACAAGAAGCTCCTCAAGGAAAAGGATCCGAACCTCACGGGCGACGACATCCGGGAGGGCCTCGCCGCAATCATCTCGGTCAAGGTCGCCGAGCCGCAGTTCGAAGGCCAGACGAAGACCAAACTCGGCAACACCGAGGTGAAGTCGTTCGTGCAGAAGGCGTGCAACGAGCACATCTCCCACTGGTTCGAGGCCAACCCGGCGGACGCGAAGACGATTGTCACGAAGGCTGTTTCGTCGGCACACGCGCGTGTGGCCGCCCGTAAGGCCCGCGAACTCGTCCGTCGTAAGAGCGCCACGGACATCGGTGGGCTGCCCGGCAAGCTCGCCGACTGCCGCTCGAAGGATCCGAGCAAGTGCGAGATCTACATCGTGGAGGGCGACTCCGCAGGTGGTTCCGCCAAGTCGGGTCGCGACTCGATGTACCAGGCGATCCTTCCGTTGCGCGGAAAGATCATCAACGTCGAGAAGGCGCGCATCGACAAGGTCCTCAAGAACGCGGAGGTCCAGTCGATCATCACGGCGTTCGGTACCGGCATCCACGAGGAATTCGATATCTCGAAGCTGCGGTACCACAAGATCGTCCTGATGGCCGACGCCGACGTCGACGGTCAGCACATCGCGACGCTGTTGCTCACGCTGCTGTTCCGCTTCATGCGGCCGCTCGTGGAGGAGGGACACGTATTCCTCGCGCAGCCGCCGCTGTACAAGCTCAAATGGCAGCGCAGCGAACCGGAGTTCGCGTATTCGGACCGCGAACGCGACGCCCTGCTCGAAGCGGGCCTGAAGGCCGGCAAGAAGATCAACAAGGACGACGGCATCCAGCGTTACAAGGGCCTCGGTGAGATGAACGCCAAGGAACTGTGGGAAACCACCATGGATCCGAGCGTTCGGATCCTGCGCCAGGTGACCCTCGACGATGCCGCCGCTGCCGACGAGCTGTTCAGCGTCCTCATGGGTGAGGATGTCGCGGCGCGGCGCAGTTTCATCACCCGAAACGCGAAGGACGTTCGCTTCCTCGACGTCTGAGCACCGCTCGTCTCCGCCTTCGAGAGGCGGAAGCTGCGAACGAACCCCTGCTGTGCCGGAAATCACAGCAGGGGTTCGCATATGGTGCGGTGACAGCGAAATGGGCCGTTAGCCTTCACCCTTGCCCATGAGTACACTCCATTCGGCCATCTGTACGCGTGGCTGCCGAAAAAGGGGGGCCGGGGCAACGCTGGGATGCGGGACAGATCCGCTCTTCCGTATCTGCTGTATGTCCCGATATGGTGCCCTCACCCGAAACGTCCCGTTCGACTGCGCTTGATCGGACACGCGCTCATCGGAGTGCGGTGCCGACCGGAGCTCGTCGCCCGGCACGGACGGGGTGGAAGGAGAGCTGTAATCCATATGAGTGACAAGTCGCCGCCCCGGCAGCGGTGGTGGAACATCGAGGGGTGGGGTCTTCGAAGGAAGGTCACTGCCGTTCTCGCTGTCCCCGTAACCGTGGCCATGGTCCTCGGTGGTCTTCGTGTCGAGAACGAGCTCAGCAACGCCGTCCACTTCTCCTCCGCGGCCGACCAGGTCGCAGCTGTGCCGGACATCGTCGATTTCTCGACGGCATTTGCCACGGCCACCGCGAGTGCCGCCGCCGGAACGGTGACTCCCGAGGAGATGACTGCACTCGGTGACGCCTTCGGCGCGATCGCTGCGGTCACGGAGAACCCCGAGCTCGATCCGGCTGTGACCGCGGATCTCAGGCGTACCGCGGCCTCCGCGCAGTCGCTCTACACGAAGCTGCAGGCCGGACCGGTGCCGGTCGAAGAGATCAGCGCCGTCACCAACGAGGTGCGCGACAGTCTGAACCGCATCGTCGAAGCGATCCTCGACGAGGTCGAAGACCGCGAGATCCTCATCTACGGCGATCAGCTGATCAACGCGTGGTACTCGCAGCGTTACCTTTTCGGCCAGGTCCTCGGTGTGCTCCAGCTTCTCGCCGACCCGAGTCAGCCGGGCACAGCCCTGGTGTCCGCTTCCGGTGCCGAGCTCGCCATGCTCGATCTGCTCGCGCGGTCGTACCCGATGGCCGATACGCAGATTGCCGAACTCCGCGCGGGTGTCCAGGAACGTGCCGACATGGTCGAGGCGGCCGGCTCGGGTCCGCTCCCGATCCTCAACATCCGTGCGTCGCTGCTCAACAGCGTCGACATCTACGGCACCATCATCGAGGAAGCGTCGACCCAGGTCAGCACGACGGTTCAGGATCGTGCCGCCGAGACTCGCTCGGCCGCGCTCCGCGATACCGCGATCGTGCTCGCCGCTCTGCTCGCGGCACTCGTGCTCGCCCTCCTCGTCTCACGTTCGCTCGTCGGCCCGATCCGCCGTCTGCGTTACGGCACTCTGAAGGTCGCGCGGCAGGAGCTTCCCGAGGCGATCGACCGCATCAAGGTCGGCGACAACATCGAGGACATCGAGTTCACCCGGGTCCCGGTGCACACGACCGAGGAAATCGGCCAGCTCGCACGCGCGGTCGACGACATGCACGGACAGGCACTTCGTCTCGCCGGCGAGCAGGCTCACCTGCGGCTCCAGGTCAGCGATATGTTCGAGACGCTCGCGCGTCGCTCCAAGTCGCTCGTCGAGCAACAGCTCGGCCTCATCGAACGACTCGAGTACGAGGAGAAGGACCCGGAACGGCTCGAGAGCCTGTTCCGCCTCGACCACCTCGCCGCCCGTATGCGCCGTAACGGCGACAACCTGCTGATTCTCTCCGGTACCCGGATGCGACGCGGCCACTCCGCGCCGGTCCAGCTCGGTGACATCCTGCGCGCCGCGATGTCGGAGGTCGAGGACTACCAGCGCGTGCAGATCGGGTCGACGCCCGACGGTGCCCTCAGCGGTGCGGTCGCGACCGACATCGTGCACCTCCTCGCAGAGTTGGTCGACAACTCGCTCCGCGCGTCGCCGCCGGACAGCAACGTCACGTTCAGCTTCGCCCGCGCTGTCGACGGCGGCCTGCTCGTCGAGATCGCCGATCGCGGTATCGGTATCCCGCCCGACGAACTCGATGTCATCAACCAGCGTCTCGCCAAGGGTGGCGAGGTCG
This sequence comes from Rhodococcus sp. NPDC047139, assembly GCF_040643435.1. Lineage (NCBI taxonomy): Bacteria > Bacillati > Actinomycetota > Actinomycetes > Mycobacteriales > Nocardiaceae > Rhodococcus > Rhodococcus sp. NPDC047139. The sequence goes on from NZ_JBEYUH010000003.1 coordinate 111,346, forward strand.
GACCGGACACCGCGCGCCACATGGGTCTGTTCGTGGCGTCGCGACTTGCCGAGCGGCACGGGCTCACCGTGCGGCTGCGTCCGACCTTCGATACCGCTCGCAATCCGGGCATCACTGCGAGCGTGCATATTCCGGACGTACTGCTCGTATCTCCGCTCGCGTTGTCGCACACCGGCCCGCAGCCCCGGATCGAGCTGGAACCGGAAGACTCCTCGGAGTCCCAGGACTACTCGGAACCGCAGGCGCTGCCGGCGCCCGCTGCCCAGCAGAGTTTGCCGGAGCCGGAAGAGAGGCGGGAGTACGCGTCGCAGTCGTCCCGTCCCGAGCCTGCCGCCGCGCAACTGCGCAAGGAACAACCGGCCGACTCCGCGAACGGTGCCGATTACGCTCGCCCGAACCGCTCCGAGGACTACTCCGCGAACGGTGCCGATTACGCTCGCCCGAACCGCTCCGAGGACTACTCGGCGAACGGTGCCGATTACGCTCGCCCGAACCGCTCCGAGGACTACTCGGCGAACGGTGCCGACGAGACGCCCTCTGCCGCAAGGTACGAGAGCGCACGTTACGAGGACGATCGCCGGGACGAGCCGCAGAGCGAACCGGCACGGACGGAGTTCACACCGCCGCCTCTCGCCCCTCAAGCACCGCCCACGCCTGCCCCTCAGGCACCGCCGCAGCAGTCGCGCGAGGTCGGACCGTCGGGTCTTCCGCAGCGCCGTCCCGGCGGCACCCCCGGTCTGCCCACGCGTCAGCCGGGTGAGACCCCGGGCCTGCCCACACCGCCGCCTCGAACACCGCAGCCTCGCCGGATCGAGCCGGATGCGGCGGCAGCATTGGCCTCGGCTCTGCCGCCCCGTGGTACTCGTCGCCCCCCGGAAGAAGCCAACGGGCACCACTCCTTCGACGGACGGAACGGTTCCGAACCGCGCGCTTCCGAGCCCGCACGCCGCGAAGGACTCACGGGTCTTCCGCAGCGGCGCCCCGGGGCGACCCCGGGTCTTTCTCCGGCGGCAGACTCCGCGCCTGCGCGTGAGATTCGACAGGAGCCCGCACCGGGCCGGGGTACCCAGCAGGCCGGTCCGACCCGTGATTCACAGCCGCCCCTCCCGGTCCGGGATCCTCAGCAGGGTTCGGCGCATCGCGCTCCTGTCCCGCCGCAGCCTCCGCAGCATTCGCCGTCCCCCGGCCTTCCGCAGCGTCGGCCGGGATCGACTCCCGGTCTTCCAGGTCGTGCTGCGGGTTCGTCGCCGTCCGTTCCGCACAACCGGCCGCAGCCGGCGGCGGGACAGCAGGCGGCGGGACTCTTCGCAGGCGGCGAACCTGCCGCTCGACCCGATGCGCCGAGCCGCCCCGAGGCTCCCCAGCGTGGGCCTGCGCCGGATGCAGGCCGACGACAGCAGGAACCCTTCCAGGGCCTGCCGCAGCGCCGTCCGGGAAGTACGCCCGGTCTGCCCCGCCGTCAGCCGGGTAGCACTCCGGGCCTTCCTCCGCGGCCTGCTCCGGCCACTCACAGCTCCGAAACCAATTCGGCCGCAGCAGCTGCACCGCTATCCGGGCCGAGCATCGCCGATGGTGGCTCCGTCTCGCCGCACAGCGACGCGCAGCAGGCAGCACGGCACCGCTACCGGACGAACTCGGCGAAGACCGCCTCGTTCTTCCAGCCGCGGTCCGACCTCGCATCGGCCCGTCCGCAACCGGCGAACACCCCGATCTTCACCACGATGATGTCGGACTGGCTCGTCGACCCGACGAGCCTCCCCGAAGATCGCAGGAAGAGGGAGTGGCGCTCCGTAGCGGATGCCGGCTGGGAAGCGGCGCAGCGTGCCTCCCAAGCTCCGGTTGAGGAGCACACCACCTCGGGTCTTCCGCGCCGTGCTCCCGGCGAGCGTCTCGTGCCGGGTGCTGTACGGGCACCGGCGACCGGTGAGTTGCAGAAGACCATTCGACGTAGAGACCCGGAAGCCATCCGGGCCAACTTGAGCCGCCATCAGCAGGGTGTCCGTAACGGGCGCGCCTCGGCGAATTTCAGCAATCGCGAGAACGACGAACAGGGAGTTCGATGAACATTGATCATGGATCCGACGCAGCTCGTCCATTGGACTGGTTGGTTTCCAACTTCGCGCGCGAAGTCCCAGGTGTCTCGCATGCCGTGCTCGTCTCCGCAGACGGTCTCCTCATGGCAGCCAGTGCCCACCTCCCGGTGGATCGCGCCGAGCAGCTCGCTGCCGTGACCTCCGGCCTGGCGAGCCTGTCCAACGGTGTATCGCAGTTGTTCGACGGCGGGGGTGTGCTGCAGTCGGTGGTGGAGATGCAGCACGGCTACCTGCTGCTGATGAGTGTCGGTGACGGCTCCCACCTTGCGGCTCTGACGGCCTCCGAGTGCGATATCGGACAGGTCGGCTACGAGATGGCGCTCTTGGTCGATCGGGTGGGTGCTTCCGTCGAAGCCACGCCGCGTGTCGGTCTAGGGTCCTGACGTCGAGGTGGCCATGGAATCGCGAAAGCCGGAGTCGGTGCCGGACCAGCCCAGCCTGGTCCGGCCCTACTCCCTGACTTCGGGACGTACGAGTCCTGCGGTCGAACTGGCGTTGGAGGCGCTGATCCGTGCTATTCCGGGTACCGACGATCGGGCCCGGGATCTGGACAACATCAACGCCACGATCCTGGAGCTGTGCAAGGAATCTCCCTCGGTCGCGGAAATCGCCGCGCGCGTAGGGGTGCCGATCGGCGTCGCACGTGTGCTCGTCGCCGATCTCGTCGAAGCCGGACACGTACAGATCCTGGCCACGCTGAAAGACGATTCGAGCGACGCGGAGCGTCGTGAGCTGATTGAAAGGGTCCTCAGTGGACTTCGCGAACTCTAGCGCCACGAAGCGCGTGACCTCGACCAAGATCGTCATCGCCGGTGGTTTCGGCGTGGGTAAGACGACCTTGGTCGGGGCGGTGTCGGAAATCGTGCCGCTTCGTACCGAGGCGCTCGTGACGAACGCCAGCGACGGCGTCGACAACCTCTCTGCGACGCCGCAGAAGGCCACCACTACGGTGGCCATGGACTTCGGTCGTATCAGTCTTGCCGACGACCTCGTCCTCTATCTGTTCGGCACCCCTGGCCAGCACCGCTTCTGGTTCATGTGGGACGACCTCATCCGCGGTGCCATCGGTGCCATCGTGTTGATCGACACGCGCCGTCTGGACGAGAGCTTTGCCGCAGTCGACTTCTTCGAAGCGCGCAACCTCCCGTTCATCGTCGCCATCAATGAATTCGACGACGCGCCCCGCTACCCGCTCGAAGACATCCGGCAGGCGATGGCCATCTCCGCTGATGTGCCGATCGTGTCCATCGATGCGCGGGCTCGTGAGTCGGCGAAGCAGGCACTGGTCACCGTGACCGAATATGCACTGCGGAAGCTGCATCAGCCGGTGACTCAGTAATGGGGGAGGGCCTCGAACTCTTCACGATGGGGTCATGGGTTACGGCCCTCGCCTATCTGACCTCGACGATCGGGGTGTTCGTCGGCGTCACCGGTGCACGGCGCGTTCGCACCACCTCGAGCGAGCGATTGCGTTCGTACTGGATGATTCTTGCGGCGCTGGTGAGCGGCGGTGTGGGTGTCTGGCTCGCGATGTTCCTGCCGATGGCCGGCTTCGCAGTCGAGGACAGTGTCGTGCGGTACGACACTGTCACCATCGCGTTCTCGGTGCTCGTCGCGCTCGTGTCGGTCTATCTCGCACTGTTCGTCGCGATCCCTGCCGGTAGTCCCGGCACCCTCGGCCGTACGGTCGTCGGAGCGCTCGTCCTCGGGGCCGGCCTGGCGGCCGTGCCGTTCGCCGTCCTCGGGGCGGTGCGGATCCAGGGCACCATGTCGTTCGAGCCGATGTGGGTCGTCGCGTCGGTGGTGCTGGCGATCGTGACGGCCGTGGGATTCCTGGCACAGGTGAAAACCGCGGACACGTGGCCCAAGCGCCTTCTCAGCAGCGCACTCGCCGGTGCTGCCGTCGTCGCGGTGCACTTCCTCGCCGCGGCTTCCGTCCGGGTGAGCGTCGATCCCGAGGTAGGGGTGTCGGGCGGGATCGAGGTGTTCTCGATTCTCTTCCCGCTGTTCGTCGTCGGCCTGTTGCTGTTGGCTGTGCCCATCGTCCTCGTCCTCCAGGCGCCGGATCGTGTTGCGGCCGAACTCGAAGCGGAGTCCGAGCGATGGGCGGCGGAGCCGGTCGAGGGGCGGATCGTCTGAAGGTGTTGCTTCCCAGCACATCCGGTCGAGCATGGCGCATGACGACCGCTGGGACGAGGCCGCCCTCCCTTCGTTCGTATGTGAACCGAACCAATGGGATAAGGTCTCTTACGCTGTGACTGTCGGGGTGCAGCGCGTATCGGGGTAGGTCTTGGCGCGTGCCCCCGCATGCGGTAGTGAGAACGCGCCAAACGGGGGCTTTCACGTGTCGCACGACGTGCACCACTTCTCTATGGGGATGTGGGTGTTCTTCCTGTCCTATGCCACTGCGGTCATGGGATCGTTCGTAGGACTGTCCTGTGTCAGCCGTTCGCTCGACGAGCCGCGGCGCAGCGGAAACTGGTGGCTCCTCATGGCGTCACTGTCGATCGGCGGCGTGGGTATCTGGCTCATGCACTTCATCGGCATGATGGGCTTCTCCGTACCGGGCACGCCCATCCGGTACGACCTGTCACCGACCGTCTTCTCTGTGGTTCTCGCCGTCCTCGCGACCCTGGTGGGTCTGAGGATCGCCGACGTCCGCTCCGTCAGTAGCCGCAGCGTGCCGGAAGGGGCGCGGTTGCTCATCGGCGGTGTGCTGATGGGCGTGGCTGTGAGCCTGATGCACTACAGCGGGATGTCCGCCATCCGTATCCGGGGCACGATCGAACACGAGATCGGTTTCGTCGTCGCGTCGGTGGCCATCGGAGTCGTCGCCTCCACGGTCGCACTCGCCCTTGCCCGCCGCGCCCGGCGGTTCCAGCTACGAGTGGCCGCGGCCTTCGTCATGGGCTGCGCCGTCGTAGCACTGCACTACACAGGCATGGCGGGCGTGCGCGTGACTCTCGATCCGAGCCTGCCCACACCGGACGGCATGACCGTGATGTCGCTGCTCTTTCCGGCGTTCGTTCTCGGAATCATCGTTCTGGCCGTGCCCATCACAGCGTTGCTGCTCGCCTCGGACCCCGAGGACACGGTGCGCGACGCTCGACTCGAGCAGTGGGCATCGGAGGTGGAACGGCAGATCGATCGTGACACCGTGCGCGGGCCTGTGATGTGAGAGCTCTGTTCCGGACAGAACTCGGCCTGTGAAGTGCGTCCTTCTCGGCACCAGCTGACCTGCACCTATAGACTCGTGTGGTTGCGAGACGTCCGTCGAGCCGAGGGCCGGGTCCGGGCGTGCGAGCCGAGTAGAAGAAGGAGCTCATGACCGACACCACGTTGCCTCCCGAGGGGCCGGGGCACGACCGCATCGAGCCCGTCGATATCCAGCAGGAGATGCAGAGCAGCTACATCGATTACGCGATGAGCGTGATCGTCGGCCGCGCTCTGCCCGACGTGCGTGACGGTCTCAAACCGGTGCACCGTCGCGTGCTCTACGCGATGTTCGACAACGGCTTCCGCCCCGACCGTGGGTACGTGAAGTCGGCACGCGCGGTTGCCGAGACCATGGGCAACTACCACCCGCACGGTGATGCCTCGATCTACGACACGCTGGTGCGACTCGCACAGCCGTGGTCGATGCGTTATCCGCTGGTCGACGGCCAGGGCAACTTCGGTTCCCGCGGCAACGACGGCGCTGCGGCCATGCGGTACACGGAGTGCCGGCTCACGCCGCTCGCGATGGAGATGCTGCGGGAGATCGACCACGATACAGTCGATTTCCAGCCGAACTACGACGGCCGCACGCAGGAACCCACGGTTCTCCCCAGCCGAATCCCCAACCTCTTGATCAACGGTTCGGGTGGCATCGCGGTGGGTATGGCGACCAACATCCCGCCCCACAATCTGGGTGAGGTGGCCGACGCCATCTACTGGGCCCTCGACAATCACGAGGCCGACGAGGAAACGACCCTCGCTGCCGTCATGGAACGCATCAAGGGGCCGGACTTCCCGACCTCGGGTCTCATCACCGGTACCCAGGGCATCCACGATGCGTACACGACCGGTCGCGGCTCGGTGAAGATGCGTGGCGTCGTGGAGATCGAAGAGGACTCCAAGGGTCGCGCCAGCATCGTCATCACCGAGCTGCCCTACATGGTCAACCCGGACAACCTCATCACTTCGATCGCCGAGCAGGTGCGCGACGGCAAGATCGCGGGCATCTCCGACATCCACGACGAGTCGTCCGACCGCGTGGGAATGCGCATCGTCGTCACCGTCCGTCGCGACGCGGTGGCCAAGGTCGTCCTCAACAATCTCTACAAGCACACGCAGTTGCAGACCAGCTTCGGCTGCAACATGTTGTCGATCGTCGACGGGGTGCCGCGCACGCTGCGCCTCGACCAGATGATCCGGCTGTACGTCAATCACCAGATCGAGGTCATCGTTCGTCGCACGCGGTATCTGCTGCGCAAGGCGGAGGAACGTGCCCACATCCTGCGTGGCCTGGTCAAGGCCCTCGATGCGCTCGACGAGGTCATTGCACTGATCCGAGCGTCGCAGACGGTCGACATCGCCCGTGCCGGCCTGATCGAGCTGCTCACGGTCGACGAGATCCAGGCCGACGCGATCCTGGCGATGCAGCTGCGTCGCCTCGCGGCCCTCGAACGGCAGAAGATCGTCGACGATCTCGCAGAGATCGAGCGGGAGATCGAGGACTACAAGGACATCCTGGCCAAGCCCGAGCGGCAGCGTGCCATCGTGCGTGACGAGCTGAAGGAGATCGTCGACAAGTACGGCGACGAGCGCCGCACCCGGATCGTCGCGGCCGACGGCGAAGTGAACGACGAGGACCTCATCGCACGCGAGGACGTGGTCGTCACCATCACCGAGACCGGCTACGCCAAGCGCACTCGCACCGACCTGTACCGCTCGCAGAAGCGCGGAGGCAAGGGCGTCAAGGGTGCCGAGCTCAAGCAGGACGACATCGTCAAGCACTTCTTCGTGACGTCCACCCACGACTGGCTGCTGTTCTTCACGACGAAGGGCCGTGTCTACCGTGCGAAGGCCTACGAGCTGCCCGAGGCGAACCGCGCGGCACGCGGCCAGCACGTCGCGAACCTGCTGGCCTTCCAGCCCGACGAGCGAATCCAGGGCGTCATCCGTCTCAAGTCCTACGACGACGCACCGTATCTGGTGCTCGCGACCCGCAACGGTCTGGTCAAGAAGTCGCGCCTGTCGGATTTCGACTCCAACCGGTCGGGCGGCATCGTCGCGATCAACCTGCGCGGCGACGACGAACTCGTAGGTGCGGTGCTGTGCTCCGCGGAGGACGATCTGCTGCTCGTCTCGCAGCAGGGACAGTCGATCCGCTTCTCGGCGACCGACGAGGCGCTGCGTCCGATGGGCCGCGCGACGTCCGGTGTGCAGGGTATGCGGTTCAACGGTGAGGATTCGCTGCTGTCCTTGAATGTCGTCAAGGAGGGCACGTACCTGCTCGTCGCGACGTCGGGCGGTTACGCGAAGCGGACCCCGATGGACGACTACCCGGTACAGGGGCGCGGTGGCAAGGGCGTTCTGACCATCCAGTACGACCGCAAGCGTGGCAATCTGGTCGGCGCGTGCATCGTCGAAGACGACGACGAGCTGTACGCCATCACTTCGGGCGGCGGTGTCATCCGCACTGCGGCGAAGCAGGTGCGCAAGGCGGGCCGCCAGACCAAGGGTGTGCGTCTGATGAACCTGGCCGATGGAGATACATTGCTCGCGATCGCGCGCAATGCCGACGAGCCGGACGAAGCTGACGCAGCCGACGCTAAGGAGTCGTAAGTGAGCACTCCCCAGGGACCGAACGGAGCCGATCGGGGACAACCCGGTCGGAAGCCGGAGGACCACCCAGTGAACGAGGTGAAACCCGAGACTTCGGGGCGCCCGCAGGCTCCGGTTTCGGAGCAGAAACCCGCACCGGAAACCGAATCACCGAAAGCGCAGGGAGCGCAGGGAGCACCTGGCCCTGCCGCGAAGGCGCCGGAAGAACCCCAGCGCGAGGCCCCTGCAGCCAAAGCTCCTGCAGCCGAACCTGACCCCGTAGCGAAACCGGCGCCGGAGAAGGGCGCTGCCGAGCAACCGGGGCAGAAGGGCGCTACCGAAACGAGTGCGAGCACGGCCCCGGAGAAGTCTGCGCCGGAAGAATCCGGCAAGCCCGGTGGCGCACCCGCCGCCGACAAGGCTCGTGGTCCTGTCGCGGACGCCACGAACGGCCGGCCGACCCCGCCGGTGCAGTCGCCCGTTGCCGAAGAAGCGCAGACCGGTCAGATCCCTCGTGCGGGTGGTCCGACCCCTCCGTGGCAACGCGGGACGGCCCCGTCGCAGTCGGGAATGCCGCAGAGCACTCCGCAGACGAACGTTCCGGGCGTCGGCCCCGGTCTCTCCAAGCAGAGGGCCGGTGAGGCGTCTCAGCGTCCCGGTACCGGAGCGGGAGGACCTGCTGCGGCCAAGGGTGCTCCGACCGGGGGCGCGAATCCGTCCACCCGCTCCGTCGTGACCGGCGCTGCCGCGCCGGGTGCGCGCGCAGCGGCCGATCGGGCAGCGGCAGCGAAGGCGAAGTCCGCGGTGATCGACGGGCCGACGCGACACATCGAGCGCAAGGACCTCGCCAAGGACCTGCCGGATCTGTCCGCAGTGAAGCACCCGTCGACGGCATCGCCCGGCACGGGTGAGACCCCGCAGGTGAGTGCGGCCACGGCCACCACCCCCACCACGACCGCCGTGCCCACGGTGATCCCAGCCTCGGGGCCACTGCGGGCCACCGTCCAGATCCGCCGGATCGACCCGTGGTCGATGCTGAAGATCTCGTCGGTGATCTCCGTGTCGCTGTTCTTCGTGTGGATGATCGCGGTGGGGCTGCTCTACGGCGTCCTGGCCGGCATGGGGGTGTGGGAACGCCTCAACAGCGCTTTCACCGACATCGTTTCCGACGCCGGGAGTGGGGCTCTCATCTCGGCGGGTCAGGTGTTCGGATACGCGACCATCATCGGTGTGGTGAACACCATTCTGTTGACAGCCCTCGCGACACTCGGTGCGTTCATCTACAACCTCTGCACCGATCTCGTCGGCGGTGTCCAGGCCACCCTCGCCGACCCCGATTGACCTGCAGGAATGCTGCCCCGCCGAGGCGATTTGTTTCAGGCGGCCCCGGTGGGGTAGTGTTCCATCTCGGTTCGAGGGCCTATAGCTCAGGCGGTTAGAGCGCTTCGCTGATAACGAAGAGGTCGGAGGTTCAAGTCCTCCTAGGCCCACTCCCGTGCCGGAAGGATGATCGAATGAGGGTTCTCGCACTTGTGGGAACCGGGTTTCTGATCGTTCTCGGAATCGCTCGCATGCTTCGGAGCGAAGACGAATGGCACGCGGTTCCCAGCCGTTGATGCGGCGGACGGGGCCTTAGCTCAGTTGGTAGAGCGCTGCCTTTGCAAGGCAGATGTCAGGAGTTCGAATCTCCTAGGCTCCACAACAGAACATGCAGCCGAAGGGCGCTTTCCGGGTATCCGGGAAGCGCCCTTCGGCGTTTCTGTTCGGACTGTGAGGCATCGAGAGAGACTCGAGGGGTGACGCCTCGTCTCTCCCCCCGACTCGCCGAGATCGTCGCTGCGCTGCCTCTGCAGCCGCAGCTGCGGGTATTGGAGATCGGCTGTGGGTCCGGCGCTGCGGCCCGCGTGGTCGCCGACCGGTTGGCCACCGGGCACATCCTCGCGATAGACCGGTCCCGGAAGGCGATCGACCAACTGACTGCGGCGTCCGGAGAGCTGATGGCTTCCGGCAGGTTGAGGGCACGCTGCGTCGCGATCGAGGACTTCGTGCCGGTCGAGGGCGAGGAACGGTTCGACCTCGTCTTCGCGATCAGGGTCGGCGCACTCGACGGAAGGCACCCAGCGGCGGGCAAGGTTGCGATGGAACGGATAGCGGCTGCGACACATCCGGATGCACGACTGTTCGTCGACGGCGGTGATCCGCTCCGGGAGCTTCCGATTCCTCGGCTGTCGTGAACGATCCCTAAGGGGGATCCCGTTTCACGTGAAACATCAGGACAGTGCGGTGGTGAGCACTCTCCGCACCGACGCGCGCACTTCGTCGAGTGTGCGGCCGGCCTCGATCAACTCGGTGCCCTTGTGTACCAGCGCGGTGACGAGCTCGGCGTCGAGTTCGGGGTCGTCGCCTCCTCGCGCACGCAGCGCATCGACGAGGGGGAGGACCAGATCCTGATGCATGGCATGCATGCTCTCGTCACTGAACGCCTGAGGCGTGAAGGTTGCGAGCGCGCCGACGATCGCGTGTTCGCCTTCGGCGACCAGTTGCAGATTGACGTCGATGTACGTCAGCACCCGCTCGGTCGGATCTGACACCTTCTCCATCGCCGCGATCACGCGGGTGTTCCATCGAGGGAACATGTCGACGACGACGGCACGCAGCAGATCGTCGCGGGAGTCGAAGTAGTTGTAGACGCTCGAGCGGGCGAGGCCCGCCCGCTGGGCGACGTCACCGAGCGAAGGAGCATGTTCCGGGGTCTCGGCGAGCAGTTCCAGTGCCGCATCGAGGAGGGCGCGGCGCTGCGCGGCGCGATGCTCCACAACCGTCGCTGCTGAAATCTTCGGCACCGCCGGCCCTCCTCGTTCGGATTACGATCGATCAATCGTGTGGTCGAAGCCTTCCGTCGACCATCTCCAGTACACGATCGCAGTGTCGCAGGATCTCGTGGTCGTGGGTGACCATGATCGTAGCCACTCCGCTGGTGTGGGTTTCCTGTGCCAGCAGTTCGACGACCTCGTGGCTGCGTTTGCGGTCGAGTGCGGCGGTCGGTTCGTCGACCAGCAGCAGCGACGGTCCTGCCATCAATGCCCGCGCGATACCGACACGCTGTCGTTCACCACCGGACAGTTGCCCCGGACGGCGATCGGCCCGATGCTCCATGCCCACCGAGGCGAGCAGTTCGTCGGGGTCCCGCACCTTCCGTCCGGTGATCTTTCCGACGAGGAGCAACTGGTCCCGCGCGGTGAGGGCGGGAAGGAGGTTGCCCGACTGGAACACGAAACCGACCCGTTCGCGGCGCAGCCGCGCCGCGGCACGCCGATCCAGAGTGGTCAGATCGATGCCGTCGACACTCACGGTGCCGGACGTGGGCCGGCTGAGTCCGCCGGCCACCGCGAGCAGGCTCGACTTGCCGGCGCCGGAGGGACCGACGACAGCGACGAGTTCACCCGGTGTGACTTCCAGGTCGACGTGGTCGAGAGCAAGGACGGTGCTGTCCCCATCCCCGAAGGACAGGCAGACGTCGGACAGCGCGAGGCCGGTGGAGGTGGTGACTGTCATCGGTTTTCTCCCAGGGCAGCGAGGGGATCGACACGGACGATGCGGACCACGGCCAGGGCGGCGCCGAGCAGGCCGAGGACGACGAGCAGGACGGCGCCCTGGAGTACGGGACCGGATTCGAGGACGAACGGCATACCGCTGCCTTCGAGGCCGGAGCCGAGGCCGAGGCCGACGAGCACGCCGAAGGTGACGGACCCGACGAGCACGATGACGGCCTGCAGGAGGGCGTCGCGCAACAGGAATCCGGTGGAAGCTCCCATGGCGCGCAGGACGGCGATCTCGCGGCTGCGTTGCACTGTCCAGATGGTGAAGAATGCACCGACGACCAGGGCGGAGATCGCGTAGAGGAAGGCGGTGATCATCGACATGGTCATCATCTCGGCGCTGTAGCCGGGGGAGGAGTCGAAGGATTCCTCGAGTGTCTTCGAGGCGGTGCCGGCGTCGGCGTCGCCGGCGGTGAGGTCGGGCAGTTCTCCGTTCACGCCTTCGATCGCCACGACGCTGGCCTCGGTGTACGCCGAGGGAGGTACTGACTCGCCGAGCCGGACTCCTGCGTGGATCTCCTGCCACTTGCTCAGAGGGAGATAGGCGACGTCGACGTGACCGAAGGTGCGTTTGTCCGAGGTGAAACCGACGACGTTCAGCTGTGTACCGAGGCGATCGATGACGATGCTGTCGCCCACCACGACCCCGCTGTCGCGTGCGCTGTCGCTGAGAATGACGTCGGTGTCACCGGCGAGTGGTGCTCCCTCCTCGGCGGCCGGTTCGAGGAACGATCCCGGCTGGACACCGAACAGAGTGAGATCGACGGGGACTCCGTCTCCGGTCTTCGCGTTGACGATGGTGTTTCCGAACAGTTCGGCCCGGGCGACGTCCGGGCGGGCACGCCAGGTGTCGGCCTGCTCCTCGGTGACGACGGAACGGGAGAACGCCGAGTCGGTCTTGGTTCCTTCGGCGAAGGCGAACGCCTGAACCGGTGTCCGCTGCAGCGCGGAGACACCGTCGACGACGAGGCCGGAGGAAAGACCGGACAGGATCACCATCAGGATCGAGATGAGCGCGACGACGGCGCCCATCAGCAGGAAACGTGTGCGCGCGAACCACAGTTCACGCATGGCAAGAAACATGTGAGGTCCTTCGTGGGCTGGACGGGACGAAGTACCGCCGCGAACGATCTTCTCGACGACACGTCGATATCTTACCGACACGATGTCGACATCTTTGGTGACGGTTACTACACCTCGTAGTAACACCAGGTGGAGCCAGTATTCTGAACGTCGTGGCCTCCGACGCGAAGATCCTGGCGCGCGTGCGCGCGATCTTCGTGTGCGCAATGTCGGTCACTCTGAGCATCGCCGCTCATGCCTTCGCCGGCGGTGCCGTGCCTCACCAGGACATCGTGGTGCTTCTGCTCGGTGTCGCCGTGATCTCCGGCGTGCTCGCAGCGGAGACTCGCGTGCCGGTTCCGCTGCTGCTGGTGCTCGGCCAGGTCGTGGGCCATCTCGTGCTCGGACTCCACGACGGGCACCTGCACACCCCCGCCCTGGGGATGCTTCTCGCTCACCTCGGTGCGGTCGCCGTGGCCGCAGTCCTGGTGCAGGGCGCCGAGACAGGATGCGGTGTCGCATTCGCAGCGCTGCGACGGCTGCTTCCCCGGCTGTACCGTGCATTGCCGGTCGCCGTCGCCGAGCCCGCCCCCACCGGTTACCGGCTGCGCATCGGCCCTGGCCTCCTGCTGGTCGGCGGTTCGGGTTGCCGCGCACCTCCCACCGTTCTCCGATAGGCCCACCTATCGGTCGCCGCTGTCGGCGACCGTTCGTTCCGCGTGCCGAAAGGGCACCGCGCCACCAACGGAGAATCATGAAGAAAACCGTGCTCTACCCCGCAGCCGTCGCAACGGCTCTCCTCGCGACCGTCACCGCCTGCGGATCCGATACGACGTCCGCAACCTCGGCGGACTCCGTCGTCGTCTCCGAGGCCTGGGTCAAGGCCTCCGACGCCGGGATGACCGGTGGCTTCGCCGAGATCCGGAACACCGGCAGCAGCGAGGTCCACATCGTCGGTGCCTCCAGTCCCGCGTCCAAGACCACCGAACTGCACGAGATGGTCCCCGGAGGGGGCAGCTCGATGGTGATGCAGGAGATGGGTGACGGACTGGTGATCCCCGGGGACACCACCCACGTCCTCGCCCCTGGTCAGGATCACCTCATGCTCATGGACCTCGTCGTGCCCGTGCGACCCGGCAGCATGGTGAGCTTCACGCTCGAATTCGCGGACGGGTCGACCGAGGAGTTCACGGCTCAGGTCCGCGACTTCGCCGGCGCGCAGGAAGAGTACGTGCCGTCCGAAGCCGAAGCCGAAGCCGAAGCCGAAGCCGAAGCCGAAGCCGAAGCCGAAGCCGAAGCCGAAGCCGAAGCCGGAGCCGGAGCCGGACACGGTGGCTAGGTTCAGCCGACGAACCCTGCTCGGCGGCGGTGTCGCCGCGCTGGGCGCAGCCGGACTGGGCGCGGTGGGTGGTGGCGCGGCGGTCGCGTCCCGTCCGCCCGAGCCGACGGGCTCGCAGACCGTGGAGATCCACGGGGTGCATCAAGCCGGCATCGACACCCCCGCGCAAGCGTTCGCCTCGTTCGTGGCACTGGATCTTGCCGAGGACATCGATCGCGCCGGTCTCGTCGGGATCATGCGGGTCTGGGCCGAGGACGCCCGGCGCCTCACCACCGGAACGCCGGCGCTGGGTGACACCGAACCCGAACTCGCGGTGGATCCGGCGCGTCTGACGGTCACGGTCGGATACGGTCCCGCGGTGTTCGACGCCGCAGGGCTGACCGACCAGCGCCCGCCATGGCTGAAGCCGCTTCCGGCCTTCTCCGTCGACCGGCTCGAAGAACGGTGGTCCGGGGGAGACCTGCTGTTGCAGGTGTGCGCGGACGATCCTGTCACCGTCTCGCATGCGGTGCGTACCCTCACCAAGAGCGTGCGCTCGCTGGCGACGGTCCGCTGGGTCCAGCGGGGATTCCGGCACGCGGCCGGTACCAGGCCGGACGGAATGACGATGCGCAATCTCATGGGACAGGTCGACGGCACGGTCAACCCCACCCCGCACAGCCCGGACTTCGACCGGCAGGTCTGGAACCCGGGAGAGCCGTCGTGGATGGCCGGTGGAACGTCGCTGGTCCTTCGTCGTATCCGCATGGAACTCGACACGTGGGACGAACTCGATCGCCCCGCACGTGAACTCGCAGTCGGCCGCAGACTGTCGAACGGCGCTCCGCTGACCGGCTCGCAGGAGCACGACGACGCCGATTTCGAGGCCACGGATCGGTTCGGTATTCCCGTGATACCACCGGAATCTCACGTTGCGCGGGCTCGTCCCCGCACGGGCGACGAGCAGTTCCTGCGGCGTGGTTACAACTACGACGACCAGGACGGCGCCGGACTGTTGTTCGCCTCCTATCAAGTGGATGTGGATCGCCAGTTCGTTCCGGTGCAGCAGCGTCTCGCCGAGCACGACGCACTGAATCCATGGATCACTCCGGTCGGGTCGGCGGTCTTCCTCCTCCCGCCGGGATTCGGTCCGGACGGCTATCCCGGCGACACACTGCTGGAGGTCTGACGAAGGCCCGGACGTATCCGTGTGCGAGGTCTAGCCTCGAGGTGTGACCGAGATTACACAGATGCGTCAGGGCTTCGCATCGCTGCGGGAAGGCGGCCTGAACTGGGACGCCTTCCCGCTCCGGCTCTTCCTGAAGGGCAATGCGGGGTTCTGGAATCCGATGGACATCGACTTCTCCCGCGACCCCGAAGACTGGGATGCACTCAACCCGGAGCAGCGTCGCAGTTCGACCTATCTGGTCGCGCTGTTCGTCGCCGGTGAGGAAGCCGTAACGCAGGACATCCTCCCGTTCATGCGTGCAATGCAGGCCGAGGGCCGGCTGGGGGACGAGATGTACCTGACCCAGTTCTGCTTCGAGGAGGCCAAACACGTCGAGGTGTTCCGGCGCTGGATGGACACCGTGGGCCTCACCTCCGACCTGCACCCCTTCGTGGCGGAGAATCCCTACTATCGGCGGTTGTTCTACGAGGAACTACCGCGCAGCCTCCGAGTCCTCGACCACGATCCGTCCCCGGCGAATCAGGTCCGGGCCAGCGTCACCTACAACCATGTCCTCGAGGGCAGTCTGGCGCTGACGGGCTACTACGTGTGGCAGAAGGTGTGCACCAAGTTCGGGATCCTGCCGGGCATGCAGGAACTCATCCGCCGGATCGGTTCCGACGAGCGTCGGCACATGGCATGGGGGACCTTCACGTGCCGGCGGCACGTGGCCGCGGACGACTCGAACTGGGGCGTCGTGCTGCGCCGGATGGAGGAATTGCTTCCGCTCGCGACCGGAATGATCCAGTGGCAGAACGAACAGTTCGACGAACAGCCATACGGCCTCGACAACGACGAGTTCATCTCCTACGCCGCCGACCGGGCCCAAAGACGGCTCGGCGCAATCGAATCCGCCCGCGGGCGTCCGCTCGAGGAGATCGACCTCGATTTCGCCCCTGCCGTGCTCGAGGAGAGATTCGGAGACGAGGACGCAGCGGCACTCGCCGCGGTTCCTCCCGCTGACCACCCTCGGGCGGACTGACGGATCAGAGCAGCACGCCGAGAACGATCGCGATCAACACGATCACGACGACCGTCGCGACGACGACCGTCCTCCTGTCTCCGCCGCTCCGGTCGCCCACT
This sequence comes from Rhodococcus sp. NPDC047139, assembly GCF_040643435.1. NCBI lineage: Bacteria > Bacillati > Actinomycetota > Actinomycetes > Mycobacteriales > Nocardiaceae > Rhodococcus > Rhodococcus sp. NPDC047139. The sequence goes on from NZ_JBEYUH010000003.1 coordinate 127,537, forward strand.
GCGTCGGTGGGGGGAGCGGGGACGGGCGCAGGCTCGGCAACGGCTTCGCGTTCCTCGACGACGTCCTCGGTCCCGAGCCGCTTCTCCTCGAGTTCGCGAAGACGCACGAGTCCGCCGGTGAGGACGTCGGTCGCGTCGTAGGAGGGCGGCAGCCCGATGCGCGCCTTGGGGGTCTCGCGTGCGGGAGTGAATCCGGCGGCGAGGATCGCCGCGCCGAGCGCCGCAGTCTGCTCCGGGCCTGGTCCCACGAGACTGCGCACCGTGAGTTTGGTGGCGAGACTGTTGGCGATCTCCTTGATGTGGGTGCGATCGCGTGCCACGAGGCCATCGCCCATGACGACCACGGCCTCGAGATTGCTCGGCATCCAGCCGAACGATCCGAGTGCAGTGGCGAGTTGTGCTGCCGGTGAAGGAGACCCCTGGGCTGGTGTCCGATAGGCCTTGCCGGCGGGCACCCCCGAGCGCACGAGCGTGACGGTCGAGCCGCCGTCGTCGAGATGGAAGACTCCCACGAGTTGCCCTGGTGTCTCCGAGATCTCGGAGGCATACCAGGCGGCGGCAGCCTGGGCGTCCGACACGAGGTCGACGTGGCGCAGATCCGCATAGTCCAGCGCGGCTCGCAACGTGGCGACTGTGGAGGGATCCCAGTGTGACGGATAGGTCGCGGCGTAGCCGGGGTCGCTGTCCTTGTCCATACCGCCGAAGGTCGGCAAGGGATGGCATTCCCGCAGCAGACAGTGGATGGCGGTGGCCATCGCATCTTCGGCGCGATACGTACGGCCATCGCTGGCGGTGATCCCGGAGGCGTCGCCGACCCGCGTGAGGAAGCCCGCGATCGTCCGTGCTTCGTCCCCGTGCGCGACGGTGCCGAGCGAGGTGGTGCCGTCGTGATCGACGTGCAGAACCGTGTCACGTGCGAGTACGACGGGATCGGGAGTGCCGGGTTCGTTGGAAGCGATGACCGCCGTGGACACGACTCGCCCGATTCGGAGGCCGACACCGATGGCCATGTCTTCCCTTCCTCGAGAGGCTGCTCGTCTTGCTGCCGAGGACCCGACTCGCTCCGGGTACGCCGGGCAAATGCGCCGGTTCCGGCGCGAAGAACGATTGTGGCAGACGGGAGGAAAAGTGCCGACCTTACTTGCCGGTAAGTGCGTGTTACAGTGCGTACCGCCGTGACCAGGGACACACGGCGACACTGAGTGGTGGAGGCAACATGATAGTGCGTGCTCGGCAATGGGTGGCCGCAGCGGTGGTCACGACGGTCCTGGGGGGTGGTCTTCTAGGTTCGGCGGCGACAGCCGGAGCCGAGACGGACTTCTATCTCCCTCCGGAGCCGCTTCCGTCGGGTGCTCCGGGCGACATCCTGCGCACGGCGCCGTCCGATCTGGCGCTGCGAGCACCGAGTGCCGATGGAGTCTTCCCCGGCCAGGGCACCAAACTGCTGTACCGCAGCAACGACGCGAACGGCGCACCCAATGCGGTGAGCGGCACCTACATCGAGCCGTCGACGCCGTGGAACGGCTCCGGCGACCGGCCGCTGGTCGCACTGGCCGTCGGGACGCACGGGCAGGGCGACCAGTGTGCACCGTCGAAGAACCTCGGTGCGCTCGTCCACTACAACCCGCCGCTCGACTTCTTCACCGAGTACGAGGTGCTGTCGATCAACGCGCTGCTGCTGCGAGGCATCGCCGTGGTCGTCACCGATTACGACGGGCTCGGTACTCCCGGGCACCACACCTATGTCAACCGTGCAGCCGAAGCGCATGCCGTCCTCGACTCGGTCCGAGCGGCACTGAAGCTCGAGAACACCTCGGTGACGGAGAACAGCCCGGTCGGGTTGTTCGGTTATTCGCAGGGTGGTGGCGCTTCGGGTGCGGCGGCCGAGCTCGCCCCCGAGTACGCGCCCGAGCTGAACCTCGTCGGTGCATACGTCGGCGCTCCGCCTGCCGACCTGGTGGCGACTCTGAAGCAGATCGACGGCACGCTTCTCACCGGCGCGATCGGGTACACGATCAACGGTCTGGGCGAGGCGTATCCGGAGTTGCGCGACGAGATCGACGCCGAGGTCAGCGACCGCGGCCGCGAGATGCTCGCCGCTGTGGCGAACCAGTGCGTTCCGGAGACCATCGCGAACTTCGCTTTCCAGCGGACCAGTGACTACACGCGCACCGGTGAACCCCTCGACGTCGTGCTCGGTCGTCTGCCCGGGGTTCAGAAGGTCTTGGAGGAACAGCGAATCGGCAAGCGTACTCCCGCTGTGCCCGTCCTGCTCCAGCACGGCACACAGGACGACACCGTCCCGTACGGTCAGGCTCGCGAGCTGGCGCTGAACTGGTGCGACCAGGACGCCACGGTGCAGTTCCTGCCCAACAACACGCCTCCCGTACTTCCCGGATTCATCATCAACCACGCGGTTCCGATGATCGCGGGTCTGCCCGAATCCGTCGCGTACATCGAAGCGCGACTGCGGGGTGAGCCGGCTCCGTCCAACTGCGGAAGCTTCTGACCGCACCGCACATCACCGAAAGTCCGGCCCGCACTCCCTCTCCGGGGGTGCGGGCCGGAACTGTATCGGGCTATACGGAGTGATGGGTGTCGATGACCCGGCGCGCTACGTTCGTCTCGGACGACGGGCCCGATTCCCAGTGGGCGATCCACGGGCCGGTGCCTTCGCTCGGGTCGAGGACCCCGCGCTCGAGCCACTCGTATCTGCCCCCGAGAACTCCGGTCGCGGTGCGCCGGTCCTCGGCATCGGTATTCGTCCACAGGGCCCCGAACAATCTCTCCACGCGCAGTCGTGACTGTCGGCAGAATGCGTCGGCCAATTCGAAAGCAGCGTCGGCTCCAGGATGTCCGTCCACGCGCTGTCGTTCGGCGCGCACGCACACCGCTGTCGCGGCGAACAGTTCGGCTCCGATGTCGACGATCCTGCCGAGGAAGTTCTCCCGCTTCTCGAGTCCGCCCTGCCACCGGGCCATCCCGTAGAAGGTCGAGCGGGCGAGTTTGCGGGAACTGCGTTCGATGTACCGGAGATGCGTGGCAAGGGAGCCGAATTCGGCATAGGTTCGTGGCAATCCGCCTTTGCCTGCGACAAGCTTGGGAAGCCACCGGGCATAGAAACCGCTCGCTCGTACTGCGGCCTGGGCCTTGGCCTTGCCCGTCGAGTCCGGATCGGCGAGTTCTCCGGCAGCGCGCAGGTGCGCGTCGACCGCCTCACGGGCGACGAGCAGACGCATGATCTCGCTCGATCCCTCGAAGATACGGTTGATTCGCAGGTCGCGAACGAGTTGCTCTGCGGGGACCGCCCGTTCGCCCCGGGCGGCCAGTGACTCGGCGGTCTCGTATCCCCGGCCGCCGCGGATCTGCACCAGTTCGTCGGCGATGAGACAACCCATCTCGCTCGACCACAATTTCGCCAGTGCGGCTTCGATGCGAATGTCGTTTCGCTGCTCGTCGTTCATCTGCCCCGACAGCTCCACGACGGACTCGAGTGCGTAGGTCGTCGCTGCGATGAAGGAGATCTTCGCGGCGACGGCTTCGTGCTCACCGACCGGTTTGCCCCATTGGACGCGGACAGCCGACCATTCGCGGGCGATCTTCAGAGCCCACTTTCCGCCACCCGCACACATTGCGGGGATTGCGAGCCGACCGGCGTTGAGGGTCGTCAGCGCGATCTTCAGGCCGTCTCCCTCACGTCCGACCAGGTTCTCTCTCGGTACCCGGACCTTGTGCATCCGGGTCACGCCGTTCTCGATGCCACGCAGTCCCATGAAGGTGTTGCGGCGCTCGACGGTGATGCCGGGTGAATCCGCTTCCACGACGAACGCGGAGATCCCACCGCGGTGCCCGTCGCTCTTCGGCACACGAGCCATGACGACGAGCAGTTCCGCGACCACACCGTTGGTCGTCCACAGCTTGACGCCGTCGAGTTCGTAGGCGTCCCCGCCCTCGACGGGTACGGCGGTGGAGGCGAGTCGGGCGGGGTCGGAACCGACGTCGGGTTCGGTGAGCAGGAAGGCGGAGATTGCTCCGCGTGCGCATCGCGGCAGGAATCGTTGCTTCTGCTCGGAGGTACCGGCGAGCTTCAGCGGTTCCGGTACTCCGATCGACTGGTGTGCCGACAGCAGTGCGCCGATACTGGGATGCACTCCGGCGACGACCGTGAGCGCCCGGTTGTAGGCGACCTGCGACAGACCGAGCCCGCCGTACTCCACCGGAATCTTCATCCCGAAACAGCCGAGTTCCGCCAGTCGGCGTATGTACTCGTCGGGAATCTGCGCATCGCGCTCGATGCGCATGCAGTCCATCGATCGGCACGCTGCGCGCAGCCGCGCGAGAAACTCTTCGGTGCGGGCGTCCTCGTCGGGTGTGGGGCGCGGAAACGGGTGGACGAGGTCGAGAGTGAAGCGCCCCAGGAAGAGCCCCTTCGCAAAGGATGGCTTGTTCCATTCGGACTCGCGGGCCTGCTCGGCTACTTCCCGTGCTTGCCGCTCGGTGACCTGTGGGGTTCGGACATCGGCATCGTCTGCCATGACTGCCTCCGGGTCGCGTGCCTACCGGTGAGTATGCACCCGGACGTGTCGGATATCACAAGATCCGAAATGTCGATCATGAAGCTGTCGAATGTGACCTGTATCACTGCATCGGGGGCATGTTCACGGGGTGCCGCTCCTCGGGAATGCGCCTACCCTCGAACTGTCACGATGACGTGCCCCGCCCCTCACCCGCCGATCCTTCGCCGGATCTATCGGAGGTGGCCATGGAGTTTCTGGCCTTCGTCCCCGTCCTGATCGCTTTCCTCGGTGCGCTCTACTTCGCGGCCTGTCTCATCGTCGACCTTGAAATACGTTCTGCAGAAAAGAAATTCGGACACCGGGAGGGTGGTGCCGTCGAACCCGGCGGTCAGTCGCCCGCCGAACCGCTCGCGTTCGGTGAGGCCGGTTTCGAGACATCTTCACCGGTCGTGGTCGCCGACGACGCCGCGGGCCGGACGCGCGGAGGCTCCGGCGCGATCGGCGGATACGCCGGCAGGCGCCTGCGGTAGAGCACGAGTGCCGCCGCCACAACTGCGGCAACGGCGCCTACGACGAGACCGGCCCGCCGACCCCTCCGCTCGGTAGCGGCCTTTCCGGGGCGACGCTCGGCGGCGGCACGACTCGCTGCCGTGGCCAGTCCACCGGCCACGTCGAGGCCCTTGCGGGCTGCGAACAGGCCGGCTGCGCTCGATCCCTGAGCGAGGGCCACCGCACCTTCGCCGGCTACGCGGAGAGCACCCGCAAGATCGCCGGATTCGTCCTGGCGCCGCACGAATGCCGGACGCCACGCGTCGTCGTTCTCGCCATGAATCAGCTTGCTCATGGGTCCACTCTTCCACATGGATCCGGACGTGCGGCCGTTGCCGGGAATGTGTTCGCGTGCGGCCCGTCCTGCCCGGCGGATCGTCAATGGCACCATGGGGGTGTGACTTCACCGCATCAGACAGCAACGGCCACGCTCCATACCAACCGCGGCGACATCGCGATTGCCCTCTTCGGCAATCACGCACCCAAGACGGTCGAGAACTTCGTCGGCCTCGCCGAGGGCACCAAGGAGTACAAGACCCAGAACGCCAAGGGAGAGACCAGCGGCCCGTTCTACGACGGCGCGATCTTCCACCGCGTCATCGACGGCTTCATGATCCAGGGCGGCGACCCCACCGGCACCGGCCGTGGCGGCCCGGGCTACCAGTTCGCCGACGAGTTCCACCCCGAACTGCAGTTCGACCGCGGTTACCTGCTCGCGATGGCGAATGCAGGCCCCGGCACCAACGGCTCGCAGTTCTTCATCACCGTCGGACCGACCCCGCATCTCAACCGTCGCCACACCATCTTCGGTGAGGTCGTCGACCCCGAGTCCAGGAAGGTCGTCGACGCGATCGCCACCACGGCCACCGACCGCGCCGACCGTCCGGTCGACGACGTCGTCATCAACAGCATCACCATCTCCTGAGAGAGTCCCCCATGACGAACCCCGGCTGGGGCTCCGCGGCCGAGGGTGGCCCACAGCCCCAGCCGCGGTGCGTTCGCCATCCCGACCGTCCGACCCTTCTCGCCTGCTCCCGCTGCGGCCGCCCCGCATGCCCGGAATGCCTGCGCCCCGCATCGGTCGGACAGCACTGCGTCGACTGCCTTGCGGCAGCCGAGCGGTCGGCACCGCAGGCCCGTACGATCGCCGGCGCGCCGGTCCGCTCGGGTCGGCCCACGCCGGTCGTGACATACGTGCTCGTCGCGCTGAACGTGCTCGTCTTCGCCGTCACGGCTGCGCAGTCGGGCAGCGTGACCACCAACGAGCAGGGCTCGGCGCTGTTCCTCGACTGGGCACTGTGGCCGCCCATCATCGCTGCCCACGGGGAGTACATCCGACTCCTCGGCAGCGGTTTCCTGCACTTCGGCCTGCTCCACCTTGCCGTCAACATGTTCGCGCTGTGGGTGATCGGCCGCGACACCGAACTCGTTCTCGGACGCCTCCGCTATCTGTCGGTCTACCTCGTGTCGATCCTCGGCGGTTCCGCCGCGGTCATGCTGATGGAGACCCGAGCGGTCACCGCTGGTGCCTCGGGCGCGGTGTTCGGTCTGCTCGGAGCACAGGCGATCATCCTGTTGCGTCTGCGCCGAAGCCCGGCGCCGGTGCTGATGATCGTCGGTCTGAACGTGATCATCAGCATCACGATCCCCGGAATCTCGCTGTGGGGCCACCTGGGTGGTTTCATCGCCGGTGGAGCCGCGACTGCTGCCCTGTTGTACGCCCCGCAATATCTCGGGGCCGGCGACAGCCGGGAACGCATCGTGCGCACCGGATGGCTCGCACTGTCCACGGTCGGCCTGGTGACGCTGCTGGTGATCGTGCTCGCCGTACTACGTCTACGTGCTCAATTGGGCGTGTGATCCGGCGCCAGATCGCGGGCAGCGAGAGCTTCGTGCACCTTCCTCGGATCCGTCCCCAGATCCCACCGCCCGAAGATCATCAGGCTCTCTGTTCCGCTCGCGGGGTCGATCGCGTCGATCTCCAGCATCGGCACGCGCCGGCCGAACCGCGGGTATTCGACGATCCGCACGCGCTGCAGTGCCGGGCGGGGGAACTCGCGGCGGCCGGTGAGCCGCATCGCAACGAGGCCGGTCGCTCCCGGCAGCACCGCGAGTCGTGGGCGTTGCCGTAACGCCAGCGCGACCGTCACGAGGATGATCAGTGCCGCGAATCCGACCAGCACCCGGCCGGCCGCGTCGGGAACTGCGACCACAGCGGTGACGGCGAGCGCAATGCCGGCGAGCGACAGAGCTGTGACCGCGGCGGGTGGAGTCGACCACCGCAGCGAGGTGTCGTCGGGCACGGGTGTCCTCTCCGTCGGGCCGGTCACCGGGTTGTGCACAGGCTTATCCCCAGGTGGGGATGAATCACACCGGTGTAACCCGTGGCTGTGGAAGTCAACGCCATCTCATGGTCATGATCAGACCGACGACCATGAAGCCGAAGCCGATCAGGAAGTTCCAGGCACCGAGATCGTTCATCCACGAGATCTGCTCGGCTGCGAGGTAGTACACGATCAGCCACAGCAGCCCGATCACCATCAGACCGAGCATCACCGTCACGTACAACGTGCTCGACGGCGCGGCCTTGATCTTCACCGGTGTGCGGCTCACGGCCCGGGGCGCGGATACGTCCTTCTTGCGAACCTTCGACTTGGGCATGGTGTCCTCGTTCTTACGACTCCACCCGTGGCACACGAGTGGAGTGGTCGGTCAGCTACCTGATGAGATCACGCTAACGTAAGGCCAGGATCGGAGGTACGACGTGTCGGAACGACGGCTGCGCGCACCCGTGTGGGGTGTCGCGACCCTCGCCGTCTGTCTGGTCGCGGGGCTGCTCGTGGGTATCACCCGCGGAGTGTCCGACGGCGACGAATTGCGCGCCGGCGATTCACCGCGACTGTCCGATCTCGTCCGTACCGCGCAGGAACAGTCCGACGAACTGGCCACCACCCGGGACGAGCTCACCGCCCGCATCGAAGAACTCCAGGATCGCGCCGCCACGACGGACGACGACGTCGCCGCGGTGCTCGGCGAACTGTCGGCCATCGAGGACCCGGCCGGGCTCGTGGCCCGCCGGGGCCCGGGCGTGACCGTCACCCTGACCGACGCACCCCGGGACGCGAACGGACGATATCCGTCCGGTGCGTCCCCCGACGATCTCGTCGTGCACCAGCAGGACGTGCAGAGCGTGCTCAACGCGATGTGGGCAGGCGGCGCCGAAGCCGTGGCCATGCAGGACCAGCGGATCGTGGCGACGTCGGCACCGCGCTGCATCGGCAACACGCTGCTGCTGCACGGGCGCACCTACTCGCCGCCCTATGTCGTCACCGCGCTCGGCGACCCGGCACGGTTGCAGGCGGCGCTCGACGCCGAGCCCGGTATCCGTATCTACAAGCAGTACGCGGCCCGCTATCAGCTCGGGTACGCGCAGCAGGCGTCGAACGATCTGTCGGTCCCCGCCTACACCGGCGGTTCGTCCGTGCGATGAGACGGCCGGGCGCATTGCCCGGTCCGAGGCACTGAGTACCCTCGTCTCATGCGCATTCTCGTCGTCGACAACTACGACAGCTTCGTCTTCAACCTGGTCCAGTATCTGGGGCAGCTCGGAACGACAGCGGACGTGTGGCGCAACGACGACGATCGACTGACCGCTCCGGGGGCTCTCACGCGAGTCGCCCGTGATTACGACGGCATCCTGCTCAGCCCCGGCCCGGGCACACCCGAACGCGCAGGGGTGAGTATCGATCTGGTCAAGGCCTGCGCCGACAGCAGCACGCCGCTGCTCGGAGTGTGCCTCGGGCACCAGTCCATCGGCGTCGCCTTCGGAGCGACCGTCGACCGCGCACCCGAGCTGCTGCACGGCAAGACCAGCCTGGTCCGACACAACGGCGCCGGTGTGCTCGCAGGCCTGCCCAACCCGTTCACCGCGACCCGCTACCACTCGTTGACCGTGCTGCCCGAGACCATGCCCGCCGAACTCGAGCCGACGGGCCACACGGAGACCGGGATCGTCATGGCTCTTCGTCATGCCGAGCTGCCGATCCACGGTGTGCAGTTCCACCCGGAGTCGGTGCTCACCCAGGGCGGTCACCGGATGCTCGCGAACTGGCTCGCGGCCTGCGGTGAAGCACCGGACGATGCTCTTGTCGCACGGCTCGAGGCACAGATGGCCCGGGCCCTCGACGGTGGTGCAGCCTGAGTCGCCCCACTCGACGAAGAGAAGAAGGGCGCCGATCCTCCGGACCGGCGCCCTTCTTCGTTCACGAGCCGCTCAGCGGATACCGAGCACTCCTACCCCGACCGTGATCGGCTGGTTCTTCGAGATCTCCGAACCCGGCGGCTGAGCCTGCGTGATCACCGTCCCCACGAGATCGACGTCGAGCGTCGCCTCTCGCGTCTGCTGGAGTTGCGAGGCGTTGCCCGTCCAGCCGGCATTGCGCAAGGCTGCGAGCGCATCCGACACCGAGCGGTTGGTGATCACGGGCATCTCGATGCGGTCGCCGTTGGAGACTCGCACGGTCACCGTCGAGCCCTGTTCGGTGGACGCCCCACCGGCCGGGCTCGTCGACACGACGGTGCCGTCGGTCTCGCTCGAGTCGACTTCCTCGATGACGACCGTGAATCCGGCGCCTTCGATATTGTCCTTCGCCACCTCGGCCGTCTGGCCCACGACGTTGGGAAGCCGCACCATTTCGGGACCGGACCCCAGCGTGATGGTGATCGGACTGTCGCGCTCGACACTCGCTCCCGCAGCCGGGCTCTGCTCGACGACGAGATCCTCGTCGTCGGCGGCGGACGGCGCTCGGCCGACATTCGGATCGAGCCGTAGCCCGACCGCGGAGAGTTCCTGAGCCGCCCGCTGCTGCGTCATGCCTTCGAGCCGAGGGATCTGCACCTGCTCCGGACCGCTCGACACCTCGAGCGTCACGGTCGACCCTTCCTCGGCCTGACTTCCGGACACGGGACGGGTGTTGATGACGTTGCCGTTCGCTACGACCGGGTCGCTCTTCTGCTGGATGGAGACCCGGAATCCGGCCTCCTGCAGTTCGCTCTCCGCCTCCTCCGCGGCGATGTTGCGGACGTCGGGAATGGTCACCTGGGCGGCGCTCGAACCGGGTCCGAGCGACCACAGGAAGACGCCGACGATACCCACGACGACCACGGCGGCGATGCCGAGCAATACCTTCTTGAGAACGGAGCCGCCATCGGAATCGTCCGCAGGAACTCCGGCTGCGCCGGCAGGGGCAATCCGGCCGTGCCTACCGGAATTGTTGTCGGCGGAATCGATCAGGGTGGTGCGATCCTCGTCGGTCATGACCATCGGCGCACTCGGGCGCTGTCCGCTCAGGACCCGGATCAGGTCGCTGCGCATCTCCGCGGCCGACTGGTAGCGGTTCGCGGGATTCTTGGCCATTGCCTTGAGGATCACGGAGTCGAGCTCGGCGGGCACCGCCGGGTTCACCGACGACGGAAGCGGCGGATCCTCGCGCACATGCTGGTAGGCCACCGCGACCGGGGAGTCGCCCTTGAACGGAGGCTCTCCGGTGAGGATCTCGAACAGGACGCAGCCCACCGAATACACGTCGGACCGGGCGTCGACCTGCTCACCTCGTGCCTGTTCCGGTGAGAGATACTGCGCGGTGCCGATCACCGCAGCCGTCTGCGTCATCGGGCTCGCGGCATCGGAGAGCGCCCGGGCGATGCCGAAGTCCATGACCTTCACCGCGCCGGCCTTGTTGATCATGATGTTGGCCGGCTTCACGTCGCGGTGCACGATCATGTTGCGGTGGCTGAAATCCAGCGCAGCGCACACGTCGGCGATGATCTCCATCGCCCGCTTGGGGTTCATCGGCCCATCCGCGCGCACGAGGTCGCGCAGTGTGTCGCCCTCGACGTATTCCATCACGATGTACGGCAGCGGACCGGCGTCGGTCTCGGCCTCGCCGGTGTCGTAGACGGCGACGATCGCCGGATGGTTGAGCGCAGCGGCGTTCTGCGCTTCGCGGCGGAAGCGGAGGTAGAACGTGGGATCGCGGGCGAGATCGGCCCGCAGCACCTTGATGGCCACATCCCGGCCGAGCCGCATATCCCGCGCGAGGTGCACCTCGGACATACCGCCGAAGCCGAGGATCTCACCCAGCTCGTAGCGGGAAGAGAGCTTGCGGGGTGTGGTCATGACGTTCCTTGGTTGTTCGTTCCGTTGCTGCTTGCGGATGCATTGTCGTCCCCGTCACCTGCGGCCCCGGAATCGGCCCCTCCGTCTCCGTCCCCTTCCGCGCCGCCGGTGTCGCCGCCCGCGTCGCCACCGCCCTCACCCGTGTCCTGGGTGGCAGTCGTGGTCGGCACGGTCGTGGTCGTCGGGACCGTCGTGGTGGTGGGCGGTTGGGTCGTGGTCGGCTCGGTCGTCGGTGGTTCGGTCGTCGGTGGTTCGGTCGTCGTGGTGGGAGTCGGAGTCGGGGGGAAGGTCTCCGGCTCGACAGGAGGTGGCACCGGGACGACCGTCGTAGTGGTCGTCTGCGGACGGGTCGTGGTGGTGGTCTCCCGTGTCGTGGTGAGCTGCGTCGTCGGCGACGGAGCGCGCGTGGGTTCGTTGCCGTCGTCGTTGCCGCCGAGCAGCACGATTCCCAGGGCCACGAGGGCGAGCACCACGGCCGCACCTGCGGCCCAGGCCAGTGCGGTCGGGCTCGGCGAGCGCTTGTCGTCGTCGCTCGCGGGGGTCCCTGCCGTCGGCGGACCCGCGACCGGCGGACGACCGACGGTGGGTGGCTGAGCGGAGCGCGGAACCGACGAGTACGCGGTCTGGTCGTATCCCTGCGTCGGAGGCAGGGCGCGGGTTGCGGAGAGCGGTGCCGTCGTACCCGGAACGCCCGGTGGAAGCACACGGTTCGCGCTGGTCACGGGTGGCACGTTGCCCGGCGGGGGCACCGGTCGCCCGGAACGTACCGCAGCGACGGCGTTCGCGAACTCGCCGCCGTTGGAATAACGGTAGGCGGGGTCTTTCGACATCGAGATCTCGATGAGTTCGCGCACCTCGGGCGGAAGATCCGTCGGCAAGGGTGCGGGGGTCTCCTGGACATGCTTCATCGCAACGGTCACGACGCTGTCGCCGAGGAAAGGACGCCGGCCCGACAGGGCCTCGTAGCCGACCACCGCCAGCGAGTACACGTCGCTCGCGGATGTCGCCTCCTGCCCCAGAGCCTGCTCGGGCGCGATGTACTGCGCAGTGCCCATCACCATGCCGGTGCGGGTGACGGGAGAGGCGTCCACTGCCTTCGCGATGCCGAAGTCGGTGATCTTCACCTGGCCCGTCGGGGTGATGAGGATGTTTCCCGGCTTCACATCGCGGTGCACGACCCCGGCATTGTGTGCGGCCTGCAGCGCTCGCCCGGTCTGCTCGAGCATGTCCAGGGCATGCGGCAGCGACAGACGCCCCACACGCGACAGCACGGCGTTGAGTGGTTCGCCGTGTACGAGTTCCATCACCAGATAGGCGATGGACTGGCCTTCGGCGTCGGTGGTCTCGCCGTAGTCGTACACCCCCGCGATACCGGGATGGTTGAGCTGTGCGGTGGTGCGTGCCTCGAATCGGAAGCGGGTGAGAAAGTCCTCGTCGCCGGACAATTCGGCCTTGAGTACCTTCACCGCGACTCGCCGGTCGAGACGGGTGTCGAGGCCCTCCCACACCTGACCCATTCCGCCGGTCGCGATGAGTCGCTGGAGACGGTAACGGTCGGCGATCATGGCGCCACTGCTCAGAGCCATGTCAGCCTCCCTGTAATCCGGCCGAAATGACGGCCCGTCCGATCGGGGCGGCCACCGAGCCGCCGGTTGCGGCGAGAGCGCGGTCGCCGCCGTCCTCCACGATCACCGCGACGGCGATGCGGGGCTGTTGCGCAGGTGCGAATGCGATGTACCAGGTGTGCGGCGGAGTGTTGCGCGGATCGCTGCCGTGTTCCGCTGTGCCCGTTTTCGACGCGATCTGCACGCCGGGGATCGCCCCGCCTCCGCCGGCGTTGTTCTCTGCCCCGATCATCAGATCGGTGAGCGTCGCCGCGACGTCCGGGTCGATTGCCTGCCCGAGGGATTCGGGTGTGGTCTCCTCGAGCACCGAGAGATCGGGCCCCTGACGTCGGTCGACGAGATACGGCTTCATCCGCACACCGCCGTTGGCAATGGTCGCAGCGATCGACGCGTTCTGCAGCGGAGTAAGTGCCACGTCACGCTGACCGATGCTCGACTGGCCGAGCGCCGCACCGTCAGGGATCGGACCGACGGTGCTCGCCGCGACAGGCAGCGGAATGTCGAGGGTCTCACCGATCCCGAGTCGCTCCGCCTGGTCGATGAGGGCCTCACGTCCGTCGTCGATGCCCATCTCGACGAAAGCGGTGTTGCACGACCGCGCGAAGGCTTCCCGCAGTGTCACCGTCGGTGCCCCACCGCACGCCGACCCGCCGTAGTTCTCGAGGGTCGTGGCCGTGTCGGGCAGGGTGATCTGCGGTGCCGCGGTGAACTGCGTGTCGGGGGTGACCCCGTTCTCGAGGGCAGCCGCCGTCACCACGACCTTGAACGTCGAGCCGGGCGGGTAGGTCTGGGAGATCGCACGGTTGAGCATTGGCTTTTCGGGATCGGCGTTGAGCTCGTCCCAGGCCTGGGAGGTCGCGGCGCCGTCGTGCCCTGAAAGCCGGTTGGGGTCGTAGCTCGGCGTGCTCACCATCCCGAGGATCCTGCCGGTGCTCGGTTCGATCGCCACCACCGAACCCGTGTAACCCTTCGCGGTCAGTTCCTCGTAGGCCACCTGCTGCACGACCGGGTCGATGGTCGAGACGACGTTGCCCCCGCGCGGGTTGCGGCCCGACACCAGATCGAAGAGGCGCCGACCGAACAGCAGACTGTCGGAACCGTTCAGAAGCGAGTCCTCGGACCGTTCGAGCCCGGTGCTGCCGTACTGCATCGAGTAGAAGCCCGTCACCGGCGCGTAGGCCAGCGGGCTCATCGGCAGATTCGGCGGTGCCGGATACTCGCGCAGGTACTTGTAGCGGCCGTCTGTGGGCACCGACACGGCCAGAGCCTGTCCGGCCGCGATGATCTGCCCGCGCTGGCGGGAGTACTCGTCGATCAGCACCCGCGAGTTGCGCGGATCGGTGCGGAGATCATCGGCCTTGATGACCTGCACGTAGGTGGCGTTTGCGAGGAGCGCGACGACCATGAACATGACGGCCATCGCGACCTTGCGGAGCGGACCGTTCATTCGCGCCCCATCATCTCGGTCCGCGCCTCGGCAAGGGGCGTCGGAGCCTTCTTGCGGGGGAGCACGGGTTGACGGGCAGCATGCGAGATCTTCATCAGCAGAGCCAGGAGCAGATAGTTTGCGAGTAGCGACGAACCGCCGTACGAGACGAACGGTGTGGTCAGCCCGGTCAGGGGAATCAACTTGGTGACCCCGCCGACCACCACGAACAACTGGACGGCGAGGGTGAACGACAGGCCGGCAGCAAGCAGTTTGCCGAAACTGTCGCGGACCGCCAGTGCCGTGCGCATGCCTCGGATCACGAGGATCAGGAACAGCAGCAGGATGGCCGCGAGGCCGATCAGGCCGAGTTCCTCACCGATGGTCGCGACGATGAAGTCGGTCTTCGCGAACGGCACCTGACCGGGCCGTCCGCTGCCCAAGCCGGTTCCGGCCACGCCGCCGGTCGCGAGGCCGAACAGGGACTGGGAGATCTGGTAGCCCGTGTTGTTGTAGTCCGCGAGGGGATCGAGCCATGTCTCGACACGTACCCGCACGTGGCCGAACATCTGGTAGGCCGCGTAGAAGCCGACCGCGAGCAGGGAGAATCCGATGATCAGCCAGCCCACGCGCTCCGTCGCGATGTAGAGCATGACCAGCACGGTGGTGAACAGCAGCAGCGACGTGCCGAGGTCCTTCTCGAACACCATGACACCGATCGAGATGATCCAGGCTGCCAGAATCGGTCCGAGATCGCGGGCACGGGGGAAGTCCATACCCAGGAAATGCTTGCCCGCGGTGGTGAACAGGTCGCGTTTCGCGACGAGGACCGAGGCGAAGAAGATGATGAGCAGGATCTTCGCGAATTCACCGGGTTGAATGCTGAAACCGGGCAGCCGGATCCAGATCTTCGCACCGTTGACCTCGGAGAAGCGGCTCGGCAGCAGCGCCGGGATGGCGAGTGCCACCAGTCCGACGAGGCCCAGTGTGTAGCTGAATCGTGCGAGCAGACGGTAGTCGTGCAGGAACACGAGAACGGCGATGAACAACCCGATACCGAGTGCCGTCCACAGCACCTGCTGCGTCGCGTCGGGCGACGGGGGAGGCAAGCCCATGTAGCGGGCGTTCTCCTGATCGGACAGATCGAGCCGGTGGATGAGCACGAGTCCGAGACCGTTGAGCAACGCAACGATAGGCAACAGCAACGGATCGGCGTACTTCGCGAACCGCCGGACCGCCAGGTGCGCGGCGAGGAACAGCGCCGCGAAGGTCAACCCGTACTTGAGCAGATCGAGGGTGATCGCCTGTTCCATCGAAACCTCGACGAGCATCAGCGACACCGTCGTGACACCGATGGCCGCGAGGATCAGAGCCAGTTCGGTGTTACGCCCGGTCGACTGGACCGGAGCCGGAGCGAAGCCTCCCGGGGGGCTCGGGAACGCTCCCACACCTTGGGACACCGACATCAGGCGCCCACCCTGCAGTTCTGGCCGGGGATCTGAGGAACGGACTCGGGAGCCGGTTCCACGCTCGGTACGGGTTCGCCAGGGGCCGGTTCGCCGGGCTGTGCCGTGGGAGCCGGTTCGCCGGGCTGTGCGGTGGGGGCCGGTTCACTCGGAGCAGGGGTGGGTGCGCCGGGCGCAGGGGTGGGTTCGCCCGGCGCAGGGGGTTGCCCCGCAGGAGTCTCCGTAGGCGAGGTGCCGTCCCGTCCGGGCGCCGGTGCAGGCTCTCCCGGAGTGGGGACAGGTTCTCCGGGTGCCGGTGTCGGCTCCTCCGGGGTACACACCGGCAGCAGATCCAGCTCCGCGAGTCGCTGCATCTGGTCGCGGGTGTCGTCGAGCGAACCCGAGGGAAGGCCGGCACGGACCTGTTCACGAGCTGCGGGCCACAGATCGTCGACGAGCATCACGCGGCACGAGGCCTTGCTCGGTTCGACGAGCGTGAGGGCGCCTTCGTCGGTGATGCACCCGACACGCGCGGGTTCCTGCAGCGAATAACCGAAGATGTCGCCCGGGATACCGCGCAGCACGGTCACGCGACCGTCGTCGGCACCGACGTAGTAGTTGTTGCGGAGCAATTGCTGTCCGAAGAACAGACCGCCGACCAGCACTGCGATCACCACGAGCGCCGCGGCCGGCCACCACAGCCGGCTCCGCTTCTTCTTCGGCGCCGGCTCCGGCGCTGTGTTGATGACGCGCTTCGGAGTGGCACGCGGCGGGCGCATCGCAGCGGCACGACCGGCTGCGGTATTCGGTGGGGGAGTGTCCTCATCGTCGTCGGCCGAAGCCGCACCGGCGACGATCGGGCGGGACTGGCCGTAGTCGAGATCGATCACGTCGGCGACCACGACGGTGACGTTGTCGGGGCCACCGCTGCGCAAGGCCAGTTCGATGAGCCGATCTGCGCACTCGTCGTGTGTGCCCTGACGCATGGTGTCGGCGATGGTCTCGTCGCTGACGACGTCCGACAGTCCGTCCGAGCAGACCAGATAGCGGTCGCCGGCGCGAGCCTCGCGCACCGTGAGCGTGGGTTCGACCTCACTGCCGGTCAGCGCACGCATGATCAGAGACCGTTGCGGATGCGTGTGCGCCTGCTCGGGCGTGATGCGACCCTCGTCGACGAGCGACTGCACGAAGGTGTCGTCGCGGGTGATCTGGGTGAGCTGATCGTCGCGCAGCAGATACGCGCGGGAGTCGCCGATGTGGGCGAGTCCGAGCTTGCTGCCGGCGAACAGAATGGCGGTGAGCGTCGTGCCCATACCGTCGAGTTCGGGCTCTTCCTCCACCTGATCGGCGATCGAGGCGTTGCCTTCGCGGACGGCCTCGGCGAGCTTGCCGAGGAGGTCGCCGCCAGGTTCGTCGTCGTCGAGGTGGGCGAGCGCCGCGATCATCAGTTGTGAGGCGACCTCACCGGCTGCGTGACCGCCCATGCCGTCGGCGAGGGCGAGCAGGCGGGCGCCGGCGTAGACGGAATCCTCGTTGTTGGAGCGCACGAGGCCGCGATCGCTGCGGGCGGCATAACGGAGTACGAGGGTCACGGGCGGAGCTCGATCACGGTCTTGCCCACGCGAACCGGGGTTCCGAGTGGGACACGGACAGCTGTGGTCACCTTCGCACGGTCGAGATACGTGCCGTTCGTCGACCCCAGGTCTTCGACGTACCAGTCGGATCCTCGGGGCGACAGCCGTGCGTGGCGCGTGGACGCGTAGTCGTCGGTCAGGACGAGTGTGGAGTCGTCGGCGCGCCCGATGAGCACCGGCTGTGTGCCGAGCGTGATCCGGGTACCGGCCAGCGCGCCCTGCGTGACCACGAGGTACTTGGCGGTCTTGTTACGGCTCAGTGCCGGCAGCACCGACTGCTTGGGGGAGTACCTCGGAAGTGGCCGTGCGGCGCCGGCGTAGATGTCGGACCGGAGCGTGCGTAATACCGCCCATACGAACAACCACAGCAGGAGGAGAAACCCCGCTCGGGTCAGCTGCAGAATCAGCCCCTGCACGGCGTATCCTCCTTCTGGATTGTCGCCCGGTCGTTGTCGTCCGGGTCGTGCGGTCACTCACAATACGGACACCGGACGGTTCCATGCAGCGTCCGACGCGCTGTCACACGCGTCGGACGGTATGAACGGGCCCGGTACCTTCCTCGATACCGGCTGATCAGAGGATGCGCACGAGGATCTCGGAATGTCCGGCACGAATCACATCACCGTCGGCGAGCTGCCAGTCCTGCACGGAGGCGCCGTTGACCGTCGTACCGTTCGTCGAACCGAGATCGGACAGCATCGCCACCTGACCGTCCCAGCGGATGTCGATGTGGCGACGTGAGACACCCGTATCCGGGAGACGGAACTGTGCGTCCTGGCCGCGGCCGATGATGTTGCTGCCTTCGCGGAGCTGGTAGTAGCGGCCGCTGCCGTCCTCGAGCTGGAGGGTCGCCGTCAGGACCCGGCCGGCGGCCGGAGACTGATAACCGGCAGCCTGATAGCCCTGGTCGTAGGCGGGAGCAGCGCCGTAGCCCTGGTCGTAGCTCGGCTGATCGCCGTACTGCTGCTGGCCGTAACCCGGCTGCGCGTAGCCCTGCTGGCCGTATGCCTGCTGGTCGTAGCCGCCCTGCTGGTAGCCCTGATCCTGGTAACCCTGGTCATAGCCCTGCTGGCCGTATGCCTGCTGGTCGTAACCCTGCTGGTCGTAGCCACCCTGCTGGGGGTAATCGCGGCCGTAGTCCTGGCTGTACGCCTGCGGCTGCCCCTGCTGGTCGTAGCCACCCTGCTGGTCGTAACTTTGCTGGCCGTATGCCTGCTGGTCGTATGCCTGCTGGTCGTAGCCGCCCTGCTGGTAGCCCTGATCCTGGTAGCTCTGGTCGCTGTAGGCCTGGCCGTATGCCTGCTGGTCGTAGCCACCCTGTGCCTGGTCGTAACCGGCGGCGTTGCCGTAGCCCTGGTTGTAGCGCTGCTCCTGGCCGACGTGCGCGTGACCGTTGCGTGCGTACTGCGATTCCGCCTCGGCGGGGTCACGGCTCGGGTCGTAGCCGGGGTTTTGCGTCATTGGGCCAGCTCCTGGTTCAGGGTTCACGGGTGGGCGGTTCTGCGGGTTCCGCGGTGCCGGAGCGCGCGTCTCTGAGCGCCCCGCATCGGGATCTACCGAGCCGCGGGTCCGGAACTGCCCGGTGTGCAGTGCCGACGACGACTCGAAGACGACTTGGATATCACCGTAGGTCTGCCATCCTTGTTCTCGGATGAAGTCCTCAAGGTGACGGGAGAAGGCCTTCACAGTCAAGTCCCGATCCGCCGCGAGGGCGTCGTGATCGGTTTCGCTGATGGTGATGACGTAACGGTTGGGGGCGAGCATATGGCCCCGATCGAGCTGTTGGACGCCGTCCGTCGCCTCCTGCTGCAGCGCCGCCTCCACTTCCTGGGGTACGACACCACCGCCGAACACACGGGCGAAAGCGTCGCCGATCGCGGCCTGGAGTTTGCGCTCGAAGCGCTGGGCGATGCCCATGGCGACCCCCTTTCCGTACTCAGCGTGTCGCAATGCAGATCTCGCCCCTGCATGGTATCCACTTTTCCCGAGATTCGACCGTGCGGTGTTCGGTGCGTCTCGGCCGAATGTGCACTGTGTCCGAGGGAACGTCCCGCTCATGGCTCTGACCAGGCGAATAGATGTTTCGCCTCGGCGTGTGTTACTGTTTTCCGCGTTGCTCGGGCGAGTGGCGGAATGGCAGACGCGCTGGCTTCAGGTGCCAGTGTCCTTCGGGACGTGGGGGTTCAAGTCCCCCTTCGCCCACAGTGAGCAGTTCCATGAACTGCGCAGAACGAGGTCACGAACCCGGAAAAGGGATCGTGACCTCGTTCTTGTTTGCGCGGACTATTCGCAGGCCCAACTCGTAGGGACCGTCACGAATGCAGGAAGGCGGGTTCTCCCGTTGCCGTGAGCAGCGGCGATCTGCCGTTGCGTCAGATAGAGCGCGCGGGACAGATCGGCATCCTCGACGTGAGTGTCACGCAGGTCGGCGCCGAGGAGATCTGCGCCGGCGAGATCACATCCTCCGAGATCGGCGCCGATCAGAACTGCGCCCCGGAAGTCGGCGCCGTACATCCGGTAGCCACGAAGATTCGTTCCGGCGAGATCGGCGCCTGGGACGAGGCTCTCATGCGTCTGCCCGTCGTCTGCGAAGTACGAGCTCCGCACCTGTTCGCTGACCGTCGTCAGCACCTTCCGCACCGAGTCGCGAGCTTCGTCGATGTCGATCGAAATGAGTACATCGACGTCCCCATGCGTCAGGGATACGAGTGCCTCGGTGAGTGATCGGGCCTCGTCCGCGGTCTCGGGATCGTAGGTACGTTCCCGGGCCTCGAGGAGGTACCAGATCATCTCGTGCACCTGCTGGAGGACACCGAACGCCGAGAACATGCGGTCGCGGGTATCCGGACGCTCTCGCCAACTCGTGCCCGAGAACAATCGTCGCGAGACGACCTGCCCCGCACCGAAACAGTCGAAGACTGTACAACCGCGGAAACCCCGGGAGAGCAGCCTGTCGTGGATGCTGCACCCGAACCCGGCGTCGAGATGAGGGCACGGCAGGCCGGCGGGTTTGTCCTCGGCGAAGTCTGCGGATCTCGAGAAGCCGAAGGCCGTGCAGCACAACGCGAAGCAGCTACTGCAATCGGCTCGGAGATCGGCCCGGCGAAGGGATGTCTCGGTCATCGCTGCGCCTCCGACCCGGTGAGCCGGGAAACGGGCAACGGTAACGGGGCGGTATGGAGCGATGGGGTGATCAAGTGGACTCCGAGGGACGATTCCGATGAATGGCGGAGCCTGGGAACCCGGCGTCGGGTTCCCTCTCGAGGCACACGGAATCACCGCCGCACGAGGGCGGGACTCGCGACCGGCGCGGAACGTCGGTGTCACAGATGAGATATGTGGATCACTGTGTACGAAAGTACCAACTGCCGGTGGAGCGCGGTAGCGGTGCGGAACCCGATCATTTCCGCCAGAACAGGTGGTGGGTCATCCCACTGGCGCTCGGAACGATCTCGAGCTCGAACCGGTCGCGCAGTTCGTCCGGTGTTTCCCAGAGTCGCAGCCCGGAACCGAGCGTCACGGGCGCGACCGCGACATGCATGGTGTCGACGAGATCGGCGTCGAGGAATTGGCGGATGGTGGTGACACCGCCTCCGAGCCGGACATCCTTGCCGTCCGCACTCTTCCGAGCCTCTTCGAGGACGGCCGCAGGCTCACCGTCGACGAAATGGAAGGTGGTGTCCGAGAGAGTGAAGGAGGGCCGCACATGGTGGGTCAGGACGAAGACCGGGGTGTGGAAGGGCGGTTCGTCGCCCCACCAGCCGAGCCAGTCGTGGTTCTCCCAAGGTCCGCGTTGCGGACCGAACTTGTTGCGTCCCATGATCTCGGCGCCGATGTTGTGGGCGAAGTCGCGGGTGAAGTAGTCGTCGAGTCCCCGGCTGCCACCTGGTTCGGTTCGGTTCGGCCAACTGGCTGTCGCCCCCGCCCAGGCGAACAGGGCGGTGTGGTCGAAACCGAACGGGTTCTCGAAGGTCTGGTTCTCTCCGGCTGCAATTCCGTCGCTGGAGACGCTGAAGTTCTGGACTCGCAGTAACTGGCTCATGGTCTCTTCCTCGAAACGACGATCGTCGAGAAGGGAGACTCGGCAGAGCAGAGAAAGTAATCGCGAACTCTCATCGGGACGATTCGCCCACGGATGGACCATCAGGGGATCGCTCCCCGGCCGTGATCGGCGCACAATGGGGGAGGAGGTCGTCATGCGAGCTTTGAGTGGCCTACTGGATGTCGTGCTCGGACTTCTCACAGCCGTGCTCGGCACTGTTCTGGGGATCGTCGCGGCGGTGGTCATGCTCCTGGGCGCGGTGCTGTGCGTGACCATTCTGCTGATTCCGCTCGGCATTCCCGTCATCGGATTGTCGCGCCGGCTGTTCACCCTGGCGGGGAAGATGATGCATGTGCCCTGACTGTGTGGGGCTCACGCGCATATCGCTCCCGCATCTCCGGGCCCGCGGCAGGCCCGGCCGTGTAGACGTATCGCGGATCGTCGACGCGCTCGCCGGTAGAGGCATCGACGACCACCGGATCGACCTCGCGACCGGTGCGTGAGTCGATCAGGATCATGGACCGTTCATGAGGGGGCAGTTGTGCATTGCGCCAGGCCGCGAGCGCGACCAGCACGGGCCGCAGCGACCGGCCGAGTTCGGTGAGTACGTACTCGTAGCGAACGGGGCGTTCCTGATACGGCTTCCGCTCCAGGACTCCCGCGTCGACGAGCGCTTTCAGCCTGCTCGTGAGCATGCTCGACGAGATGCCGGTGTTGGCCTGGAACTCGTCGAAACGTGAGTATCCGTCGAAGCAGTCGTGGAGTATCAGCACCGTCCACCACTCGCCGACGAGCCCCAGGGTTGTCGACAGCGGACACTCCCGGTCCTCGAGGCGAATTCTCCCGGCCATGACACCTCCTCCACGTCGCTGCTATTCTAGCAGTCACTGTGACTTCTGAAATAGAAGTGACTACGACGGCGAGTGAGAGGAACAACAATGACGAATTCGGTGCTCGACCGGTGTCCGGATGCCGTGCGCGCCTATCTTGCCCTTGCGGCAGGGGAGGGCCGCACCGCCGCGACACCGCTCTTCGCGGAGAACGCGCACGTCACCGACGACGGCGTCGACTATCGCGGCAGGGTCGAGGTCAGGGCGTGGCTCGATCGGGTTGCAGGCGAGTTCTCGTACACGACGACGCCGGTCGCGGTGGACGGTGACGCCGACTCCGATCGGGTGTCGGTGCGGTGCCGGATCGAGGGCAACTTCCCCGGCGGTGTCGTCGATCTGGATTACGGCTTCCGGCTCGATTCGGCCGGCCTGCTCGCGAGTCTCGTGATCGCTCCGGTCGTCTACCAGGGCTGATGCTGCTCGGCGCCGACTCCTTGCCCCGCATACCCTAGGGGGGTATGGTATCGATCAGGCCGCAACGAGAACCGAGGGGACGACTCCGATGCCGAATGCCTCCAGTGCCGAGAACGCCGATGCTGTTGCAGAGGCCGTACATGAGCACAGCTACATCGCCAACAACACCAAGGCCGACTACCTCAAGCGCCTGCGTCGCATCGAAGGGCAGGCCCGAGGTCTGCAGCGGATGGTCGAGGAGGAGAAGTACTGCATCGACATCCTCACGCAGATCGCGGCGATGAAGAAGGCTCTCGAGGCCGTCGCGCTCGGTCTGCTCGATGAGCACATGGCCCACTGTGTGGCCGGCGCGGTGAGGGCCGGTGGCGAGGAGGCCGACCTCAAGCTGAAGGAAGCCGGCGACGCCATCGCGAGACTCGTCCGCTCCTGAGCGTCCCGTCCCCCGAAGATCCACCCGTAAGGAATCCCATGAGCCAGAAAAGCACCTACACCGTCACCGGCATGACCTGTCAGCACTGCGTCGCGTCGGTCACCGAGGAGGTCCGGGAGATTCCCGGCGTCGAGAACGTCGAGGTCGATCTGCCCAGCGGTGCCGTAACCGTCACGAGCGCCGAGTCTCTCGACGATGCTGCCGTCGCGGCCGCTGTCGAGGATGCCGGCTACAGCCTCGCATGAACACCCCGGTCAAGCTCACTGGTTTCGCCGCAGCCGTCGCTGTGGTCTTCGGTGTCGCGCTGCTCGTCGGCGCGACGGTGGGGCCGGTGAGTGGACATACCGACGAGACTTCCGCGAGCGCACACGACATCGGCCACGGTGATATGGCCGAGTCCGCTGGTTCGCCGGAAACACCTGCTGCGGAAACGATCCCGGGAGGTCTGATGATGTCGCAGCACGGTTATTCCCTCACTCTCGGTGAGACGAACATCGAGCCGGGTGAGGGCCGCACCCTGACATTCGTGATCGACGGTCCCGACGACACTCCGGTGACCGATTACGACATCACGCACGAGAAGGACCTGCACCTGATCGCGGTACGCCGCGACTTCACCGGATTCCAGCACGTCCATCCCGTGCTCGACGAGAAGACCGGAATCTGGTCCGTGGACCTCGATCTCACGCCCGGCACATGGCGGATTCTCACCGACTTCACTCCCACCGGCGGCGAGGCTCTCACCCTCGGTACCGATCTCGAGGTGGTGGGCGAATTCCTTCCCGCCGCAACGCAAGAAGACAACCGCACCGCGACCGTCGACGACTACGAGATCACCCTTCGCGGCGACCTTTCGCCCGGCGCGGACGCGACACTCACCCTTGCGGTGAACAAGAACGGGCAACCGGTCACCGATCTGCAGCCCTATCTCGGCGCCTACGGACATCTCGTTGCGCTGCGCGGCGGCGATCTCGCCTATCTCCATGTGCACCCGGACGGGACACCCGGCGACGGCACCACTCGAGCCGGGCCCGAGGTCGTCTTCCACACTGCCGTCCCGAGTGCCGGTATCTACCACCTCTATCTCGACTTCCAGCACGACGGCGTGGTCCGTACCGCCGCCTTCACACTCACCGCCGAAGGCGCCGGAAACACGCACCGGGAACCCGCCGCACCCGTCGAGCACGGCCATTCCGGCCGCTGACGGCTCATTCTCGAGGAGACATCGATGACCACGCAGAGTCAGCCGGTCGCCGCCGAATCGATCGAACTCACCATCGCCGGCATGACCTGCGCGTCGTGTGCCAACCGCATCGAACGCAAACTCAACAAACTCGACGGTGTCACCGCGACCGTCAACTACGCCACCGAGAAGGCGAAGGTCACCTACTCCGACGACGTGACACCCGACGATCTCGTCGCCGCCGTCGAACAAGCCGGATACAGTGCGAAACTGCCCCGGCCGTCCGTGGAGACGGCGGACGGACCGGACGAGGTCACCGAGTCCGATCCGGTCGACGCCCTTCGTCACCGGCTCGTCGTCTCGGCAGTCCTGTCGGTTCCGGTGATCGCGATGGCGATGATCCCGGCCCTGCAGTTCACCAACTGGCAATGGCTCTCGCTCACCCTCGCTGCACCGGTCGTGGTGTGGGGAGCCTGGCCCTTCCACAAAGCGGCCTGGGTCAATCTGCGCCACGGCACTTCCACCATGGACACCCTCGTCTCGCTGGGAACTCTGGCCGCCCTCGGCTGGTCGGTCTACGCCCTGTTCTGGGGAACGGCCGGTGAACCGGGGATGGTCCACCCGTTCGAGTTCACCATCGAACGCGGCGACGGCAGCGGCAACATCTATCTCGAAGCCGCAGCGGGCGTGACGACGTTCATCCTCGCCGGGCGCTACTTCGAGCAACGGTCGAAGCGACGTGCCGGCGCCGCACTACGCGCCCTGCTCGAACTCGGGGCCAAGGACGTCGCGGTGCTCGGGCCGGACGGGGTCACCGAGACCCGGGTTCCGGTGGAGCAGTTGACCGTCGGCGACAGGTTCGTTGTACGGCCGGGTGAGAAGATTGCCACCGACGGTGTGATCGAGCGTGGCACCTCCGCAGTCGATGCGTCGATGCTGACCGGGGAATCGGTGCCCGTCGAGGTCGGTGTGGGTGACGCCGTGGTCGGCGGAACGGTCGACATGGGCGGACGGCTGGTGGTGCGCGCGACCCGCGTCGGATCCGACACCCAGCTCGCGCAGATGGCGAAACTGGTCGAGGACGCCCAGAACGGCAAGGCACAGGTGCAACGTCTGGCCGACCGGATCTCCGGCATCTTCGTACCGATCGTCCTGCTGATCGCTGCCGGCACGCTGGGCTTCTGGCTCGGCACCGGCAACGGTATCGCCGCGGCTTTCACGGCGGCGGTCGCGGTGCTCATCATCGCTTGCCCGTGTGCCCTCGGACTGGCCACGCCGACCGCCCTGATGGTCGGTACGGGGCGCGGTGCCCAGCTCGGCATCCTGATCAAGGGGCCCGAGGTGCTCGAGTCGACCCGCTCGGTCGACACAGTGGTCCTCGACAAGACCGGCACGGTCACCACGGGCCGGATGAGCCTGCGCGATGTCGTCGCCGAGGACGGGGAGGACGCCGACGAAGTGCTGCGTTGTGCCGGAGCGCTCGAGTCCGCCTCCGAGCATCCGATCGCGCGTGCCATCAGCGACGCCGCCCTGGAGAAGTACGGCCGGCTACCCGAGGTGGAGAACTTCACGAACGTCGAGGGTCTCGGCGTTCAGGGGGTGCTCGTCGACGGTGACGTCGGCCGTGCCGTGCTGGTGGGACGTCCGCAGCTGCTCGCAGATTGGTCGCAGCAGCTCTCCGACGGCCTGCGGCAGGCGTTCGAGCAGGCCCAGAAGTCCGGTGGCACGGCCATTGCGGTCGGCTGGGACGGTAAGGCGCGCGGCATCGTAGTCGTGGCAGATGCCGTCAAGCCGAGCTCCGCGAAGGCCATCGCCGAACTACGGGATCTCGGCCTGCGTCCGATCTTGCTCACCGGCGACAACGCCGCCGTCGCACATGCCGTGGCGGCCGAGGTGGGCATCGACGAAGCCGACGTGATCGCCGACGTGATGCCCACCGACAAGGTCGACGTCATCGAGCGTCTTCAGAGAGAGGGCCAGGTGGTGGCGATGGTCGGCGACGGTGTCAACGACGCCGCAGCACTCGCCAAGGCCGATCTCGGGCTGGCGATGGGCACCGGGACCGACGTCGCGATCGAGGCGAGCGACCTGACACTGGTCCGCGGCGACCTGATGGTCGCGGTCGACGCCATCCGCCTGTCCCGCCGAACGCTGGCGACGATCAAGGGCAACCTGTTCTGGGCATTCGCGTACAACGTCGCCGCACTGCCGCTGGCGGCGGCGGGCCTGCTCAATCCGATGCTCGCCGGCGCCGCGATGGCATTCTCGTCGGTCTTCGTGGTCTCCAACAGCCTGCGGCTGCGCCGGTTCCGGGCGCACGCCGCCTGACCGGTCGTGGCGCTCTCCGCCGCACCGAAGTGTGCGCCCCCGAGGAGACCGGCTACCTCGACGGCTCCGCGTCCGGTAACGGTTCCGGCGCCAGGGGTTCCGCGCTCGCACGCCGCCCGAACGCGAGCCACAGCAGAAAGCCTGTTCCGACCGTCACATACAGCGCGCCGAGCAAGTGTTGCCATGCGGCCCAGTCGAGTTCGAGATCATTCCCCGTGGGGAGCAGGTGATGTGGGCCGATCAGAAAGACGAGTGCCGACGCTGCCACGATGGCTGTGAGTTTCTGCGATTCGGTTGCTCGCCATGTTGCGAGGGTCACCCCCAGCAGCGCCGGGGCGACCCACACCCAGTGGTGGGACCACGACACCGGCGACGCCAGCAGCACGGCCGCCGCGTTCGCCGAAAGAGCGAGTACGAGATCGCCTTGTTCGAGGGCGCGCCGGATGGCTACCACTGCGACCAGGAGCATCGCGGCGACAGCGATCAGCCACAATATCGACCCGACCGGTTCGGGCAGGCCGAAGCGAGTGACGACCGCCTTGAAGGACTGGTTGGTGGCGAAATACGATGCGCCGATACGGCCGGTGTCCGGCAATGTCTGCAGCCAGTACTTCACGGAGGTCTCCGGCATCACAGCGTAAGCGAGCGCGGTGAATCCGAAGGCCGACGCGAGGATCGTGGCGCTGGTCCGACTGTCGCGCCGGATCAGGAACAGCAGGAGGAACGCGATCGGGGTCAGCTTGACGGCTGCGGCGAGGCCGATCAGCAGTCCACGCGGCCATTTCGGATTCTTCACCAGTACGTCGAGCGCGACCAGCGCCATCAGAACCAGGTTGATCTGTCCGAACGAGACCGTCTCGCGCACGGGTTCGAACAACAGTGACCCCCCGACGGTGATCGTCGTGACGAGCCACGAGGTCGGGCCGTCGAGGTCCGGGCGGATACGGCCCAGCACGACTCGCAGAGTGACGACGAGAGCGGCCACGGAGACGAGGGTGAAGACGATCTTGCCGAGTACCACAGGGATCAGCGCCAGGGGCGCGAAGAGCATCGCCGACAACGGCGGGTAGGTGAACGGCAGCACGTAGTCGTCGGTCACCGGCGGCATCTGTCCGTAGATGTCGTCACCGTCGAGCAGAACCCGCGCACCCATCCGGTAGACCAGGAAGTCGATGAGTTCGCTTCTGACGAGAATCGTGACGATCACGCCGATCGCGACGAGCGATGCGATCACTGCGACGGCAGTGCTGCGGTTTCCGGACAAGAACGGAGACGTCGTGGCGCTGATCGGGTTCTGCCGTGAATGTCGCACCCGCCAACTTTAGTCAATTCCGACAAGCGTGCTTGTCCGTTGCGGAAATCGACGTACGGACCGGTCGGTTCAGGAATCGACCGGACGCAGCAGGTCGGGACTGTTGTTCCGGGGCGAATTCACAGCCGTGCTCACCTCGTACGGTTCGAGGTGGGGTTCGGGGATCGAATTCAACAGGGCATCGACGTCGTCCCGGTCGTTCAGCGCAGGATCGAGCCAGGGGCCGACGAAGGACCCGGGAAGGATCACAGGCGACCGTTCGTGGATGTGCCCGGCGGCGTCGGTCGCGGGGCGTGTCAGCACGGTACACGTCCACAACCACCGGCCGGGGTCGTCGTCCGGCAGTTTCGGGTCGGGCCACAGTTCGTAGAGTCCGGCCATCGAGATCGGTGCGCCGGCATGCAGAAAGAACGGGATCTTCTTACCGTCCTCGCTTTTCATCCATTCGTAGTATCCGTCGGCCGGCAGCACGCACCGCCGCCGTGCTGCCGCGGCTTTGAAGGCGGGCTTCTGCGTGATCGTTTCGGAGCGGGCATTGATCATCCGCGACCCGATCTTCGGATCCTTCGCCCATGACGGCACCAGGCCCCACTTGACCTGCGAGGACACCATGCGTACCGGTTCGGCGCCGGCATCCTCGCGCGAGGCCCGCTCGAGTACCACGTTGACCCTCTGGGTGGGAGCGATGTTGTACGAGGGTGGTAGTTCCTCGCCCATGGTCTCGGCAGCGTCGTAGGCCGCGAGCAGATCCCCGCGAGTGCTGGTGCTGGCGTAGCGTCCACACACGATGCATCTCCCTCGGTTACTCCGGAGCAATGATCCGATTCTCTCCCATCCGTAGCTCCGGAGTGGGCCGCTCAGACGGAGATCTCGACGCCGAGTGCCTCCAGCAGAATGCGGCGGTATCCGGCTGTTTCGACGACGTGATCGGTTCGCGGGTGCGGTATGTCGATGGTGAGTTCGACAGCGAACGAACCGTGATCGAGCACGAGCACCCTGTCGGCGAGAGCGATCGCCTCGTCGACATCGTGGGTGACGAGCAGGACCGCAGGCCGGTGCTTTGCGCACAATTCCTGCAGCAGCCCGTGCATCCTGATCTTCGTCAGTGCGTCGAGGGCGCCGAACGGTTCGTCTGCGAGAAGCAGTTCGGGTTCGCGCACGAGCGAACGGGCCAGCGACACACGTTGTTGTTCGCCACCGGACAACTCGTTGGGCCAGGCTTGCTCGCGGCCGGCGAGCCCGACTTCGGCGAGGGCGGTCCGGCCCCGCTCGGTGGCATCGGCGCCCCGGAGGCCGAGCACGACATTGTCGAGCACCCGCGCCCAGGGCAGCAGACGTGAATCCTGGAAGACCACGGCACGTTTCTCGGGCACCTCGATCGTGCCGGCGCCGGGTACGCCGTGATCGAGTTCGGCGAGCGCCCGCAGTAGCGTGCTCTTGCCGGAGCCACTGCGTCCGAGCAATGCCACGAACTCGCCGGCCCGGATCTCGAGGTCGATGCCGTCGAGAACCGCGCGTCCGTCGAAACCGCGTTCGAGACCGGCTGTCCGGACGGTCAGCTTCCGAGCGTCCTGCGCCATGCGAGGGCCTTCCTTTCTGCTGCGCGGACCAGCAGGTCGCTGCCGAATCCGAGAATCGCGTACACCACCAGGCCGACGATGATGATGTCGGTCAGGCCGTAGTTGCGGGCCTGGAACATCAGGTAGCCGATGCCACTCGAGGCGTTGACCTGTTCGACGACCACCAGCGCCAGCCATGCGATGGTGACGGCAAGGCGCAGGCCGGTGAAGAAACCGGATAGGGCACCAGGCAGGGCGATACGCCGGATGAACTGCGCCCGCGACAGATCGAGCGTTTCGGCGAGTTCGACGAAGCGAGCGTCGATTCCGCGCAGCGCCGAAAAGGTGTTGATGTAGACGGGGACGAACACCGACAGCGCGATGAGCAGGATCTTCATCTCCTCGCCGATGCCGAACCACAGGATGGCCAGAGGCATCAGGGCGAGGGTGGGGATCGAGCGCTTGATCTGTACCGGACCGTCGATGAGGGCTTCACCGATACGGGACAGACCGGCGATCAGTGCCAGGACGAGGCCGAGCACGACACCGAGGACACCGCCGATCAACGCTCGCTCCACGGAGGTCAGCAGATTGCTGCCGAGTCGTCCGTCCGCGACGAGATCCCACGCCGTGGTTACCACCGTCCACGGCGCCGACAGGGTCTTCGGGTCGAGAAGGCCGGTCGCCGATGCGGCGATCCACGCCACGAGCAACAACGCCGGTCCGATGGCAGGTCCGAATCTGATGGGTCGTCCGGGGGCGAGTCTGCTGCGCCCGCCCCTCGACGGGAGTGCCGGGCCACCACTGCCGTCGGGTTTCTGATCCGTGTCGGCATCGCCCGCGAGGCCGCTGCCGAAACGCCGGGATTGCAAGGCCGGGACGCTCATGGTCGGTGTCCTCTCTCAGGTGGATCAGATGCCGGACGCACTGAGGGCGCGGGCGTAACTGCTGTCGGGCCGCGGAAGTCCGTAGTGGTCGCGCAATGTGGTTCCCGAGTACTCCGTGCGGAAGAGCCCCCGCTCCTGCAGGATCGGAACGACCGACGAGATGAAAGCTTCGAGTCCCTGCGGGTACTGCGGCGGCATGATGTTGAAGCCGTCCGCCGCACCGCCGGTGAACCACTGCTCGATGATGTCGGCGATCTGCACGGCAGTGCCCGCGACGACGTTGTGGCCCCGGGCGCCGGCCAGTTTGTGCAACAGCTGGCGCAGGGTCGGCTGTTCGCGCTCGACGATCTTCGCGAACACGAGGCGGCGGCTGTTGGTGTTGTCGGTGATGTCGCCGGCCCCGGCGAACAACTCCGCCGGGACCTTCTCGTCGAGTCCGAGCCCGGTAACGTCGATGCGTCCCATTTTCTGCAGTTGCCCGAGGCCGTAGTCGACGATGGTCAGCTCGTCGAACTCGCGCTGGAGGTCCCTCGCCTCTGCTTCGGTGGCGCCGATGAACGGGCTCAGACCGGGAAGGATCTTCACGTGGCCGGGATCGCGGCCGAGATCCCGCGCACGAGTCTTGATGTCGAGATAGAAGGCCTGTGCGTCCTCGATTCGCTGGTGGGCGGTGAAGATCGCCTCGGCGTACTCCGCCGCGAAGTCACGTCCGTCGTTGGAGGACCCGGCCTGGACCAGCACCGGGCGTCCTTGGGGTGATCGTGCGGAGCCGAACGGTCCACGCACACGGATGTATTCGCCTTCGACGTCGATCCGGTGGATCTTGTCGTGGTCGGCATAGACACCGGCCTCCTTGTCGATCACTACGGCGTCGTCCTCCCATGAATCCCACAATTTGATTGTGGCATCGACGAATTCGCGGGCACGTGCATAGCGTTCCCGCACATCCGGATGGCCGGTGAGACCGAAATTTGCGGCAGCGGCATCGGTCGCAGTGGTGACGATGTTCCAGGCCGCGCGACCGCCGGAGATGTGATCGAGGGAGGAGAACAGGCGCGCGAGATTGTAGGGCTCGTAATAGGTGGTCGAGGCGGTGGCGATCAGACCGAGATGCGTGGTGGCCGTGGCCATCGCGACGAGCGTCGTGATCGGTTCGAGTCCGTAGTCGGGGCGGTACCGCACTTCGGTGCGCAGTGCGGGTCCGTCCGCGAAGAACACGGCGTCCAGCTTGGCGCTCTCGGCCAGTCGCGCGAGTTCCTGGAAGTAGGTCACATCGTAGATGCGTTCGGGCACACTGCCGGGGTGACGCCACGACGCCTCGTGGTGACCGGTGGGGTAGATGAATGCGTTGAGGTTCAGTCGGCGGTCGGTCACGGAAATCTCCTCGAATCAATCACGGGTGTGGGTGGCGCCGATCTCGGCGACGGCGGCAGCGACGACCTCGTCGAATCGCAGGTCGAATGCGTCGGCGGCATCGACGGGCCGGGGCAGTTCACCCGCGGCATCGATCACGTCGACGGTCTGTTGCGCAACGGCGATGAGGTCCTCGTCGAGGCGGGGGAAGGAGGTGGGGCCGCTCGCGTCGAGGATGCGCTGTCCGTCCGCGACGTCGAGTCCCTGGCTCTTCACGAAGTACTCGTCGATCCACGCATCGCGGTTGTCGTTCGTCCAATCGACCGCGGTGATGTATGCGGTGACGTACGCGCGGATCGCGGCGGCGGTGGCGGGGTCCGACAGTGCCTTGTCGCTCGAGTACAGATAGGAGACGCCGTCGCTGAGGTCACCGGTCTCCGTGCGGGGCAGGGCTGTCGCGCCAGGGGTCTGCATGTACCGGGAGAAGACAGGTTCACTCATCGGTGCCGCATCTATCTGGTTCGAGCGCAGCGCATCGGGAAAGTCGGGCAACGCCATCGGTACGAGTGTCACGTCATCGACGGCCAACCCCGCCTTGTCGAGCGCGCGGAGGACGAACGCCTGCTGCGAGGTGCCCTCGGCGTAGCCGATTCGTCTGCCCTTCAGATCGGCGAGAGATTCGATGTTCGAAGCGCCGGGAGCGATCCCCATGTTCAGACCGTTGTCCGTCTGCAGTGCGGCGACGACGCGGACGTCGTCACCGGCCACAAGTGACTGGATCGCCATGATCTCGCCGGCCCACGCCACGTCCACAGCGTCGGCGCGGAACGCTTCGAGAATGGACGGGGCGCCCTGGAAGGTGGCGAACTCGTACTCGAACGGGAGGGACGCGAGCTGCCCGGAGGCGGCGAGCGCGACCTGCTGACGTTCACTCTGATCGGCGACGACGATCTTCGTGCCGGCAGGGATGTCGGTGGGTAGCGCGCGGTCGGAACCGAGGCCGTCTCCCGGCGAGCCGGAACTACACGCAGCGACCGCGGTCAGAACAAGCGCGACGATGGCCGTCGATCCGGCACGACGTAGACGGGGCATGTACTTCCTCACGATTTCGAGCGACGGTCGGTCACGCTTCGACGGCGGTCGAAGCCGTCACTGATCCTGGTTGCAGCGACGGCGCTGAACCAGGCTTTGCCTCAGCGTGAGCAAAAGGTCCCCGCCCCCGGCGGGTGCGGCCACCGGTGGCCCGATATCACCGATATGTGCGCACCCGGAGGGTTACTGTGCGGGGGACGAGCCCTACCTTCCCGGGAGGTGACGCGTATGAGTGCGGACGACAGGCGCATGTCGCAGGCGGATCTGATGTCGTGGCGGATGGAGGAGGATCCGGTTCTCCGGTCCACCATCGTCGCGGTCGCCCTGCTCGACCGCTCGCCTGATCCGGATCGCTTCGTCAAGATGATGGACCGGGGAACACGCGCGGTGCCGAGCTTCCGTCGCAAGCTCGTCGAATCCGCATTCGGGCAAACTCCGCCTCGATGGGTGGATGACCCCGACTTCGATCTGTCCTGGCATCTGCGGCGGATCGCCCTCCCGCATCCCGGCGGACTCGATGCCGTGCTCCCACTCGTACGTGCCGCGGCCATGACGGCGTTCGACAAGGACCGTCCGCTGTGGGAGTCGACGATCGTCGACGGCCTGGACGGCGGTCGTGCCGCAGTCGTCCTCAAAGTGCACCACGCGCTCACCGACGGGATCGGCGGCATCCAGATAGCCAACGAGATGGTCGATTTCGAGCGTGAGGGTACCGACCGCGGACCACTTCCGGAGAGCCCTCCGCCCGCGGGCCCTGCATCGGACATCGCCGATTCCGTGAACTGGTATCTCTCTACGGCCGGCAGTGCGCTGAGCCGGGGCGTGCCGTGGCTCGCGCGCTCGGGTCTCCGGTCGGTGACGAATCCTGTGTCGGCACTGCGCACTGCCCTGAAGACCGCCGGTTCGACGGCTCGCTTCGCGCGTCCGGTGGTCACGACGCGGTCGCCGGTGATGGTCGGCCGCAGCACGGTTCGGGAGGTCGCCGCCCTCGACCTGCCGCTCGATGCTCTGCGACGTGCCGGACGGGCGGTGGACGCATCACTCAACGACGCATTTCTGGCCGGAATCCTGTTGGGATTGAGGAGCTATCACGCTCGTCACGGCGCGCAGGTCGCGGAATTGATGACGACACTTCCGATCAATCTCCGTCGGGAGGGCGATGCCATCGGCGGCAACAAGATCACGCTGGCCCGTTTCGCGCTCCCTCTGGACGTTGCCGAACCCGTCGCGCTGATGCACAGGGTGGGCCGGATCGTGCGTTCCTGGCGGGACGAACCCGCCGTGCCGCTGTCCTCGGCCATCGCGGGGGTGTTGAACGTGCTCCCGGCCGGGATTCTGGGGGGAATCCTGCGGCACATCGACTTTCTCGCTTCCAATGTTCCCGGCTCCCCTGTCCCGTTCTACATGGCCGGGGCAGAGGTTCTGAGGTACTACCCGTTCGCTCCCACCATCGGTTCGGCGGTCAACATCACGTTGATGTCCCACACGAACCACTGCTGTATCGGCATCAATGTGGATACCGCAGCGGTTCCCGACCTTCCGGTCCTCGTCGAATCGATGGCGGAGGGATTCTGCGACGTGCTGGCAATCGGGGCCGGACCGGACGAACTACCCCCCATCGAGACGACGCTGTCCGTCGCGACGAAGCCGGGTACCCTGATCGGTCCGGAAGATCGTGTACCCGTGTACGGGGGTCTCCTCCGAGGGTGAGGGGCCGGACAGCGTCTGTGCCGCAATCGATCCGGTCCGTGCTGCCGGTTGCTCCGCGACGCCTACAGCACGTCGAAGTGTCGTTCGGCGAGAACGCCCATGGCGGAGCGCATCTGCTGGGTACGTCCTGCAATCTGGCGTGCGAAGACATTCAGGACGTCACCGATGGGAATCTCTCCGGCCAGGTGACGTTCGACGAGCACGGTGGTGCCGTCGGCCACGGTGTCGGGTCGTGATCCCAGCGCGGCTTCGAGATCACTCACATCCCGTTCGGTGATGCGATCGGCGTACCTGTCGGCGTCTCGGAGGTATTTGAGGATGCGGGCGAGTCCCTTGCTGCGCTGGATGACGAAGGCGTCCTCGCTGCGCGGCACGATGATGTGCCGCAGCTGATCGAGTGCGGCGTCGTAGAGCCATTCGCGCTCGGTCGACTCGGCGTCGACGTCTGCCGGCGTATCGAGTTCGATGCCGAGGACGTCCGCGAGCGCCTCCACCAGAAGGCGACGGTGCAGAAGACCGTACGCCAACGCATTTCCTACCTCCGACAGCGGATCCGGATGCACCGCACCACCCTGGCCGAGGATCACGATGCGCAGCTCGGCGAGCACCCGGTAGTAACGCACACGATCGAGGTCGACGGTTGTCCCGGATGCGCGCTCGTAGTCGGCGAAGCGATCGTGGATGTCGGTGAACGGTTCCTGGACCGCGCGGGTGGTGACCCAGGCCAGGTCGTCGTGCGGGTCGCCGAGGTGTCCGAGTTCGAGATCGAGGACCGCGGTGACCCTGCCGTCCTCGTAGAGAAAGTTTCCCGGTCCGGTGTCCCCCTGGACGATGACCACGGGGCCGTCGACGTTCGGGATGTTCCGTTTCACCCAGGTCAGGGCAAGTTCGATCAGCGGGTCGGCCTTTGCGCCCGCGCCGCGGTAGACGGTCTCCCACACGTCGATCTCGTGGGCGACCAACTCCCGCAGGCCTGCGTCCGGATGCTGGTCGGGCAGGTGCAGTCGGCGCGGATCGACACGATGCATCTCTGCCAGGATGCGCATGAAGTCGGAGGCCACTGCCACCCGTTCCTGCTCGTCCCGGATGCGGGAGAACCAGGCCTGCCCGGGCACCCGTTCGGACAGGATCGCTTGTTCGGTGGGATGGACGCCGACGATGCGGGGCACTGGGACCGGGGAATCCTCGAATGCGCGGTAGAAATGCGCTTCGCGGTGCAATGTGAACGGATCCCCCCGTTGTGCCGGATCGAGCCGGTCGTACCGCAGGAAGAGGGGAAGGACCGTGCCGTCCGGTGTCTCCACATCCACAATCCATGCCTCCCGCCGGCCTCCACCCGGCCGTCGGTCGACCTCCACGATGGTTCCGCCTGCCGTTTCGGCCACCCACGTGAGCAGGGCGGGCTCGAGCGCGCTTCGATTCTCGGTCATCTTCGTGCCTGCTCCTTCGTGCGCTGTCGCCGCGCTGGTCGTGCACTAGGTTATATATCTCGAAGGAATCTGTGCAGTATTCCTCCAGTTTCCGCCCGGCTGCGGTCATGCAGTGACGTAAGTCATAGTCGGTGCTAGCATTCGTGCTCAAGTTATCTAACTTGGTAAACGGGCAGAGGGGTGAATGTGGGGGATTCTCGCAGGCCGTTGCCTCAACCCACGCTGACCACGGCCGGGTTCTGGGCGTCCGGAGCCGAGGGTGTCCTGAAGGTCGCCGAGTGCGGGGCCTGCGGGAAACGGATGCACCCCACGGCGGTGCTGTGTTCGGAGTGCGGTTCGCGTGACATTGCGCTCCAACCGGTCTCGGGACGTGCGGTCGTCGTCGGCGCAACGGTCAACGTCCAGCAGTGGCTTCCGGGTCTCCCGCCGCCCTACGTCGTCGCGATCGTGGCACTGGACGAGGACTCGAGCGTCCGTCTGACGACGAACATCGTCGGATGTGAACCGGGCGAGGTCGCGGTGGGGGACCGGGTACGGGTCGTCTTCGAACAGGTCGCCGACGACATCTGGTTGCCGTTGTTCGAACCCGATCCCGATGCGGGAGGCGCACCCGGACCGCTGCCGGAACCCGAGGAGCGGAAGCCGAATCTTTGCGGTCCGGTCACGCCCGCCAAGTTCGAGGACCGGGTCGCGATCACCGGAGTGGGCCAGTCTGCGGTCGGGCGCCGGTTGATGGTGGATCCACTGACACTGACCGTCGATGCGTGCCTGCGTGCGGTCGATGATGCCGGTCTGACCCTCGCCGACATAGACGGACTCTCGACCTATCCCGGCGCGGCGCCCGGGGGCATCTCCGAAGGCGGCATCATGCCCGTCGAACAGGCACTTCGAGTTCGCCCGGTCTGGGTGAACGGTGGCGGCGACCTGCCGGGCCAGAATGGATCGATCATCGCGGCGATGCTCGCCGTCGCCTCGGGCCTGTGCCGTCATGTGCTGTGCTTCCGCACCGTATGGGAGTCGACACATGCGGAACTGGTGAAGGCCGGGAAGTGGTCGTCCGGTGGTGGCAGAGCCTCGGGCATGCTCGAGTTCCGGCACCCCTTCGGCGCGATGTCCGCCGCCAACTGGATCGCGTGCCAGGCTTCGCACTATTTCCACCGCTACGGCGACGCCAAGGATGCGCTGGGGGCGATCGCGGTCACGGCCCGCGACAATGCATCGGCCAATCCCGAAGCGGTGTACCGCGATCCGATCACGATCGACGACTATCTCTCCGCCCGCGTCGTTTCGACCCCCTTCGGTCTGTACGACTGCGACGTACCGGTCGACGGGGCCGTGGCCGTCGTCGTGTCGGCCGTCGACGCAGCAGAGGACCTTCGGCATGCGCCCGTGCTCGTCGAAGCCGTCGGTACTCGGATCACGGAGAACCTGTCCTGGGACCAGGGCACGCTCACACACCTTCCGCAATCGCTCGGTCCCGCCGCGCACCTGTGGAGTCGCACGGATCTGCGGCCGGGCGACGTCGATGTCGCGTTGCTGTACGACGGATTCACCTTCAATGCGCTGTCGTGGCTCGAAGGGCTCGGGTTCTGCGAGTTCGGGGCCGCCGCCGACTTCATCGACGGCGGCAAGGGCATCGGCGTCGACGGAGTGCTGCCTCTCAACCCACACGGTGGCCAGTTGTCGGCCGGCCGGACCCACGGCTACGGCTTCGTCCGGGAGGCGGTGCTGCAACTGAGGGGGCAGGCACCCGGCCGGCAGGTCTCCGACGCGAGGGTCGCGGTCGTCACTGCCGGTGGTGGCGTGCCATCGGGCGCGATGCTCCTCCGAACTCGATAACGAACGCATTCTCGATTACCGAACGTCCGCACCCGGTCAGGATCAGGAGTCGTCATGGATCGTCCCTTGGAAGGCATCCGCATACTCGAGGTCGCGCAGTTCACCTTCGTGCCCGCCGCCGGCGCGGTGCTCGCCGACTGGGGAGCCGACATCGTGAAGGTCGAGCACGCCGAGAACGGCGATGCCCAGCGCGGTCTCGTCCGGGTGCTCGGACTCGATGCGAGCAAGGCGGGATCGTCGTTCGCGCCGATCATGGAAGGGCCCAACCGCAGCAAACGGAGCATCGGGATCGATCTCGCCAATCCCGAGGCGCGACCCGTGCTCGAAGAGTTGATCCGGCGCAGCGACGTCTTCCTGACGAACTATCTTCCCGGCCCACGGGCCAAGCTCGCCATCACCCTCGACGACGTCCGGGCGATCAACCCGAAGATCATCTATGTCACGGGCAGTGGTTTCGGCACCGAGGGCCCCGACGCCGACAAGGGTGCCTACGATGCGACGGCTTTCTGGGCACGCGGGGGGAGCGCCGACGGTGTGATGCCGCCCGACGCCGAGCACATGGCATTCATGCCCTCCGGTGCGTACGGCGACAACATCGGCGGCATGACCATCGCGGGCGGGATCGCCGCAGCGATCGCCGGACGCGAACGCACCGGAGAACCGTCGGAAGTGGACGTGTCGCTGCTCGCGGTGGGGGCATGGGCCACTCAGTTCTCGGTCAACCTGTCGCTGTTCACGGGTGGACGGCTGCCGAAGGTGCAACGCAAGACCGCCGCACCCGGCAACCCTCTCAGCGGCTCGTACCGCACCGCCGACGGGCGCTGGCTCCAGTTCTCGATGCTTCAGCCCACGCGCTACTGGAACGAATTCGTCACCGCCCTAGGGCTCGACGACCTCGTCGACGACCCTCGGTTCACGACGATGGAGGCGATCTTCCAGCACGCCGAGGAGATCGGAAACCTGTTCGCGGACGCGATCGGGCAGCGCGACTACGACGACTGGCTCGAGGTGTTCGCGTCCCTGACCGGCCAGTGGGCGCCGGTGCAGGACGGTTGGGATCTCGGCCACGACGAGGCGCTCGTGGCGAACGGGCGGATCGTCGAGGTGGTCGATGCGGACGGCAAGCCCCAGAAGCTCGTGGCCAGCCCGGTCAAGTTCGACAAAGCCCTGGTACGGATGACCCGGGCACCCCAGTTCGCCGAACATACCGACGACATTCTGCGAGAACTCGGGTTCGACGACGACAAGCTCATCGAACTCAAGATCGCCGGTGCTGTGACGTGATCCGGCCCTCGATCACTCGACGACCTCGCGGCGCAACTTGCGTGCTGCACGGTTTGCGGCGGCGAGCGCATCGGCGGCGACCGTGAGGGCTTTCTCGAGTTCCTCCTGCGTCGTGGCGTCGGCCCCCTCGGAGGATTGTGGCCGCAGCGCGGGCACGACATATCGGCGGAAGCGGAGTCGCGCCGCCGTGTCGGACCGGTTGGGATCCTCGGCTGCGAGGAAGGTTTGTTCGATGAGATATTCCAGCAGCTCGGTCAGCGGGATGTCGGTGCGGATGAGCCCTGCCTCCTGGCCGGTGCGAAGCAGTGGTTCGGAGACCGCCGATGTGACGGCAAGGATGTCCGGGTGCCGCGCCGAGGCCGAATGCTGTGCCATGAGAGCGACGATCACGGGATCCTCGGGTAGCTCACGGGCGTTGTAGGCCATCGTGTCTTCCATCTTCGCGAAGATGTCGCCTCGGCCGGCGGACCGCTCGAGCGCACGTTCTATGTGGCGTTCGGCGCGGAGGAGCCCCACCTGGACGATCATCTCCTGCGCTCCACCGAGCTGCCGGAACGCGGTGGCGCGGGAAACCCCGGCG
The DNA here is from genome assembly GCF_040643435.1 of Rhodococcus sp. NPDC047139. Taxonomy (NCBI): domain Bacteria; kingdom Bacillati; phylum Actinomycetota; class Actinomycetes; order Mycobacteriales; family Nocardiaceae; genus Rhodococcus; species Rhodococcus sp. NPDC047139. The sequence continues at coordinate 167,244 of NZ_JBEYUH010000003.1, forward strand.
CGTTCGGCGATCGCGGTCATGCTGACGGAGGCGGTGCCGCGATGCCGGATCTCCTCGTCGGCGGCGCGAACGAGGCGCTCCCGCAGGCTCATCTCGCTGGTCGTCACGGTGTTGTCGCTCGGCACTCCCTCACCCTAACGGCGGGTACGACGAGTCGTCCGGAGACAGACATTCCGCAACATAGTAAACTTGGTAAAAAGTGTGATCCAGGTCTCGACTTGTGCCTCCGATGTTGCTACTGTGTGTCCAATGAGTCTCAGATGATGAGACCGAACAGTGGGTCCGGTCTCACGATCTGCCGCGTTATCGCTTCGTCTCTTCCGTCCGCGTCGAAAGCAGGGACCTCATGAGACTTTCGCTCGACACCGGCAAGTGTTCAGGCCATGCACGTTGCTGGGAAGCCGCACCCGAGGTGTTCGACATCGACGACAACGGATACGCGTTGCCGCTCGACCGGGAGGTGACCGAGCCTGTCGATGCCGCCGTGCTGGCCGGCGTCGCCGCGTGTCCCGAACGGGCAATCAGCCTCCGCTGATTCACCTTCTACTTCATCGTTGCGCAAACAAACTGCACGACAGATCTTCTCGCTCTTCACCTCACTCTCCCGGATTCGAACCGAAGGACAACCTCATGGGCCGTTTGCAGGACAAAGTCGTCTTCGTCACCGGCGTCGCCCGCGGTCAGGGACGCTCCCACGCCGTGCGTCTCGCGCGTGAAGGCGCGAAGATCATCGGCGTCGACCTCTGCGACAACGTCAAGACCAACGCCTATCCGCTGGCTACGCCCGAAGATCTCACCGAGACCACCCGTCTTGTCGAAGAGGCGGGCGGAACACTGCTCACGACGGTCGCCGACGTGCGCGACCGGCAGGCACTGTTCGCGGCGGTACAGAGCGGCGTCGAAGAATTCGGCCGTCTCGACGGCGTGGTAGCCCAGGCCGGCATCTGCCCACTCGGATCGGACGACCCGCAAGCCTTCATCGACGCGTTCACCGTGGACTTCGTCGGTGTCGTCAACGCTGTGGAAGCCTGTCTGCCCCACCTCGCCGACGGTGGATCGATCGTCGCGACCGGTAGTCTTGCGGCCCTGCTCCCGGGCGCGACCGACAATCCCACCAACGGCACCGGCGGGCTCGGCTACTCCCTCGCCAAGCGGATGATCGCCTCGTTCGTCAACGACCTGTCGGTCGTTCTGGGACCGAAGAAGATCCGCGTCAACGCAGTGCATCCGACGAACTGCAACACCGACATGCTCAACAGCGAGGTCATGTACCGGCAGTTCCGTCCCGATCTCGAATCCCCCACCCTCGAAGACGCTCTGCCGGTCTTCCCCGTCATGAGCGTGATGGGTGTTCCCTACGTCGAACCCGAGGACGTCACCGACACGGTGCTGTTTCTGCTCTCGGACGAGTCGCGGTACATCACGGGCATGCAGATGCGTGTCGATGCGGGTGGCTACGTCCGCAACCGTCCTGCCGCGCCGGCCTTCTGATCGCGCACGTAATCCCTGTCGAGTACGGAGAACCCTGTGACACACGACTTTTCCAAGCTGTTCATCGACGGAACCTGGGTGGACAGCGACGGCGGCGCGATCCACGACGTCGTCAACCCGGCCAACGGCGAACTCGTCGGGCGTGCCCCGCAGGCCACCGTCTCCGACGTCCGCCGCGCGATCACCGCCGCGCGGCGTGCATTCGACGAGGGTCCGTGGCCACTCATGTCACCGCGGGAACGTGCGCAGGTGATGGTGCGCATGGCCGACGCCCTGGACAAGCGTCGCGCAGAACTGGTCGATCTGAGCATCGCCGAGGCAGGCTCGACCCGAGCGCTCGCGGAATACCTGCAAGTGGGAATCCCCTTGCAGCACTTCCGCGACACGGCCGAGCGGCTCCTGCCGGCCTTCGAGTTCGAGAGGCCGGTGTTCCCGACCATCGGGCAGGGAATCGGTCAGGGCGTCGTCCTGCGCGAACCGGTCGGTGTCGCCGCGCTGATCTCGGCGTACAACTTCCCACTCTTCCTCAACATCATGAAGGTCGCTCCCGCTCTGGCCGCGGGATGCACCGCCATCCTCAAACCGGCACCGACGACGCCTCTCGAGGCGCTGATCCTCGGGACGATCGCCGAGGAGGCCGGCCTTCCGCCGGGTGTGCTCAACATCGTCACGGGCGACGCCGACGCCGGTCGCGAACTCACCACCAGTCCCGAAGTCGATCTGGTGAGCTTCACCGGTTCCGACACCGTCGGCCGCGCGGTCTACGAACAGGCCGCGCCCACCCTGAAGAAGGTCGTCCTCGAGCTCGGGGGCAAGTCGGCCAATATCTTCTGTGAGGACGTCGATCTCGCAAAGGCCGCCGAGTCGGTGATCGGGAACATGGTCACCCATGCCGGGCAGGGATGTTCCCTGTTCACGCGGACGCTGGTGCACCGCTCCCGCTACGACGAGCTCGTCGCCTACGTGACCGCGGGGCTCGGGACGATCACCGTCGGCGACCCGGCCGATCCAGGTGTCATGATGGGCCCGTTGATCAGCGAGGCCCAGCGCACCAAGGTCGAGAAACTCATCGCCCGCGGTGTCGAGGAAGGCGCGAGGATCGCCTTCGGTGGCGGTCGCCCGCCCGGCCTCGACAAGGGATATTTCGTCGAGCCGACGCTGTTCGTCGACGTGGACAACTCGATGGATATCGCGCAGAAGGAATTCTTCGGCCCGGTCGGCGTCATCATCCCGTTCGACGACGACGATCACGCGGTTCGCCTGGCCAACGAAAGCGAATTCGGGCTCGGGGGAAGCGTGTTCGCCGCCGATCCTGTGCGTGCCTACGGCATCGCCAAGCGCATCCGTACCGGTTTCGTGTCCCTCAACGGCGGTGGCGGGGGCGTGACCCCGCACATTCCGTTCGGCGGATACAAGCACTCGGGACTCGGACGCGAATGGGGCGCGGCAGGCCTCGAGGAGTATCTGGAAACCAAAGCCGTGACGTGGAGTGCCGCGAGCGGCGCCTGAGCATTTGCTTTCACCTTCCACTTCGTAAGGACTTGTCATGACCCGAGCCGAATCCGACCGAGCCGCCGCCGCCGGATGCCCCGTCCACAATTTCAACTACACCGAACTGCAGAAGGCCGGCACGTGGTTCGAGAAGTACGACCGGCTGCGTGACGAATCGGCCGTCTACCGCAACGAGTTCGGGCCGGGGTTCTATTCGGTGGTGAACTACGAGGGCATACTCGACCTGCTGCAGCGCCCCGACACGTTCTCGAACAGCGTGGTCACCCCGCTCGATCCGAACCCGGCATTCAAATGGATTCCCGAGATGCTCGACGGGGACGAACACCGCCAATGGCGTCATCAGCTCGCCCCGTTGTTCTCGCCCAAGTGGGTGGAGTCGCTCGAACCGCACATTCGTGAATGTGCTGCCGGCCTGGCCGACGAAATCGCGTCACGCTCGGGCAACCAGGTGGACTTCATGCTCGAGTTCGCGCAGGTGTTCCCCGCGACCATCTTCCTCGAACTCATGGGCATGCCGGTCGAGGAACTCGACCAGTTCATGGAATGGGAGCACGCGATCCTGCACGGGAGCGACGACGACGTGGAAGCCCGCGGACAGCGTCAGCTCGCCGCGATGCAGGCGGTGATGGGGCGGTTCGCTTCGATCATCGCCGAGCGGCGTGCCGACCCCAGAGACGACATCGTCAGCAGGGCACTGGACTTCGAGATCGACGGCAAAGCCGTCAGCGACGAGGATCTGCTCTCGTTCTGCCTCCTGATGTTCATGGCCGGCCTCGACACCGTGGCCGCCACTCTGGGGTGGACGTTCTACCACCTGGCGTCGCATCCGGAGGACCGGGCGCGCATCGTCGAGGATCCGTCTCTCATCCCGGGCGCGGTCGAAGAATTTCTCCGTGCTTATGCGATCGTCGTTCCTGCTCGAAAGGTTATGCACGACACGGAGCTTCAGGGAGTATCCCTGAAGGCCGGCGATATGGTGAACTTCCCGCTCAGCGGCGCGACCCGCGACGAGGAGGCGTTCGACGACGCCGCCGAGGTCGACATCGAACGCTCGCCCAACAATCACATCGCCTTCGGCGCCGGTCCGCACCGCTGTCTCGGTTCCCACCTCGCACGCCGGGAACTGCGGATTGCGCTGGAGGAGTGGCACAAGAGAATTCCGGACTACCGGCTCGTGCCGGGTGCCGAACTGCTCGAGACCGGCGGACAACTCGGACTCACCTCGCTGCCGATCGAATGGGACCGCGTCTGAGGTCTGCGATCCACCTCGTAACGCTGCACCGCACATTCAGGAGGATGCAATGCCACTGCAGGACCACATGCATTTGATCTCCACCGACGACCATCTGATCGAACATCCGGCCTTGTGGTCGGATCGATTACCGTCGAAGTTCCTCGAGGCCGGCCCGAAGATCGTCGAGAAGGAACTGCCGAGGGCGATCCATGTCGGCGACGGCGACCGCGCCCTGGACACCGCGACCAAGATTGCGCAGGTGTGGGAGTACGAAGGCCGGATCTATCCGTACATCGGCCTCAACGCCGTAGCGGGCAAGAAGCCCGAGGAGTACGGCATCGAGCCCACACGCTACGACGAGATGCTGCCGGGCTGCTACGACCCGAGCGCTCGCGTGCAGGACATGGATATCGACGGCGTGCAGGCCACGCTGTCGTTCCCCTCGTTTCCCCGGTTCGCCGGCACCGTCTTTCTCGAAGGCCAGGACAAGGAGCTCGCCCTTGCCTGTGTCCGCGCCTGGAACGATTACATCCTGGACGAGTGGTGCCCCACGGCGCCGGACCGCCTGATCCCACTGACCATCCTGCCGTTGTGGTCGGTGGAGGAGGCTGTGGCGGAGGTTCGGCGAACGGCCGCGAAGGGGTCACGGGCGATCTCGTTCGTGGAGAATCCGGTCCCGCTCGGATTGCCGTCCTTCCACACCGACCACTGGGATCCGTTGTTCTCTGCGGTGGAGGAGACCGGGCAGCCCTTGTGCGTGCACTTCGGCACGTCGGGTCAGGCGCCGATCACCGCGCCCGAAGCACCGATGGCGGTGATGATCGCCCTGTTCGGCTGCAATTCGATGTATGCGACCGCCGACCTGCTGTTCTCACCTGTGTTCCACAAGCATCCGGGCCTGAAGTTCATGCTCTCCGAGGGCGGAATCGGATGGGTGCCCTATCTGCTCGAGCGGATGGATCAGACATGGCAGAAGCATCGCTTCTACCAGAACATCGATCAGAGCGTCCGGCCGTCGGAGCTGTTTGCGAAGCACATCTACGGCTGCTTCATCGACGACCAGTTCGGTGTGGACAACCGTGAGGCCGTCGGAGTCGACAACATCACCTGGGAGGGCGATTACCCGCACTCCGACTCGAACTGGCCCAACAGCCGCAAGGTGGTGCGGGAACAGATGCGTCTGGTGCCCGACGAGGACGTGCACAAGATCGTCGAACTCAACGCTCGACGACTCTTCCAGTTCCCGCGGGCGTGACAGGAACGGACGGAGAGTGCGTCATGGAAGAGCCGATCACGCGGATTCCGCAGGACGACTGGGCCGACCAGGATCTGCTGACCCGCGATCTGGCGGGGTCTCTCCTCGACGAGGAGATCGAGGCCGAACGCGACCGCCTCGCGAGACTCGATCGCGGAGAGGGGGGAGACGACATCGTGATGTCGCGGGAAGACATGGAGCGCAGGCTCGCCGGGATGATCGCCGTGCGTGACCGCGTGCGTGGTGAGGGCCGTCCGGCCCCTTTGAGAGGACTTCCATGATGTCGGGATTCACGCCGGACGACGACGGACTGCATCGGGTGTCCGACAACTTCTACGAGACGGAGACCTTCTGGTTCTCGTTCTTCGTGCCCGAGCGCAACATCGGGGCGTGGGTGTATGTGAGTGTCCGGCAGAACGCCGGCACCACCGGTGGAGGACTGTGGCTGTGGGACCACACCGGCACAACCCCGTGGGACGTTCCTTTCTTCGAGGGTTTTTCGTACCTCAAGCCTCCGAAGTTCGAGAGCGGGGTGCTGACCAGCCCCACGGGGGCGACGATCACGGTCCTCGAACCGGGCATGGAGTATTCGGTCCGCTACGACGATCGCAGCCGTATCGTCGCGGATCTGCATTTCGTGGGGCTCGAGCGGCCGGTGCCGCTGCGGAGCGGATCACCGCCCTATCCGTCGGCATCGCATTACGACCAGACCGGGCACGTCACCGGAACTGTGGTGCTCGACGGCGAACGTATCGACGTCGATTGTCATGCGATGCGCGACCGATCGTGGGGGCCGAGGACGGAACGTGGTTATCGCCGTGTCGGATACACGTGGTTGGCCGATCCGCAGGTCAGTTTGCTCACCTATTCGGCACCCACCGACACCGGTGACGACATCCATTCGGGCTATGTACGTCGCGGAGAGGATGTCGTCGAGGTGCGGGGCGGGCATCGAAAGGCCGTTCGCGATCCCGAGCATGGGTGGATCGACTCGCTGGACCTCGTGGCGGTCGACGAGACCGGCACCGAGATCACCGTGGGCGGCCGGGCACGCAGTCGGCTGATCCTCCCGGGATCGACGAGCATCTGCATCAACACCCTGCTCGAGTTCGAGGTGGACGGCCGCGTCGTCTACGGCGAGGACCAGGACGTGTGGCCCATCGCAGAGTTTCGGGCGACCGTACACGCACGCTGAACCACCGAAGCTGCGTCAACCAAGGGTTGACGAGAGCCATGCGTCAACTTAGGGTTGACGCATGGACGCTATCCGACCTTCCCGTCCTGTCCGGCTCGACGACCTCATCGAGGCGATCGAGAACGTCCACGACGACCCACTCGAGCAACTCTCCGATGCCGTCATCGCGGCCGACCATCTCGGCGAGGTCGCCGATCACCTGATCGGCCACTTCGTGGACCAGGCACGACGATCCGGCAGATCCTGGTCCGAGATCGGGCGGAGCATGGGGGTGTCCAAACAGGCCGCCCAGAAGCGGTTCGTCTCGAAGAGCGACAACGACCTCGACCCCGAGCAGGGATTCTCGCGATTCACGCCGCGGGCGAAGAACAGCGTGATGGCGTCGATGAACGAGGCGCGCACTGCGGGCAATCCGGAGATCACGCCCGTGCACCTGCTTCTCGGTCTGCTTGCCGACACCGATTCGCTCGCCGCGCGGGCGCTCCGATCGCAAGGGGTGGACTTCGCAGTCCTACGGGCGGCCGCCGAGGCGACGCTCCCCGAGGCGGCCACCGAGGTCCCGGATCTGATCCCCTACGACGCCGGGGCCCGTAAGGCACTCGAACTGACCTTCCGCGAGGCATTGCGACTCGGACACAACTACATCGGTACCGAACACATCCTCCTCGCCTTGCTCGAACTCGAGAACGGGGACGGCGTGCTGTCGCGGGCCGGTGTGAGCAAGGGTGACGTGGAGCAGAAGGTTGCGGAGGAGCTCGCGGCGATCATCGCGGGACAAGAGTAGAGCAACCCGGCAACAGCCGGGTTCACGGACGGCAGCGCGGGGTACGTCCGAGATATGAACACACGCCACGCATGTCTCGTCGCCGGTTTCTCCGTCGCCACACTCGTGGCCGCGGGTTGCAGCAGTGACGACTCCTCCACGGACAACGAGAACACTGCCGAGACTCCGCCCGCCTCTCTCACGACCACCGACCCGATGCCCACTCCGTTCCCGGGGATGAGCGGAGACGCCTTCGGTCTCCCGAGCGAGGGCAGCGACGACGACAACGCCTTCACTTACGACGAAGCGGCCGTGCCCGTCGGTTCGACCTTCGACGTCGAATCCGAGGAAGAAGGCGGTCGGACCACGATTCGGCTGAGGGTGATGGGCCTGCAACCCGATCGGGATTTCGGAGCGCACGTTCACACCCGGACGTGTGGCCCGAACCCGTCCGATTCGGGGCCGCACTACCAGAACGAGGTCGACCCCGCCGCGAACCCCGAATCCCCGTCCACCGATCCGGCCTACGCGAATCCGCAGAACGAGATCTGGCTCGATTTCACCACCGACGCGCAGGGCAACGCCGAGGCATCGACGACCGTCGACTGGGAATTCCGTGACGACGAGGCCAATTCGGTGGTGCTTCACTCCGAGCACACCATGACGGAACCCGGTGAGGCCGGGCAGGCCGGCGACCGGCTCGCCTGTATCGACGAGGACTTCTGACCCCGACGGCCGGACGACGTCACGTTCCGGCGGGTGAGCTCGCCCGCCGGAACGCTCTCACGTGGTAAACCGTCAGCGCGTGAGGGTGGTTCGTGCCATGCTGATGCCTCCAACGTCACGAGGAGCGGGGATGGATCCTGTCGTCGACACCACCAGCGGACGAGTGCGCGGTACGACCGTCGGCAGCACAGCCGTGTTCAAAGGTATCCCTTATGCGGCTGCGCCGTTCGGCGACCTGAGATTCGCCGCACCCGCACCTGCCCCGGCGTGGGAGGGTGTACGTCCCGCGACCGAATTCGGGCCCACCGCACCGAAGGCTCCCTATGTCCCTCCACTCGACCGACTCCTGCACGAACCGTCGATACCGGGCGAGGAGATCCTCAATCTCAACGTGTGGACACCGGATCTTTCGGCCTCGCTGCCTGTGCTGGTGTGGATTCACGGTGGTGCGTTCGAGCATGGCAGTAGTGCGGTGGCGCTGTACGACGGCGCGAGCTTCGCACGTGACGGTGTCGTGTTCGTCAGCGTCAACTATCGGCTCGGCGCCGAAGGCTTCGCTCTTCTCGACGACGCACCGGCCGACCGCGGCCTTCTCGACCAGGTCGCCGCCCTCGAGTGGATACGCGACAACATCGCTGCCTTCGGCGGCAACTCCGATCTCGTGACGATCGCCGGTGAATCTGCAGGAGCGATGAGCGTGGTCTCACTGATGGCGATGCCGCGCGCACGCGGACTCTTCCGGCGCGCGATCGCCCAGAGCGGTGCCGGGCACTCGGTGATGACCGCCGCCACGGCTCGAAAGGTCGCTGCTGCGTTGGGTGAAACGCTCGGCGTCGCCCCGACGCGCACGGCTTTCGCCGATATCGATCCGAAAGAACTCGTCGACGCCCAGGAACTCCTCATCGCCCGAATCCGCAGTGGGTCCGACGCTTCGGTGTGGGGTGAGATCACCACCGACGCAATGGTATTCGAGCCGAGCGCGGACGGGAATGTGTTGCCGGCCCGGCCGATCGACCTGCTCGGGCAGGGCGCAGGATCCGATGTCGACCTCCTCATCGGCTACAACCGTGACGAGATGACGTTGTTCTTCGTCCCCTTCGGGATCGATCGGGCGCTCGACGACGATGCCGCGCGCCGTCTCGCCGCCGCATACGGCCTCACCGATCCGGCGGCCTTCGACGCGTATCGGCGAGTCGGGTGCGATGCGTCTCCCGGGCAGACGGCGATGCACATCTTGCGCGATTGGATGTACCGGATCCCGGCCGTACGTCTCGCGGAAGCACGTGCCGCTCGGGCGGCCGAAAGCTACATCTACCGGTTCGATTGGCAGTCACCGGTATTCGACGGCCGGTTGGGCGCGACCCATGCGCTCGACATCGGATTCGTGTTCGACAATCTTCATCTGCCTCAGGCCGCGGCGCTGGCGGGTTCCGAACCCCCGCAGGAGTTGGCACGGCACATGCATCGAGCATGGGTGAGTTTCGTGACCACGGGTTCACCGGGCTGGCCGTCGTACGGGGACAAGCGTGCAGAGATGCACTTCGGGAACACCTGCGAAACCGTCGACGACGACGAAGCCGAACTGCGGAGGCTGTGGGACGGAATCCGCTGAACACGTTTGACCTCGGATTCCCTGGGTAGTCGTGGATGAGACGTCCACCCGACGACAACCATGGATCGGAGTTCTCGTATGTCCGGAGCCACCCCCAAGATTCCAGGTACCCCTTCCTCGATCGTGCCGCCCGTGGACGAACCCACGACGCCGACGACGCCGCCGGAGCCGAAGCCCGATCAGGAAGAGCCCGCAGTGGTCACGGCCACCGGCACTCCTGCGGATCTGCCGCACGGCCGTGCTCAGCAGGGGGAGTATCTGACCACAGCGCAGGGTGCCCGGCTGACCGACACAGATCACTCGCTCAAGGCCGGACGTCGGGGTCCGATCCTTCTGCAGGATCACCACTTCCGGGAGAAGATCACCCACTTCGACCACGAGCGTATTCCGGAACGAGTGGTGCATGCCCGTGGAGCCGGTGCTCACGGCGTCTTCCGCGCTACGGGTGCCGCGAGTTCGATCACCCGCGCCCATTTCCTCCAGAAGGATGTCGAGACACCGGTGTTCGTGCGGTTCTCCACGGTGCTCGGATCCCGCGGTTCGGCCGACGCCGTGCGCGACACCCGCGGCTTCGCGACGAAGTTCTACACCGAGGAAGGCACCTTCGACCTCGTAGGCAACAACATTCCGGTCTTCTTCATCCAGGACTCCATCAAGTTCCCCGACGTCATCCATGCGGGCAAGCCGCATCCGGATCGGGAGATCCCGCAGGCCCAGAGCGCCCACGACACCTTCTGGGATTTCGTCTCGCTCCACACCGAGGCCACCGCCCACACGATGTGGAACATGTCGGATCGCGGTATCCCGCGCTCGTACCGGATGATGGAGGGCTTCGGCGTCCACACCTTCCGGATGGTCAACGCCGACGGTGAAACGGCACTGGTGAAGTTCCACTGGAAGCCGCGGCTCGGCGTGCACTCGCTGGTGTGGGAGGAAGCCCAGTTGATCAACGGCTTCGATCCCGATTTCCACCGTCGCGATCTGGCCGATGCGATCGAGGCCGGCGCCTATCCCGAATGGGATCTCGGCGTGCAGGTCTTCCCGGACACTCCGGAACAGACCTTCGAAGGGATCGACCTGCTGGATCCCACCAAGATCGTTCCGGAGGAACTCGCCCCCGTCCAGATCATCGGCACGATGGTTCTCAACGCGAATCCGACCAACTTCTTCGCCGAGACCGAGCAGGTCGCCTTCCATCCCGGTCATCTCGTCCCCGGCATCGACGTCACCGACGACCCGCTGTTGCAGGGTCGCCTGTTCTCCTATCTCGACACGCAGATCACGCGACTCGGCGGTCCGAACTTCGCTCAGATCCCGATCAATCGTCCGCATGCTCCCGTCAACGACATGTTCCGGGACGGCTTCCACCAGCACGCCGTTCACACCGGTGTCGCTCCCTACAAGCCGAATTCGCTCGATGCGGGATGCCCGTTCATGGCGGGGGCTGCCGAGGGCGCGTTCGTCGACCTACCGGTAGAGGTGCCGGCGGCGAAGAAGGAGCGTGAGGTCTCCCGTTCCTTCGACGACCATTACACGCAGGTCCGGCAGTTCTACCTGAGCCTGTCGGACGTCGAGAAGGATCACGTCGCCTACGCCTACACGTTCGAGCTGGGCAAGTGCTACGAGCAGTCGATCAAGGAACGCCAACTGCAGATCCTCGCGAACATCGACACCGGCCTGTGCGAGAAGGTGGCTGCGGGTCTCGGGCTCCCGGCTCCGAAGCCGGCCGTGAAGGTGTCGGATCTCCCGCCGAGCCCTGCACTGGCGCAGGTCGGGAAGACGTGGCCGGTGAAGGGTCGCCAGATCGGCATCGTCGTCGACGACACCACCGATGTCGATCAGGTACTCGCAGCCGTGCAGGCAGTGGATGCGGCCGACTGCGTCCCGTTGGTCGTCGCCCCGCACGGCGGCATGCTCGGGGGAGTCGTGCCGATCTCGCGCACCTTCCTCACCGCGCGTTCGATCGAGTTCGACGCCGTGATCATGGCGACGTCCGCGCCGGACACCCGGCTTCGCATTCTCGTCGACGAGATGTTCCGGCATCACAAGGCGCTGGCAGCCTGGGGGCCGGGAGCCGAGGCTCTCGAAGACCTGAAGGCACCGGGGATCGAGATCGTGGACGGACCGGAAACCGCCGTCACGCAGGTTCTGGAGCTGCTCGCTACCCACCGCGTCTGGGAGCGAAACGCGGTGTGACAGACCTCACCTGAACTCTGCTTACGGAGTTCGGGCACCCCAAGTTATTCTTTCGACACCGCTGGCCGCAGCTGATCTTCATCGCTGCGGCCAGCTGTTGATCATGGGGTAGTTCAGTACTCGGATGCCCCTCAGGTGAAGTGCAGCGCGGCACCCACCAGTGGGTCGCGCAGAGCCGTGAACCGGCGCGCGGTCGCGAGGCCGGCAAGTGCCCTGGAGGCGCGGACGAGTCGCTGTGTGCGCCGTCGACGGGCGCGGTCGTAGCGCTGCAGAGCCTCCCGCACCGGATACTCCGCCAGCAGTTCCGAGAGCTTCGCGGCATCGACCATCGCCTCGCAGGCGCCCCGGCCGAGATTGGGTGCCATGGCGTGGGCCGCATCGCCGATCAGTGCGACTTTTCCCTGGACGAACGACGGCAGCGGGGGAGACTCGTACAGGTCGTGGTACAGGCTTGCGGCAGGCTCGACCCGGTCGAGGACCTCACGCACGGCCGGATGCCAATCGCGGTATCGCTCACGCAGTTCGTCGACGCTTCCCGTGCCCCCTGCGGGTGTGCGCACGGCCGCGAACCAATTGGTCAGATTCCCGTCGCGCGGGGTGATGCCGAACAGCGCATCCGGTCCCCAGGACTCGCTCATGGTCGTGACAGTGCCGGGCACCCACCCGCGCCATGCCGCGTATCCGGTGTACGCCGGACGGAAGGCAGGGCCGAACAGCTTGTCGCGTACGGCGCTGTTGATTCCGTCCGCTCCCACCACCACGTCGTAGGCATTGAGATCCGTGAGATCCCGGCGCGTGGTTCCGAACTGCACGATTCCGGGTGGTAGGCCGTGGGCGAGGATCGAGAGCAGGGCGGGGCGGGAGAGCAGGAGCGCGGAGCGCGCGAGATCGTGGATGCGTCCGATCGTCCTGCCGTCCCATCGGAGGAAGGCGGCAGAGCTCTGGCGCACGCCGAGCTTCTCGACGCGCCGGCCCAGTACGGTGCCGCGGCCCGCGACCGTCAGGGCGTCGAGTGCCTCGGGCCACATGCCGAGTGCGGTACCGGTTTCGGGGAGGGATCGCGCGCGTTCGAACACGTCGACGTGCCATCCGTGGCGGACGAGAGCGTTGGCTGCGGTGAGTCCGCCGATTCCGCCGCCGACTATCGCTGCCTTGCCCTGCCGCGTCGCCATGACGCCACTCTACTACGTATGTAGTGTCCTGTCACTACATACGTAGTGAGAGTCGTAGGATCGGGCGCGTGACCGACAAACGCATGCAGGTCGTCGACGCGGCAATCACCCTGGTGGGCACCGAGGGCTTACGAGCACTCACCCACCGCCGCGTCGATGCGGTCGCGGGTGTGCCTGCCGGCTCGACGTCCAACTACTTCCGTACCCGGCAGGCTCTCGTCGAGGGTGTGCTCGACAGGCTGCTCGAGAGGGATCGCGCCGAGATCTCGGCGATCGGGAGCGCGACGCCCGGCAATGCACGTGAGCTCGAAGACATTGCGCACGAATATGTGATGTCCGCTACCGGACCCGATCTCGTGCGGACCCGCGCACGCTTCGCGATGTTCGTCGAAGCGATGGCCGCACCCGAACTGCGCGCGGGAGTCGATGCCCGACGTGCCGAACTGCGCGCGTGGATCGCCACAGTGCTGGCCGGCCTCGGCGTGAAAGATCCTGCCGGCGCCGCGCGTGTTCTCATCGACTACCTGGACGGACTCATCCTGCACCGGTGTACCTCGCCCGACGAACCGCAGGACCCGCGCGAAGGGATAGCCCGGATGGTGCGCATGCTGGTCGCCTCGGTGGCGTGACGCCCGCGCTTCGCGCGCGTTACGGCGGTGTTTCCGCAGGTGAACGGGAGAATAGGGCAGGCTTGCTTGCGTTACCCCCCATAACCTGGCATATCGTTCATTTCGAAGACGGTGGGACCACGACGTCCCACCGGTCGCCGGGTCTACGCTCGCGCTGCCGAAAAAAGGCACCCGCACCGTCGCGGATGAGCGGATACTGGCGATGTCGAAGGTATCGGGCACCCGGCCGATACCCGGTCTACGGCAGTAGATGGCCATCAGTGCTGCTGGTCGTCGGTGCTATCGCATCAACGAAGGCTAGGTATGACTCATCTTCCCGGGCCTCGAGGGCTCTACCACCCGGCGAACGAGCACGACTCCTGTGGTGTCGCGTTCGTCGTCGATATGCACGGTCGTCGCAGTCGCGACATCGTCGAGAAGGCGATCACCGCCCTGGTGAATCTCGAACACCGCGGTGCGGCGGGAGCGGAGCAGAACACCGGCGACGGCGCCGGCATCCTGATCCAGATCCCGGACGCGTACTTCCGTGAAGTGGTCGACTTCGACCTTCCTCCCGAAGGCGCCTACGCGACCGGCATCGCGTTCCTTCCCAAGGGCACCGAGGCCGCTGACGCAGCTGCCGCCGAAGTGAACCGCATCGTCGAGGAAGAGGGCCTGCAGGTCCTCGGCTGGCGCGAGGTTCCCGTCGACGAGTCCGAGTTGGGTTCCATGGCCAAGGACGCCATGCCCACCTTCCGGCAGATCTTCATCGCCTCGGGTGCCCGCGCCCTGACCGGCCTGGACCTCGAGCGCCGCGCGTACGTCGTGCGCAAGCGCACCGAGCACGAACTCGGTCACCACGGTGCGGGTGAGGACGGCCCAGGCAGCGAGACCGTCTACTTCCCGAGCCTGTCGACGTCGACCTTCGTCTACAAGGGCATGCTCACCACGCCCCAGATGAAGGGCTTCTACCGCGACCTGCAGGACGAGCGTGTCGTCTCCGCTCTCGGCCTCGTGCACTCCCGGTTCTCCACGAACACGTTCCCGTCGTGGCCGCTCGCGCATCCCTTCCGTCGCGTGGCGCACAACGGCGAGATCAACACCGTCACCGGCAATGCCAACTGGATGCGTGCCCGCGAGGCGCTCATCGACACCGACGTCTTCGGCGGCCGCGACAAGCTCGAGAAGATCTTCCCGGTCTGCACGCCGGGTGCTTCGGACACCGCACGCTTCGACGAGGTGCTCGAACTGCTGCACCTCGGTGGTCGCAGTCTGCCGCACGCCGTGCTGATGATGATTCCCGAGGCGTGGGAGCGGCACGAGTCCATGGACCCGGCGCGCCGTGCGTTCTACGAGTATCACGCTGCCCTGATGGAGCCCTGGGACGGACCGGCTTCGGTGTGCTTCACCGACGGCACCGTCATCGGCGCCGTGCTCGACCGCAACGGTCTGCGTCCCTCGCGCGCCTGGGTGACCGACGACGGGCTCGTGGTCATGGCCTCCGAGGTGGGCGTGCTCGACATCCCCACCGAGAAGATCATCAGCAAGCGCCGCCTGCAGCCGGGCCGCATGTTCCTCGTCGACACTGCGAAGGGTCGCATCGTCGAGGACGAGGAGATCAAGCGCGAACTCGCCGCCGAGCATCCCTACGAGGAGTGGGTCGCCAACGGCGTGACCCGCCTCGAGGACCTGCCCGAGAGCAAGTACACCTACATGTCGCACGAGCGTGTGGTGCTGCGTCAGCAGGTCTTCGGCTACACCCGCGAAGAAGTGGATCTGCTCGTCAAGCCGATGGCAGCCTCCGGCGCAGAAGCGCTCGGATCGATGGGCACCGACACGCCCATCGCCGTGCTCTCCTCGCGTCCGCGTCAGCTCTTCGACTTCTTCTCGCAGCTGTTCGCTCAGGTGACGAACCCGCCTCTCGACGCGATCCGCGAGGAGATCGTCACCAGCATGGGTGGCATGCTCGGCCCCGAGGGCGACCTGCTGAACCCGACCGAGGCGTCCTGCCGGCAGATTCTGATCTCGGCGCCGGTCATCGACAACGACGACCTGCAGAAGCTCATCCACGTCAACGACGAGAAGCAGTTCCCGGGCTTCAACAGCGTCATCATCCGCGGCCTGTACCCGGTCGCGGAGGGCGGTGACGGCCTGCGTCGTGCTCTCGAGACGATTCGCGAGCAGGTCTCGCTGGCCATCGACAAGGGTGCACGCCTGATCGTGCTCTCCGACCGAGAGTCGGACGAGAAGCTCGCGCCGATCCCCTCGTTGCTGCTCACCTCCGCGGTGCACCACCATCTCGTCCGTGAGAAGACCCGCACCAAGGTCGGTCTGCTCGTCGAGGCGGGCGACGCCCGCGAGGTCCACCACATCGCCGCCCTGTGCGGTTTCGGTGCGGCCGTGGTCAACCCCTACATGGCGTTCGAGAGCATCGACGAGCTGCTGCAGAACGGCGATCTTCCCGAGGGCATGACCCTCGAGAAGGCCATCGCCAACTACATCAAGGCGGCCTCGAAGGGCGTGCTGAAGGTGATGTCCAAGATGGGCATCTCCACGCTCGCTTCCTACACGGGTGCGCAGCTGTTCCAGGTCATCGGCCTGTCGCAGGAACTCGTCGACGAGTACTTCACCGGTCTGCAGTCGCAGCTCGGTGGTGTGGGTCTCGACGAGATCGCCGCGGACGTCGCGGCCCGGCACCGCACGGCCTTCCTCGATCGTCAGTCGGAGCGCGCGCACCGCGAACTCGAGGTCGGCGGCGAGTACCAGTGGCGTCGTGAGGGCGAGTACCACCTCTTCAACCCGGACACGGTGTTCAAGCTCCAGCACGCCACCCGCACCGGCCAGTACTCGATCTTCAAGGAGTACACCAAGCTCGTCGACGACCAGTCGGAGCGACTCGCATCGCTGCGCGGTTTGTTCGAGTTCAAGAAGGGTGTGCGTCCGCCGGTGCCGCTCGACGAGGTCGAGCCGGCGAGCGAGATCGTCAAGCGGTTCTCCACCGGCGCCATGAGCTACGGCTCCATCTCGGCCGAGGCCCACGAGACCCTCGCGATCGCGATGAACCGCCTCGGCGGCCGCTCGAACTCCGGTGAGGGCGGCGAGCATCCGAGCCGCTTCACCCCGGACGAGAACGGCGACTGGCGGCGCTCGGCCATCAAGCAGGTCGCGTCGGGTCGCTTCGGTGTGACCGCGCATTACCTGAGCAACTGCACCGACATCCAGATCAAGATGGCTCAGGGCGCGAAGCCCGGCGAGGGCGGTCAGCTCCCGCCGCACAAGGTGTACCCGTGGGTCGCCGAGGTGCGTGGTTCGACGCCGGGTGTGGGCCTGATCTCCCCGCCGCCGCACCACGACATCTACTCGATCGAGGATCTCGCGCAGCTGATCCACGACCTGAAGAACGCCAACCCGAAGGCCCGCATCCACGTGAAGCTGGTCTCCGAACTCGGTGTCGGCACGGTCGCCGCGGGTGTGTCGAAGGCGCATGCCGACGTCGTGCTCATCTCCGGTCACGACGGTGGCACCGGTGCCTCGCCGTTGACCTCCCTCAAGCACGCGGGCGCCCCCTGGGAGATCGGCCTGGCCGAGACCCAGCAGACCCTCATGCTCAACGGGCTGCGCGACCGCATCGTCGTGCAGGTCGACGGACAGATGAAGACCGGGCGCGACGTGGTCGTCGCCGCGCTCCTCGGTGCCGAGGAGTTCGGATTCGCGACCGCACCTCTGGTGGTCTCGGGTTGCATCATGATGCGCGTGTGCCATCTCGACACCTGCCCCGTGGGTGTGGCGACGCAGAATCCGGTGCTGCGCAAGCGGTTCACCGGTAAACCGGAGTTCGTCGAGAACTTCATGCTCTACATCGCCGAGGAAGTGCGGGAGTACCTGGCGGAGCTCGGTTTCCGCACCCTCGACGAGGCGATCGGCCAGGTGGACGTCCTCGACACCCGCAAGGCCGTCGAGCATTACCGCGCGTCGAAGCTCGATCTGTCGCCGCTGCTCGAGAAGGTCACCTCCCCGATCTTCGGCGAGCAGGACATGTACTGCACCAAGGAGCAGTACCACGCCCTCGACAAGGCGCTCGACAACGAGCTCATCGCGAAGGCACAGCCTGCCCTCGAATCGGGTACGCCCGTCTCGTTCGACACCCCGATCACCAACGTCAACCGCACGGTCGGCACGATGCTCGGTCACGAGCTCACCAAGAAGTGCGGTGCCGAAGGGTTGCCGGACGACACCATCGACATCACGTTCACCGGTTCTGCCGGTAACAGCTTCGGTGCGTTCGTTCCCCGCGGCATCACGATGCGTCTGAACGGTGACGCGAACGACTTCGTGGGTAAGGGACTGTCGGGCGGTCGCATCATCGTGCGCCCGCCGCACAACGCGGCCGACGGCTTCGTGCCCGAGGACAACATCATCGCCGGCAACGTGATCCTGTTCGGTGCCACCTCGGGTGAGGTACTCATCCGGGGCATCGCAGGTGAACGCTTCGCGGTCCGTAATTCCGGAGCCACGGCCGTCGTCGAGGGCGTCGGCGACCACGGCTGCGAGTACATGACGGGTGGCAAGGTCGTCATCCTCGGCAAGACCGGCCGCAACTTCGGTGCGGGCATGTCCGGTGGTGTCGCGTTCGTGTACAACCCGGACAAGGACTTCGAGAACAACCTGAACACCGAGTTGGTCGACCTCGAGGATCTCGAGGGTGAGGACTTCGCCTGGCTCAAGGGCGCGGTGGAACGGCATCGTGACGAAACGGGCTCCGAGGTCGCAGCCCGCATCCTGGCCGACTGGTCGCAACAGGTCAGCCATTTCGCGAAGGTCATGCCTCGCGATTACAAGAAGGTGCTCATGGCAATCAAGGACGCCACCATTCGTGGTGCGAACGTGGACGAGGCGATCATGGAGGCTGCTCGTGGCTGATCCCACCGGTTTCCTCAAGCACGGTTCTCGTGAGACGCCGGTTCGCCGGCCGGTTCCGCTCCGGTTGCTCGACTGGAAGGAGGTCTACGAGCCGTTCCCGCTCGAGACCCTCCAGGACCAGGCCAGCCGCTGCATGGACTGCGGTATTCCTTTCTGCCACAACGGTTGCCCGCTGGGGAATCTCATCCCCGAGTGGAACGACCTCGCCTACAAGGGCAAGTGGGAGGACGGCATCGAGCGTCTGCACGCCACGAACAACTTCCCCGAGTTCACCGGCCGCCTCTGCCCGGCGCCCTGTGAGGCGTCGTGCGTGCTCGGCATCAACCAGGATCCGGTGACGATCAAGCAGGTCGAGGTCGAGCTGATCGAGAAGGCGTTCGACGACGGTCGCGTCAAGCCGGTTCCGCCGTCGAAGCTCACCGGTCGCAAGGTGGCGATCGTCGGTTCCGGACCCGCGGGACTCGCTGCGGCGCAGCAGCTCACGCGCGCCGGCCACTCGGTGACGGTGTTCGAGCGGGCCGACCGCATCGGCGGTCTCCTCCGTTACGGCATCCCCGAGTTCAAGATGGAGAAGCGCTTCATCGACCGCCGCCTCGCGCAGATGGAGGCCGAAGGCACCATCTTCAAGCCGGGTGTGAATGTCGGCGTCGACATCTCGGCCGACGAACTGCGCGAGCAGTTCGACGCGGTGGTGCTCGCCGGTGGCGCAACGGTTGCGCGCGACCTGCAGATCCCCGGACGCGAACTCGACGGCATCCATCAGGCGATGGAGTTCCTGCCGATTGCCAACCGCGTGCAGCTCGGTGACCTGCCGGCCCCGACCATCACGGCCGAGGGCAAGAAGGTCGTCATCATCGGCGGCGGCGACACCGGTGCCGACTGCCTCGGCACCTCGCACCGTCAGGGTGCGGTGAGCGTCCACCAGTTCGAGATCATGCCGCGCCCGCCGGAGCAGCGCGCCGAGTCGACCCCGTGGCCGACGTACCCGCTCATGTACCGCGTCTCCTCTGCCCACGAGGAGGGTGGCGAGCGCGTGTTCTCCGTCAACACCGAGGAATTCGTCGGTAAGGACGGCAAGGTCACCGCGCTGAAGGCACACGAAGTGGAGATGGTCGACGGCCGCTTCCAGAAGGTCGAGGGCAGCGACTTCGAACTCGAGGCAGACCTCGTGCTGCTCGCGATGGGCTTCACCGGCGCCGAGAAGCCGGGCCTGCTCACCGACCTCGGTGTCGACTTCGACCAGCGTGGCAACGTCGCCCGCTCGTCGGAGTGGGCCACCAACGTCGACGGCGTCTTCGTTGCCGGAGACATGGGCCGGGGGCAGTCGCTCATCGTGTGGGCCATCGCCGAGGGACGCGCATGCGCCGCCGCGGTGGACAGTTTCCTCGAGGGAGCTACGGCACTGCCGGTGCCGATCACCACGAGCACGATGCCGCAGCGCTGATCCGGTGAGATACCGGAAGTCCGGGGCCGCACACCGACGTGTGCGGCCCCGGCCTCGTTTCGCCGATATCTCGATGTGATCTGCTGCCGTCCCGCATCGCAACGGTTATGGTTCTGCCCATGACGGCTACCGGGCGGGCGTTGGCGACGGCCGTGTTGGGTGCGGCTGTGGTCGCGACTGCCGTTGCGACGGCTCCGGCTGCTCTTGCAGACTCGGTGGAGACGTGCGTCCGGAACGGTGGAGGACTGGTCTCCGTGGACGGCGCCGAGCCCGTCCCACCGGTTTTCGGATTCGACGGCCTGCGGCTGCTCGGGCTCGAGGGTGGTGTGGGCAATGCCTGCATCACGAATGTCGGCCCCGGTGCGGTGACCGTCACCCATCCCGAGGGTCGCATCCCCGGACGGACCGAGGTGTCCACAGCACTCGTGGAGATGCGCGTGGACGGCGGTCTCGGCAATGTCGCGGTAACCAATGTCGGTAGCGGCGCGGTGACGGTACGTCGCACGGAGGTCACGCCTGAGCCTGCCGTAGCCCCCGCACCGGCACCGGAGCCGGGGATGCCGGAGATGATCCTCGACGCGGGAACCGACGGTGTGTTCGTGACGAACGTCGGAACAGGAGGCGTCACCGTCGTCGACCGCAAGGTGGGCCCGAGCGAACTGCCGGCACCGCCACCACCTCCGCCGGGCGCGGTGATCGTCGATCCGGTGACCGGAAACATCTACGTCACAAACCTCTTCGGCCCCGATATCGTGGTCGCCGAAGCCGTCACCGCAACTGGTGCGAGTGTGGTGGAGCGACCTGTGCCGGGGACCGCGATCGCTTACGGGACGCGCAACGTCTTCGTGACCAATATCGGTGGTGGACAGGTGACCGTCGTGCGTGGCTGATCTCCGCCGCACTCACAACGCTCGGAACTCGGATACATCACATCCCGTTCACGAGTGTGTCATTCTTCTGATGGAGACTGCCAAGGAGGAATGGCGTCCGAGCACCGGGGCGGATTATGACAAAGAGAAGAGCGTGGGCGACGGCTGTCGCCGCAGTGGCATCGTGCGCAGCAATGTTCGTGGCAACTCCTGCAGCACAGGCGAATCCGCCGGGTTGCCCGACACTGAACGTCGTCGCGGTCCCTGGCACCTGGGAGACCTCGAACACCCCCGATCCGAGTCGGGGAAATGGCATGCTCGCCCAGGTCACAGCTGGGTTACCGGCGGGAGCGCACGTCGATTACGTCGCGTATCCGGCCACGGCCTTCCCCTGGGAGGGCAACGTCTACGCCACTTCGCGTAACCGTGCCGTCGACAACGCACGAGGGATCATCGCAGCAGTCGCCGCGCGTTGCCCGCTCACGAACTTCGCTCTCGTCGGCTACAGCCAGGGCGCCGATGCTGCAGGCGATCTCGCAGCCGAGATCGGTTCGGGGCTCGGCGTCGTCGGCCCTCATCGTCTCGTGGCGGTCGGATTACTGTCGGATCCGCGCCGCTCGGAACTCGATCCGTTCGTCGGACCGCCGGTCGCAGGAAGTGGTGCCGGAGGCGCCCGTGCAGGTGGTTTCGGGCTGGTGACGCCCAATGTTCGTACCCTCTGCGCGGTCGGCGATCTGTACTGCTCCACTCCTCCGGAGGATTTCGTCACCCGACTGGCCGGCTTCCTCGCCATCTCGGCGGGAAGTCCCTTCGAGCAACTCGAGAACTATCGGGACGAGGCCACCAGGCTCTACAACGACATCGTGACCGCCGGCGGTATCCCGATGCTGCAGTTGCAGTTCGCTCCGGAGGCGAACGAGCTGCGCGAGACGAAGATCCGCAGCTTCTACCAGTCACAGGTCCACCAGGACTACTCGAACTACGTCGTCGACGATCGTGGGACCACGGCAACTCGCTGGCTGCGCGACTGGATCGCCTCGAAGGCGTGACCACCCCGTTCGGTCGATGAACCGCGCGTCCGGACGTACAACGCGCCATCGCTCGGCCGGATGCGTGGTGGAAGGTCGCCGACTTTGCTGCGGGCGCAGACCGTATGTGGCTGAATGAGTGGCGTTGTGCGTCCGAGACAGTCGACCGCGGCCCGGTTCCGTGGGAAACGAGGTGCGAGATGGCGAACATGAAGGCGATCCAGTATCGGCAGATCGGTGCCGAGCCCGAACTCGTCGAGATTCCGGTTCCGGAACCGGGTCCGGGTCAGATCCTCCTCGAGATCACCGCCGCGGGAGTGTGCCACTCCGATGCGTTCGTCATGAGCTTGCCGGAGGAGCAGTACACCTTCGGTCTTCCCCTGACGCTCGGACACGAGGGTGCCGGAAGAATCGCCGCGCTCGGTGAGGGAGTGCGCGGACTGGATATCGGAACATCCGTGATCGTCTACGGTCCCTGGGGCTGCGGCCTGTGCTGGCACTGTTCGCAAGGGATGGAGAACTACTGCTCGCGCGCCGCGGAACTGAACATCGCGCCGCCCGGTCTCGGTGCGCCCGGAGCGATCGCCGAATACATGCTCGTCGATTCGGCGCGCCACCTGGTGCCGATCGGCGACCTGGACCCGGTGACAACCGTCCCTCTCACGGATGCCGGGCTGACGCCGTATCACGCGATCAAGCGGTCGCTGGGCAAGCTCCGTCCCGGGTCGACCGCAGTGGTGATCGGAGTGGGTGGGCTCGGCCACGTGGCCATCCAGTTGCTGCGACATCTCTCGCCGGCGCGTGTCGTCGCTCTGGACACCGCCGCCGACAAACTCGAACTCGCCCGATCGGTGGGCGCACACGAGGTCCTGCTGTCGGATGCGAAGGCCGCCGAGGAGGTCCGCAGGATCACCGGCGCCGACGGGGCGACGCTGGTTCTCGATCTGGTGGGCGTGCAACCCACACTCGATCTGTCGATGGCGATCGCCGGTGTGGGCTCGGATGTGACCATCGTCGGGCTCGGCGACGGCCAGGCAGCTGCGCAGGTCGGTTTCTTCCGCGGTGCTTACGAGACGAATGTCTCCGTTCCTTACTGGGGTGCGCGCAACGAGCTGATCGAACTGGTGGATATGGCCCACCGAGGCGTGCTCCACATCGAAGTGGAGCGATTCGCGCTCGACGACGGGGTGGAGGCATATCGACGCCTCGAGGCAGGCACCCTGCGCGGGCGCGCCGTCATCGTCCCTTGATCGGGCCGCGACATCCTGCGGAACTCAGACCCGCAGGGTATCGCGGACGTGGCCGGTCTCGTTGATCGACGCCACCCGCCGTGACCCGTTGCGGGAAACCAGGATGCGGGTGACCGACGCGTATTCGATGGGGAACATCAGCGGCCGGGGCAGATCGAGGAGTTGTTGCAGCACGATGTTCACGACTCCGCCGTGGACGAAGAGCGCGACGGTCTCGGCGTGCTCGCACGCCTCCACCACGTGGTCGATCCCCTTCAGCACGCGGGTGCGGAAAACGTCCGCATCGACGAAATCAGGAAGATGACCTGCCAGGATGCGCTGGTAGGCGGCCGGTGCCACGTCCTTGGCGGCGTCGATCGTGAAGTAGTGGTCGTACCCGTAGTCGTACTCGGCGATGTCTTCGACCTTCTCCACCTCGAGGCCCCGGTGCTCCGCGACCGGCTCTGCTGTCTGCAGGGCCCGTAGCTGTGGGCTCGAGAACAGGCGTGTGATGTTGTAGGGAGCGAGCGCCTCGGGTAACCGCGCTGCCTGGAGGCGACCGGTGTCGGTGAGCGGCGGGTCGGCGACACCGGTCTCGGCTCGGGCATTGTTCGGCTCGGCATGGCGGATCAACAGAAGCTGCACGGCCTCACGATGCCAGGTGCGCGGGTTTCACGTGAAACCGCCTGTCACGACCGGCGCGGCTTGGTGAACGGGAACGCCAGCGACTCGCGGATACTGCCCCCCAGCACGAGCATCACGATCCGGTCGACGCCCATCCCGAGTCCCCCCGTGGGCGGCATCGCGTACTCGAGCGCTTCGAGGAACTCCTCGTCGAGTTCCATCGCTTCCTCGTCGCCACCGGCTGCGAGCAATGATTGCTCCGTCAGCCGGGCACGTTGGTCGAGGGGGTCGGTAAGTTCGCTGTAGGCCGTGCCGAGTTCGATACCCCAGGCGACGAGATCCCATTTCGCCGCGACCCCCGGTTTGCGTGGATGAGGGCGGGTCAACGGTGACACCGAAGTCGGGAAGTCGGTATAGAAGGTCGGGAACTCGGTTCGTGATTCGACGAGGTGCTCGTACATCTCCTGCGCGGTCGCGCCGGCGTCCCAGGCCGGGTTGTAGGGGATCTCGTGTTCGTCGCAGAGTCGGCGCAGCACAGCGACAGGGGTCTGCGCGTCGACGAACGTCCCGAGCGCCTCGGAGATCGCGTCGTGGAAGGTCTTCACCGGCCACTCACCGGAGATGTCGATCTCGACCGGGCTGCCGTCGGGTCCTGGGCGCAGGATGATCTCGCGTCCGTGTGCCGCACGAGCGGCTGCCTGGACGAGTTCGCGTGCGAGGACGCGCATCTTCTCGTAGTCGCTGTGTGCCTCGTACGCCTCGAGGATCGTGAACTCCGGATTGTGCTTGAAATCGGCACCCTCGTTGCGGAACACACGGCCGATCTCGAACACCTTCTCCATGCCCGCGACGCACAGTCGCTTCAGATACAACTCGGGCGCTATCCGCAGGTACAGGTCGGCGTCATAGGCGTTGATGTGGGTCACGAACGGCGCTGCGTTCGCGCCGCCGTGCACGGACTGCAGGATGGGTGTCTCGACCTCGAGATAGCCGCGGCCCCCCATCTCGTCCCGGAGCGCCCGCACGACGGCACTGCGCGCCGCGAGATGGTCGCGCGCACGCGAGTCGATCGCGAGATGCAGATAGCGTTGCCGTACGCGGGCCTCGGGGTCGACGAGGCCGTGATATTTGTCGGGAAGCGGATGCAGGCACTTGCCGTCGATGCGCCACGAATCGGCGAGCACAGAGACCTCGCCGCTGCGACTGCGTCCCATCGTGCCGGAGACCTCGACGAGGTCGCCGAGATCGAACAGGAAGCGTCGCCCTGCGACCCGCTGCCGGTCGACGAGGATCTGGATGTCGCCCGACCAGTCGCGCAAGACCGCGAACAGCACGCCGCCGAAGTCGCGAATGCGCAAGAGCCGGCCCGCGACCGTCACCGCAGTGCCCGCTTTCGCGGCCCGAGCCTCGGCTGCGGTGTGGCTCGGGGGGTGCGCGAGTGGATAGGGATCCACGCCGTGCTCGACGATCCGGTGCAGGGTGTCCATGCGCACCTCGACCTGCTCCGGCCGGCGTCTCCCGTGCGAGAGCGCCGGAACGCCACCCGAGAGCTCGGCGTCGGGCGCACTGCCGTCCGCGTGGAGCGCCGCCGAGACCTCCTGATCGTCGGGAAATGACGAATGTGTTCCGGTGTGCGCCTGAGCATTCCGGCGGCCGAAGGTCGGGAGCGTGAGAAATCCCTCGGCGATCGCCGAGGCGAGCGCCACCCGCGGGATGAGTCGATTGTCGCGGAAACACAGGAAGCGAGGGACCCACTCGGGGTGGTACTTGACGTTGGATCGGTACAGCGCCTCGAGTTGCCACCACCGGGAGAAGAACAGCAGGATCGACCGCCACAATCGCAGGACCGGGCCGGCACCGATCCGCGCACCTTCCTCGAACACGGAACGAAAGACCGCGAAGTTCAACGAGATCCGGTCGATATCGAACTCCGATCCGCGCGAAGCGAGTTCGGACACCATGAGTTCGACGACTCCGTTGGGTGCCTGCGGGTCGCGGCGCATGAGATCGAGAGAGGCCCCGTCCGATCCCCACGGCACGAGCGAGAGCATCGCGACCACCTTGCCGTCCGCGAGTGCTTCGACGAGGAGACAGTCTCCGTCGAGCGGGTCGCCGAGGCGGCCGAGAGCCATGGAGAAGCCACGCTCGTTCTCGGTGTAGCGCCAGGTCTCGGCGCGCTGGATCATTGCCGACATCTCGACGGGCGAAAGTTCGCGGTGGCGCAGAATCCGTGCTGTCACACCATGTTTGCGGGCACGATTGACAGCCTGCCGTACGGGCCGCATGTCGCGCCCGGCGAGGCTGAAGTCGCGCGTGTGCAGTACGGCCTCGTCACCGAGCTGGAGGGCGTTCAGGCCTGCGCGGTGATACGCGCTCGCACCCTCTTCGCTCGCGCCCATCACGGCAGGTGCCCATCCGTAAGAGCGCGCGAGATCGAGCCATTCGTCGATCGCGTGTTGCCATGCTTCGGGATTCCCGATCGGATCGCCGCTCGCGAGACACACCCCGAGTTCGACGCGATAGGTGACCGCGGCCTTTCCGCTGGGGGCGAACACGACGGCCTTGTCGCGACGGGTCGCGAAGTATCCGAGTGAATCGTCGCTGTGCGCGAGGAGCCCCCGGATGGCGGATTCGTCGCTGCCGGTGAGCGCGTTGCTCGCTCTCTGCGACCGGAACAGGACCACGACGGCAGCGAGGACCGCGAGTGCGCCGAGCAGACCGAGGAGCGTGTTGACGAGCCCGTGCGGCCGGCCACCGAACTGGTCGTTGTCGATGAATGTCAGAGCGGTGACGCGGTTGAGCGCCCACAGAAATCGGTCGGGAGCGGGCAGACTGCCTGGGAACAACTCGACGAGGCCCCAGCCGATCAGGGTTCCGGCGGCCAGGCCCCCGACAAGCACACCGAGTGCAGCCCAGACGTTTCCGCGCCGTACGCGGGTGTAGAACTCGGGATAGGACAGAAGCAACAGCGCGACCGCGATCAGATGGACGACCAACGCGGCCAGATGGTTCGGATCGCGGTCGACGATGCCCGTCACGAGATTGGTGATGGCAAATCCGCCGAGGTAGATCGTGAGGATCCACCACGCAATGCGTTTGCGTCCGGCGACTGCCCCGGCGAGCAGGGCCAGAACGAGAGCGAACGACAGACTCGTGTCGGGAGCATCGAAGTAGTACTCGTCGATGTACTCCCGCGGAGTGTGGATCCAGAACCGCAGGCTCGGGGAGATCGACCACAACGCCATCACGAACGCATAGATGCCCAGAGCCAGACCGACGATGTGCGGCACGGCGGACAGACGTCCGTCGATACGCTCGGTCAGCGTCGGCCGGGTGGGCGGTCGATCGTTCTTCGTCGCGCTCGGGTGCTCGGCAGGAGCGGTGAGATCCGCAGACATGAGTACTGACGGTAACGGGCGAACCGGTCACCCGTGGGACGAACGGCGGCGGGACCGATCACACTTCTCGGTCCCGCCGCCGTCGTGCGTAGAGCTACGTGCGCGGGGCTCCGGCGGTCGCGACATCGGCGGCGGCATCGGCCTCGGACGGCTCGGTGCGTGCCAGCCGGCTCGGCCACCAGATCTTCTTACCGATGTCGATGGACAGGGCCGGTACCAGCAGCGACCGCACGAGCAGGGCGTCGAGCAGGACGCCGAAGGCGACGATGAACGCCAGCTGCGCCAGGAACAGCAGCGGGATCACTGCCAGCGCCGAGAACGTCGCCGCGAGAACCACACCGGCAGAGGTGATGACACCACCGGTGACGGTCAGTGCCCGCAGCGTGCCCGCACGTGTACCGACCTTCTGCGTCTCCTCACGTACGCGGGTCATGAGGAAGATGTTGTAGTCGATGCCCAGTGCCACGAGGAAGACGAATCCGAACAACGGCACCACCGGGTCGGCGCCGGGGAATCCGAAGACGTGGTTGAACAGCAGTGACGACACGCCCAATGTCGCCGCGAAGGAGACGATCACGGTGAGCATCAGCAGGATCGGCGCGACGAGTGCACGCAGCAGCACGATGAGCACGAGCAGCACCACAAGGGTGACGGCCGGGATGATGACGGTGCGGTCGCGGGTCGCGGTGTCCTTCGTGTCGAGGTCGACGGCGGTCGGTCCACCGACGAGGGCCTCGGCGTCGGGCACGCTGTGCACCGCATCGCGGATGCGCTCGACCGTCTGCTCTGCGGCGAGCGAATCGGCCGGATCCGACAGGGTTGCCTGCAGTGCTACCAGTCCGTCGACCACGCGGGGTGCACCGTCGGGACCGGGGACGGGCTGGACGGTCGTCACGCCCTCGACGCCTTCGGTTGCCCGGACGACACCGTCGAGTGCTCCCTCTCGCGCGACGATGATGCTGGGCGAACCGGTTCCGGCGTCGAAATGTTCGCCGAGTACATCCTGGCCGGACTTCGAATCGGTCTGCAGCAGGAATACTTCCGAGGACGCGACACCGCTGGCCTTGAACTGCGGTGCCAGCAGTGCGAACGCGAGGAGGACGAGACTGCACACGACCCAGATGGCGCGTGGCTTCGACCCGACGAAAGAGGCGACCCGGCCCCACACCTTGTGCGACTGCTGCATGTCGTTCGCATCGGCGTTCGCGTCGTAGGCCGGACGGGTCGGCCAGAACGCCGCACGGCCGAGCAGTACGAGGGCTGCGGGAAGGAAGGTCACCGACGCGAGGAACGACGTGGCGATACCGATGGCGGCCACGGGACCCAGACCGCGGTTGGAGTTCAGATCCGACAGCAGCAGGCACAGCACTCCGAGGATGACGGTGCCGGCCGAGGCCGCGATCGGTTCGATCGAGCCGCGCAGCGCACTGCGCATCGCGTTGTATTTGTCCTGTTGGAGGCGGAGTTCCTCGCGGTACCGCGAGACCAGGAGCAGTGCGTAGTCGGTGGCGGCACCGAACACCAGGATGAACATGATGCCCTGGCTCTGGCCGTTGAGTGCGATCGTTCCGGCGTCGGCCAGCACATAGACGAGCAGGCTCGCGAGCGCGAGCGCGAACAGCGCCGAGAGGATGACGACGAACGGCAGGATCGGGCTTCGGTAGACCACCACGAGGATGATCAGGACGACGCCGCCCGCGACGAGCAGCAGCAGTCCGTCGATGCCACCGAATGCCGACGACAGATCGGCGGCCTGCCCGGCAGGCCCGGTGACGTAGACGGTCAACCCTTCCGGTGCGCCCTCGAGCGCGGTCCGGAGTTCTTCGACCGACTCCTGGATCTCGCCGGAGGCGTCGAGCGGAACGATCATCTGTGCTGCTTCACCGTCGTCGGACGGGATCGGCGGGGGTCCGGCGGACTCGGTGGCCAGGAAGGCGAGATCCTCGTCGGTGATGCCGCCTTCGCGCTCGGCGACGACGATCGCCGGGATGAACTCGCTCTCGTTGAACTGCGCGTACAGTTCGTCGGCTCGCGTCGATTCTGCGGAGGCAGGAAGGAACGAACTCGCGTCCGTCGACGCCACCTCGCTGAGCTTGCCGGCGAACGGACCGCCGCCCCCGGCGGCCACGAGCCACGCTATGAGCAACAGAGCGGGGAGCAGCCACCGCCATCGGCTGGTTCTGCGGGGGGACTCGGTAGCAGTGCTCAAGATTCCTCCTGGCGTGAGCGGACGTTCCGAATCTAGATTATTCAGCGTGCTGAACGTTAGGGGCGGAGACGACGATCTCGACGAGTGGCCGACCGGCCGGCTGTTGTCCACTGCGGCGCGATTGGTCGAGCAGGCCTGGGAGCAGTCGTTGCGGCAGCAGGGACTCACCCATGCGGGCGTGATCGCGCTGCAGGCGGTCTCCCGTGCTCCGTGCTCGCAACGACAGATGGCACGTGCGTGCCGGGTGACCGACCAGACCATGAGCCGGACGGTCGACCATCTCGTGCGAGGAGGCTTCGTGACCCGCACGGTCGACCCCGATGACGAGCGCCGGATGCGGGTGGAGATCACGCCCTCGGGTGTGGAGGCGTACCGGCGTGTGATCGAGATCGAGCGCGACGACTCCTCCGGTGGCGACTCGCCCGTCGCAGTTTCCGACCCCGCAACCCTGCGTCGGCTCCTGCTCGAAATCGTCCGTTCCCACAGAACGGCTCCTGACACCCCGAGGAGTACCCCTGGCGGCGACGGAACGTGAGCCGACCATCTGGAACGTGCCTGCGCGGTAGGGTGCCTCATGGCCCATGCCCGTCAGGCCCGAGCCGAGATCGTGTCCGCGCTGCGCAGTGCCGGATGCGTGTACGCCGAGAAGGAAGCGCAACTCCTCGACGAAGCCGCCTCCACCCGCACCGAACTGGAGCGGCTCGTCGCCAGACGGGTTGCCGGCGAACCCCTCGAACACGTGCTCGGCTGGGTCTTCTTCCACGGCAGGCGCATCGCGGTACGGCCGGGAGTCTTCGTGCCGCGTCGACGTACCGAGTATCTGGTGGACTGCACGATCGATCTCGCCGGGCCGGGCGCCGTGATCGTCGACATGTGTTGCGGGTGCGGCGCAGTCGGCGCGGTGCTCGTCACCGCGGTACACCCGTGCGAGGTCTACGCGGCCGACATCGACCCTGTCGCCGTCGACTGCGCGCGCCTCAACCTGCCGGCGGACCGAGTGTTCGCAGGCGATCTGTGCACTGCGCTGCCCGAGGGTCTGCGCGGTCGCATCGACGTGCTCGTGGCCAACGCACCGTACGTGCCCTCCGCGGCGATCGGGTCCATGCCACGTGAAGCGCGCTGCAATGAACCGCGACTTGCGTTGGACGGTGGACTCGACGGGCTGGACATCCATCGCCGGCTCGTGACGGACGCCGTCCGATGGCTGGCCGCTGCCGGATCGCTGCTCGTCGAGTCGGCTGCGGTACAGGCACCCGCCGTGGAGACCCTCATGGCGCGCGCCGGGCTCCACGCGATCACCCGGCATTCCGAGGAACTCGATGCGACGGTCGTCATCGGCACCCGCTGATGACGTGATCGTTGCGGGTGGCATGTCAGCCGAGCGGAAGTTCGGCGAAGATCGCCGTCGGCTGAGTCGACCCGCTCGCCGGCTCGACACTGAATCCGAGGGCGGTGGCGTCGGAGATGTTCTCGAGCACCGCAGTCGTCGACGGTGCGACGTCCTCGGGAGTCATCGTTCCCGCAGGTTGCATTCCTTCGGGACCGATCAGCCACATCTGGTAGACACTGCCTTCGGCCGGCGGCGCGACGTTGTTCATCACCAGCACGCCCGCGTCCTCCTCCTTGGAGAACACCACGGTCGCGGTGCCGCCACCGTCGAGTACACCGGACGAGGTCTGCACATCCTCGGCGGCGAACACACGCTCGCTCGTGGCAGGCGTCGACTGGGGCCCCCACTGACCGGCCACCGCGATGCCGCCGATCGCAATGATCACGGCGGCGGCCGCCGCGAGCAGGAAGTTCCGGCGGCGACCCCGGCGGCGTTCGTCGAGCGATATCGGCGGGGGAACAGCATCGTCCTGTGCCGGATGCGTCGTATCCGGCGCCCCCCGATCCTCGGTGGGCGACTTCGCACTCAACTCGGCGCGGACCAGATCGAGCAGTCGCACCCTGAGTTCGGCCGGTGGTTCGGTCGCGGTACCGACGGACATCGCCGCGAGAGTCTCGTGGATCTCGCGCACTTCGGCGGTAAACCGCGCGGCCACCTCGGGATCGGCGTCCGCGAGCAGTCCGGAGATCTCCTGGCGCTCGCGGGGCGTGACGGCATCCAATGCGAGAACGGGTGCCATGTCGAGTAGATCGCGGGAGGAATCGCTCATCTCATTCGCCATCGACGGTCACCCCCAGACAATTCTTCAATCGTTTGAGACCGTCCCGGATGCGCGACTTGACGGTCGGCAAAGGGGACGAAAGTTCTTCTGCCACTTCGTTGTATGTAAAGCCTCGGTAGTAGGCGAGCTCGACCGAACGTCGCTGCAGCTCGGTGAGTGAACCCAGGCACTCGTTCACCCGGCGACGATCGTCGCGCTGCGCGACCTCCTCGCTCACCGAATCGAAGGCGGCGTCGACGTTCGTCGAACCGTAGTGCGCCTCGCGGTCGGCTCCGGATTGTTCGCTTCGGACCCGATCGACCGCCCGCCGGTGCGCAAGCGTGATGATCCACGCCAATGCGGAACCCTGGCGCGGATCGTAGTTCGCCGCCGATCGCCACACCTGAAGGTAGACCTCCTGGGTGGTCTCCTCGCTGTAGCCGGGATCGCGCAGTACCCGCAGCACCATGCCGAATACGCGGGCACGCGTCGCGTCGTACAGTTCGGCGAAGGCCGTCGGGTCCTGCCGGGCCACCCGCTCGAGCAGTTCGCCGAGGGTATCGGTGTGGCCTCCGATGCCGGTCACCGGCTCAATCCGCTCATCGAGGGAAAGCCTAGCCGGGACGTTCCCTCCACTCAAGGCAACCGTGTCCACCATGAGCGTCACCCCATCCACATCCGCGCGCGTAAGACCGTCGACAATTGGACGGGCAACCGCTCACCACTGACGGTCGCGGTGAAGACCGGGACGCCGGGCCGCCGCACAGCGACCGACACCGCGAACATGTCGCCGTCGCGGGCGACGATGTCGATCTCGTCGGATCGCAGGGTGTAGCAGTGCCGTCCGCCCCGGCGCGGGTGCACCTCCGCGACCACACATGCCAGCGAACCGTTTCGCGCATGACACCAGAACAGATTCAACGGATCCGACCCGAAACCGACACGCCGGATATTGAGCAGCGCCGTGATCCGGCCACCCGGCACCCGGACTCCGTCGGCCACGAGCTGGTCCTCGACCCGCCCGCGGAAGGTGTCGGAATCGCTGGCGACGAAGTGATCCCACGGCTCGAATCGCATCATCATGCGCAACCACCACGGTGCCGACGGTGTCCGGTCGACATCGATGACCCAGCTGTAGCCGCGATATTCGAGTGACGGCCGTTCGGCCGGGCCTTGCGCGTGACGGACGAAGGTGCGGTAGATCGCCGGGGTCGGCGTGCCCTGGCCGTTGAGGAACTCGACATCGTTGCCGATCATCGCGACGGCGCGGGGGAGGTCAGAAGGCATGGTCGTCTCCGGGACACGTGGTCGGTTTCCCCGACAGTGTGCACGTCAGGAAATCGGCAGTGGTGTCGGCCCACCAACGCGGATCGCTGAGTAGGAAATGCCCGCCTCCGGGCAGGGGCCTCCACCGCGCGCGTACACCCCTGTCCCGCGCTGCCATCGCCTGACTCTGAGCCATCCGAGGATCGGTCCACGTGTCCTCGGTGCCGTGTGCGACAAGCAGGTGCCGACCGGCCGGAATCAGATCGGCGTCGTCGGCCGGCCACCACGGAGCCAGCGCGACGAGGGACTCCACGCCGGATTGAGTCGCGAGATGCGCGATCGCCCGCGCACCCATCGCATGCCCGACCAGCCCGAGCCGGACGTTTCCACGGCGCCGCGTGACGGACTCGATCGCCCGCAGACCGTCCCGGACCGGGCTCATGTGGTCGTCGTTCCACCCACGATATCGATAGTCGACGACATCGACTGCGATGTCGTGCCGGGTCAGCCGCCTACGCAGTGCGTCGGCGAACAGGTGCATGCGCATTTGGGACGGATGCCACGGACGTGGCCGCGTGGTGCCGACCGGACACCCACCGGGCAGCACGAGCACGTGCGCCGGTAGGGGATCCGAGAAGTTGTCCATGACCTGCATTCGGAGCAGACCTCGACCCGGATGGGTTCCGGGCGGATACCGATCCGGAAAAAATTCTTTCGATCCGACCCATCCGCGCCGTCCAGAGGTTCGAATGACCGATGACACACCTGATCGACGTGGCCGTTTCCGGTCACGGCCCCTACGAAGGGAATCACAATCATGAAGATCACCGCGCGTAAGAGCCTGGCCCTCGTCGGAATCGGAGCGATGTCCCTGCTGGGTGTCGCAGCGTGTTCCGACGACTCGGGAACGGACACCACCACCGAGGACGTCACGATCGAGGAGACCGTCGAAGAGACGATGGAAACGGAGGGAACCTCGGAGACCACCACGGAGACAACCGGATCCGCAGCTGCTGCGGCCGCTCCCGTCGGCCCGGGGTGTGCCGACTACGTTGCAGCGAACCCGACCGGTCCGGCCTCGGTCGAGGAACTCGCGAACCAGACCATCGTCGAGGCCGCCGGCAACGTGCCGATCCTGACGACCCTCACCCAGGCCGTCTCCGGGCAGCTCAACCCGGAAGTGAACCTGGTCGATACCCTGAACGGCGGCGAGTTCACCGTCTTCGCGCCGGTCGACGACGCGTTCGCGGCTCTGCCTCCCGAAACGATTCAGACACTCCAGACGGATTCGGGAATGCTCACCGACATCCTCACCTATCATGTCGTGCCCGGAAACCTGACCATCGAGGACGTCGCAGGCACGCAGACCACTGTCCAGGGCGGAACCGTCGAGGTTGCCGGTGAAGGCGAGACGTGGACCGTCAACGACGCCAATGTGATCTGCGGTGGTATCGCGACCGAGAACGGCACCGTGTACCTCATCGACACCGTCCTCACCCCGCAGCAGTAACCGCATGCACACCATCTCCGCATGCCGAAGTGGCAGACAACCGGTCGACGAAAGGTAGAAGTATGCGTTGGTCCCGACACGGCGTTCGGGGGCTTGCGGCGGCGTTCATCGCCGCCGCAAGCGCATTCCTGTTCGCCGCGCCCGCCGCTGCGGCGCCCCTCACCCCGGTCCAGCAGCTGGATGTGAACCGGTACGTGGGATTGTGGTACCAGCTCGCCGCCAATCCCGCTCCCTTCAACATCGATTGCGTACGTGATACGACGGCGTTCTATACGTTGATCGACGAACGCAATGTGCGCGTGGAGAACTCGTGCACCACGATCACCGGGGAACGGCGCGGGATCGTAGGGAACGCCCGTGTGAACGAGACCGCGTCGCTGCATGTTTCGTTCCCGGGTGTGCCGTTCCAGGACTCCCTCGACGGTCCGAGCAACTACATCGTCACGTACCTCGCGGACGACTACTCGTGGGCATTCGTCGGTGACCCGACACGCATTTCCGGATTCGTCCTGTCCCGTTCTCCCGTTGTGAGCGACGAGGCATGGCGCGAGATCCGGGGTGTCGTCGAGGCGAGTGGGTACAACTCGTGCCTGATGCTCACCTCGCCGACGACCGAGGGGAAGCAGGACATCAGGCCGCTCTGCACCGTCTGATCGTCCGGCAGTGACCGGGGGTGTGTGCGAATTGGAGGAAGGTTCGCGCACACCCCCGATTTCGTGCCCCGATCACCTGCCGGCAGCGCCGCGAGTGTCACCTGCCGGCAGCGCCGCGAGTGTCACCTGCCGGCAGCGCCGGCGATGTTCTCGAGCATTCCGCGGAAGATGATGCCGTGGAAAGGAAGCAGTGCGTACCAGTAGAGCCTGCCGGCGATTCCGCGTGGAAAGAAGACCGCCCGCTGATGCAACCGCGATCGACCCGAATCGAGGGGTTCGACCCGCCATTCCAGCCACGCCCGGCCGGGCGCGCGCATCTCCGCGCGTAAACGCAGCAATTTCGGGCGTTCGATGCGTTCGACACGCCAGAAGTCCAGGGCGTCACCGGTGTGCAGAGTCTTCGGATGACGTCTGCCCCGATCGGGTCCGACCCCGCCGACGAGCCGATCGAGCCAGCCCCGCACGGTCCACGCCAGGGGGAAGGAATACCAGCCGTTCTCACCACCTATGCTCTCGACGACAGCGAACACCTTCTCGGCGGAGGAATCGGACTCGAGTGACCGTTCGTCGGTGAAGACGACCTCTCCGGCCCAGTCCGGATCGGAGGGCAGGGGATCGGCGGGCGCACCGACGGGGGATGCGTTCGTCCAGGTCGTCTCCACTTCGCCGCTCTCGAGGCGGCCCAGCGCCAGCTGCACCGCATCCGGATAGCCGGTCAGGCCGGATGCCGGTGGTGGGATGATCGAGTCGATGTCGTGATTTCTCATCACCGCATCGGTGGACAGTGATTCGATCAGCGCGCGTCCGAGAGCCGGGGGGATCGGGGTGACCAACCCGATCCACAAGCCGGCGAGCCTCGGTGTGAGAACGGGCAGGACCAGTATCCGCCGTTTCGTCAGTCCCGCGACTCGGGCGTACTCCTGCATCATTTCCCCGTACCGCAGCACATCGGGGCCGCCGATGTCGTAGGCCCGGCTGTGGGGGAGGGGTGCCTCGGCGGCAGCGACCAGATAGTGCAGGACGTCGCGCACCGCGATGGGTTGGATCCTGTTGTTCACCCATCGCGGGGTCGTCATCAGCGGCAGCCGGTTGCTCAGATGCCGGATCATCTCGAAAGATGCGGAACCCGAACCGATCACGACACCGGCCTGCAGCACGAGTGTCGGTACACCGGATTCGAGGAGAATGCGCCCGACCTGGGCGCGCGAGTACAGATGTGGCGACAGATCACCCGAATCGGGGTGCAACCCACCGAGGTACACGATGCGTGAGACACCGCTGCTGCGCGCCGCATCGGCGACGTTCTGCGCGGACCGCTTCTCCGCGTCGACGAACTCCTCACCACCACCCATCGAGTGGACCAGGTAATAGACGACGTCGATATCGCGACAGGCCTCTCGCAGAGAGCCGGGGTCGTCGAGGTCCCCGCGGACGATCTCCACATCGCTCGCCCAGGGCACATCCCGCAGCTTGTCGGGATTGCGGGCGAACACCCGCACCCGGTAACCCGCTTCGAGCAGACGCGGGGCGAGCCGGCCACCGATGTAACCGGTTGCGCCGGTGACGAGGATTCGGATGTCGCTCACGGCTCTTCCAGGATGTGTCCGAGTTGATGACGAAGCGATGCTTCGAGGTCGGGTCGCCGGAATCGGTATCCGACGTCGAGCAAGGCTTTCGGAACGACGAACTGGTCTGCCTGCGCGACCTCACGCGCACCCTCGTCGCCGAGCAGCAACCTGGGCCCGAATCCGGGAACGGGAAGCAAGGCAGGCCGGTGCAGCACCGACGCCAGGATTCGCGTGTAGTCCTCGTTCCGCACAGGCTGCGGTGCAACGGCGTTCACCGGACCCGCCACTCTCGGGTCGGTGAGTACGCGGTGGTAGACGTCGACGAGATCGTCGATGTCGATCCACGAGAACCATTGCCGGCCGTCCCCGAGGCGTCCTCCGAGACCGCTCGCGAACAACGGACGCATCAATTGCAGGGTCCCTCCGCGAGGCGTCTGGACGATGCCGGTGCGCACGTGCACGACCCGTAGACCCTTCTTCTCCGCAGGATGCGCGGCTGCTTCCCAGTCGGCGACCACATCTGCGAGAAATCCTGTTCCGCGTGAGGCCTGCTCGTCCAAGGGCGTGTCGCCCCGGTCGTAGCCGTACAACCCGATCGCGGACGCCGAGAGGAAGGTAGCGGGACCGTTGGGAGTCCTCGCGGCGAGTTCGGCCAGTCGGCGTGTCGGTTCGATCCGGCTGTCCCGGATCGCCGCCTTGTGTGCGGAGGTGAACCGTCCCGCGATCGACGCGCCCGCCAGATGGATGACGGCGTCGACACCTTCGAGCAGGTCGGGTGCCGGATCGAAAGGGTCCCACCGTCGCTCGTCCGATCGCTTCGGTGGTCGTCGGACCAGCCGGATCACGTGGTAACCGCCCGCGGAAAGAAAAGCCGTGAGCGCGGTGCCCACCAACCCGCTCGAGCCGGTCACGGCGACGGTCGCGGGCCGGATGCCCTGCGCGTGGGACCACCGATGACTGGCGAGATCCTCGGCGAGCTGACGATGGCGGTAACGAAAGGTCTGTGTGAGCAAGCGACCCGGTACGGGCGTGTCGACGCGGTCGGTGACACGCGTACGGAACCTGTCGACGGCGTCGAAGTGGTGTTCGTGGCGCCACGACCGAATCACGGTGGCGGGACGGGAGCGGAGGCCGTCGTGCGAGAGCTCGTCGACGAAAAGTGCGGGCGGATCGTAACGGTCGGGATCATGCCGGGAGACCCAGCGCAACCCACCGGGGAGGCCGAGGACTGCGGTGCCGGACTCGAGGGAGTCGGCTTCGGCGATGACGTTCATGGGTTGCCAAGGGGGAACGAGTCGGAGGATGGCACCGGGACGGGAGTGCCAATCGAACACTTCTCGGCGTGATTCGTCGACCACGCTCGAGAATTCGATACCCATGCTGTCTCCTCACCTTGCCGACACTGTTCCGGTGGGTCGCGGCGCCGGAACGGAAAATCCGGCGCCGCCACCACTCAAGCAGGAAGAACGCTGAGGAGGAACAGGTAACCGTCGACGAGCGGGGTGTGGATTGCCATGAACACGGTCTCGACGAGTTCTCGCATTGCGGTGTCCTTTCGTGAGGTTACGGCGAACAGGTTGTCCGTCCAGAAGTTGTTCGGAGCGCCGCTACGATCGGATGGGTCGTTTCGCCGTATTCTTCATCGGGGTGAGCGAATCCGCTCGTATCTGCCCAGAGCGACCCGACGTTCGTGTGCGTGATCGACGACCGGTTCCGGATATCCGTCCGGGGGGCCGTCGGGCAGGCTGTGCACGCGAACCCCGTCGACGCTCCGCAGTTCGGGTACCCAGCGCCGCACGTATTCACCCGTCGGATCGAACTTCTCGCCCTGCCGAGTCGGATTGAACACGCGGAAGTAGGGGGCGGCATCGGTTCCGCTGCCCGCGGTCCACTGCCAGTTGTGTTGATTGGAGGCGAGATCGCCGTCCACGAGATGCCTCATGAAGTGCCGAGCTCCACGCCACCACGGCAGGTGCAGATCCTTCGTGAGGAACGACGCGACGATCATGCGTACCCGGTTGTGCATCGCGCCCTCGGCAAGGAGTTGCCGCATTCCGGCGTCCACGATCGGGAAACCCGTGCGGCCTTCACACCACGCCGCGAACAGGGCGTCGGCGTCCGGTCCGGAATCGTAAGCGAGGGCATCGAAATCGCGGTTGTAATTGGTGCGGGCCGTCTCCGGCCGGTGGTACAGGACGTCGGCATAGAAGTCGCGCCATGCCAGTTCACTGCGGAAGGTGACAGCATCTTCGCCCGATCGGTTCCTCAGGTCGTGCAGCAGAGTCCGCGGATGGATGCAACCGAACTTCAGATAGGGCGACAGTCCGCTCGTGCCGTCGAGCGCCGGGCGGTCCCGGTCGGTGGCGTATCGGGCGAGGGCCCCGTCGAGAAATTTGCGCCACCGTGTAGTGGCTGCGAGTTCACCCGTGGGCAGTGGCGACTCGTTCTGCTCGTCGGGGATCGGGACGCGGGAGGAGAAGTTTCCTGGATCGACCCAGTCGGCCGTGCCCGAATCGGTTGCCGCGGGCGTGTGCCATCCGTGGTCGTTCCAGGCGCGCCGGAAGGCCGAGAACACCTTGTAGGGAGTTCCGTCGGACTTGGTCACCCTGCCGGGGGTGACGGCATAGGGGGAACCGGTGGCTACCAGCGGAACGTCACCGAGCGCCTCGGAGACCGCCCGATCGCGCCGCGTGCCGTACGGCCCGTGATCGGAACTGATGTGGACGGCGGACGCATCGAACTCTCGAGCGACCGCCGGCACCACCGTCACAGGGTCTCCGTGCACGACGAGCAGCCGTCCTGCGAGATCCCGGTCGAGGGTCCGAAGGCAACCCATGAGGAAGGCCCGGCGACGGGTCCCGGACGGACGGAGCAGAGCGTCGTCGAGAACGAACAGGGCGACCACCTCGTCGGTGTCCTCGGTGGCGGACAGCAGGGCCGGGAGATCGTTCAGTCGCAGGTCGCGTCGGAACCAGATGATGCTGGGGCGGGCCATGGATCCAGTGTCGGGGACAATGGGAGCCATGTCCGACGCATTCGATGTACCGATCCGTGACGAGTCGATCCGGCTCGGTCAGTTCTTGAAGCTCGCAAGTCTCATCGAGTCGGGCGCCGAGGCCAAGGAGTTGATCGCCGACGGCCTGGTGTCGGTCAACGGGGAGGTGGAGGTGCGCCGCGGCCGTCAGCTGAAGGTCGGAGACGTGGTGGAACTCGCCGGGGCGAGCGCGCGGGTCGCGAACGACGGCTGACGTCGTGACCCGCGCGCTCGGTGCAGGCGGTCAGTTCTCGGCGCGGACGACCACGCCGTCGGAGTCGCTGTAGACGATCTCACCGGGGTTGAACGTCACGCCGCCGATCTCGACAGGCACGTTCTTCTCCCCGGAACCGGTCTGGGTGCTCTTGCGTGGATTGGTGCCGAGGGCCTTGATGCCGATGTCGAGGGTGCGCAGGATCGCCGAGTCCCGGACCGCGCCGTTGACGATCACCCCGGCCCACCCGTTGTCGACACCACGACCGGCGATGATGTCGCCGACGAGGGCCGTGTGGATGCTGCCGCCGCCGTCGACGACGAGCACCCCGCCGTTACCCGGTTCGGAGAGGGTCTGCTTGACGAGCAGGTTGTCCTGGAAGCAGCGGATGGTGGTGATGGGCCCGGCGAACTCGGTGCGTCCGCCGAACTGGACGAACTGCGTGTCGCAGCTGCGGATGTCCGGGCCGATCTCGTCGGCGAGGTCGGCGGTGGCCGTGAATGCGGTTGCGTCGCTCATAGTGTGAGGATAGGCGTGTGTCGTGCGTCGCTCGGGGGGCGGTCGGCGGCGATGGCTCGCGTTCGTCCACGTGATCTTCCGGAGAAGCGAATTCGGTAGATTCTTGTATCCTTACGCGACCGGTTCGCCACGAGAAGTACAGGATGGGGACATGCCACTCGCCGGAGGTTCGACGGTCGTTCGGGTTCCCAAGGCCGGGGAACTCATCGCCGCAGACCTCCGCCGGCAGATCATCACAGGCAAACTCGAAGCCGGAGAACCGTTACCCAACGAGGCAACGTTGATGGAACGCTTCGGGGTGTCGCGCCCGACCCTGCGCGAGGCGTTCCGCATCCTCGAATCCGAGGGCATCATCACGGTGCTGCGGGGAGCGCACGGGGGCGCCCGCGTACAGGCGCCCGACCGATCGACCATGGCGCGCTACACCGGCCTCCTACTGCAGTACCGGGGAGTTCCGCTCGCCGACGTCTATCGCGCCCGCACCGAGATCGAGGTTGCGGCAGTCGGGTTGCTCGCGGCCGAGGCCGGTGATTGTGTCGACCGGCTCGCAGCCGTCGTCGAACGGGGCGAAGAAGTGCTCGACGATCCGCATGCCTTCGCGAAATACGACGTGGAGGTGCACCGCACGATCATGGAACTCGGCGGAAACCACACCCTCGATGTCCTCGCCGGGATGCTGCTCGACATCATGGATGCCCATGCCGCGCTGTTCATATCGCAACGCAGTCGCCCATCCGGGCCCGGCGCTGCTGTGGCGCTGCGTGCCAATCGGAAGCTCGTCCGGATCCTTCGGCGCGGGGAGCCCGGGACGGCAGAGGCGTTCTGGCGCAAGCACCTGGACAGTGTCGAGCGTTACATGACCGACGACAACGAGACCACCCTCATCGAGGTGCTTTCGTAGACCGTCCGGTGGATCAGGACGCGCGGCCGAAACGCCGTTCGTAGTCCTCGCGTTCGCGCGCGGCGCGTGCGCGTGCCTTCGCGCTGAGTAGTTCCGCATCGATGCCGTGCTGCTGGAGCCGGTGCCGCTGCCAGACGGGCATCAGGGCGACCGAGAAGTAGGTCCACGGCAGCAGCAACAACAGCATCATCGAGACGGGGATCCACACCGGACCGGGAATCAGCAGGAACAGCATGAGGAGCGGGATGACCGGCAGGTTCCATCGCAGCAGGTACCGGCGTGAGCCGCCGGGACCGAGGATGTCGTCGCGAACCCACTCCCGCATCTCGGGCGGCAGCGTGCGACCGAACAGGTAACCGATCCGCTGGAGAAAATTCGGTCGTGCACTACTAATCATGGTTACCAGGATAGGCCGTCACGCGTACAGAGCGGTGAGCCTGTCCCCGAAGTTGTCGATGACCACCCTCCGGCGCAACTTCATGCTCGGTGTGAGATCGCCGGACTCGACCGACAGTTCGCGCTCGAGGATCGTGAACTTCTTGATCTGCTCCCACCGGTTGAGCTGGAGGTTCAATTCGTCGATGTAGCCGGCGATCAGTTCGTGGGTCTTCTCGTGCCGCGCGATCTCTCCGAGCGAGGAGGCGTCCATGCCGTTCTTGCGTGCCCATTCGCCGACGGACTCCGGATCCAAGGCCACCAGGGCCACGCAGAAGGGTTTCCCCTCGCCGTAGACGATGATTTCCGACGCATACGGGCATATGCCCTTGAAAGTCGCTGCCATCGACGATGGGGCGACGTACTTGCCCTGCGATGTCTTGAACATGTCCTTCTTGCGGTCGGTGATCCGCAGATAGCCCTCGCTGTCGAGGCTCCCGATGTCGCCGGTGCTGAACCACCCGTCGTCGGAGAGCGACTCCGCGGTTGCATCCGGCCGGTTGTGATAGCCGGTCATCACACCCGGGCCCTTGACCAGTACCTCGCCGTCCTCGGCAATGCGGACCTCGGTACCCGGGATCGGCCAGCCCACCGTGCCGATCCGGTTGGCGTAGGGGCGATTGACGAACGACGCCGCCGATGTCTCGGTGAGACCGTAACCCTCGAGAACGGGGATACCCACGGCGTCGAACCACTCACCGACCTCGGGGTTCAGCGCTGCCGAGCCGGAGATGAAGAAGCGCAGCCGGCCACCGAATCGTTCGCGGATGGTGGAGAAGACCAGCTTGTCGGCGAGGCCGTGCTGCAGATTGTCGAGCAGACCGGGTGACCTGCCGGCCTGGCGTGCCTGCGACACCCTCCGGCCCACACCTACCGCCCAGTCGAAGATCTTCTTCTTGGCGCCGCCTTCCTCTTCCATCATGCCCTCGACGCGAGCATGGGCCTTTTCGAAGATGCGCGGGGCCGCACCCATGAAGGTCGGGCGGACGACGGCGAGGTTCTCCACGATCTTGTCGACGCGTCCGTCCACTGCGGTGGGGAAGCCGATCTGCAGGGGGAGTGTGAGCAGGACCTTGCCGAAGACGTGGGACAGGGGCAGCCACAGATACTGCAGGTCGCCGGGGCCGAGCATGCGCAGCGAATCGATGGCGGCGCCCTCGTAGGTCCACGCCGAGTGGGGCAGGCGAACGCCCTTCGGTTTGCCGGTGGTGCCCGAGGTGTAGATGAGGGTGGCCAGGTGGTCGGGGCCGATGGTGCGGACGCGGTTCGTCACCACATCGGGGTTCTCGGCGATCAGGCCGCGACCCAGTTCGGCGAGTTCGTCGAAGTTGATGATCCAGTCACCGTCGCCGGGGCCGTCGATGACGACGACCTTCATGACGTCGGGGAGATC
This sequence comes from Rhodococcus sp. NPDC047139, assembly GCF_040643435.1. Classification (NCBI taxonomy): domain Bacteria; kingdom Bacillati; phylum Actinomycetota; class Actinomycetes; order Mycobacteriales; family Nocardiaceae; genus Rhodococcus; species Rhodococcus sp. NPDC047139. The sequence continues at coordinate 210,372 of NZ_JBEYUH010000003.1, forward strand.
GCCTCGGCAGCTCACGAGTTTCTCGACCTGCCCGGCATCCTCGGCGATGACGATCCGGCTGCCGGAATCGGAGACGATGAATGCGACGTCCCCAGCATGTGTCGTCGGGTAAACGGTGGTCGTCGCCGCGCCCGCGCACATCACCGCGAGGTCGGCGAGCACCCATTCGTACCGGGTGGACGACGCGAGCGCCACTCGATCCTCGGCTTCGATACCCAGCGAGATCAGTCCGGCCGCCAGCAGCTGCACCCGCTCACCGGTCTGTGCCCATGTGACGGACGTCCAGCCGTCGGCGCCGTCCGGGAAGCGGAAGGATTCGGCGTCGGGGGTGGCGGCCACCCGATCCAGGAGGAGACGGGCGACGGAAGGTGACCGGTTGTCGATGACGCCTCGGTCGATCTTTTCCTCGGAGACGCGCGTCGGTGTCGTCATGGTTTCAGTCTAGGAATATGGGCGATTCCACTGGTGAATATAAGTTCGAACTTATATATTGGAGCCATGCACGGGTTCGAGGTCCTCGCCGACCCGGTTCGACGCCGGATTCTGGAGTTGCTCACCGACGGCGCACGAACGGCCGGCGATATCGTCGCGACGATCGGCGACGAGTTCTCCATTTCCCAGCCGGCGGTCTCGCAACACCTCAAGATCCTGCGCGACCAGCGGTTCGCGGTCGTCCACAAGGACGGCACACGCCGCTTCTACGAACTCGACCCTGCTGTCCTCGTGGAGCTCGAGGACTGGCTCGCTCGTCTGCATCCGCCGACGTGTACATCGCTCGACGCGCTGGAGACCGAGATCGTGCGCGGCCGGCGTGAGCGGCGGGGCCGGGACGCAGTCCCGCCCGCGGTCCGTACCTCCGACGACAGAAGGAAATCCTCATGAAGAACGTGATCACGAGCAATGAGACCAACCGCCGCACAGTCGGTCACCGAACCGTCGACGGGCGCGAAGCGAAGGTTGTCACCGTCTCCCGCAGCTATCGCACGAGTGTCGAGGATCTGTGGGAGGCCTGCACCGATCCGCGGCGTATCCCACGCTGGTTCCTGCCTGTGGAGGGCGACCTCGAAGTCGGCGGGCGATATCAGCTCGAGGGCAACGCGGATGGTGAGATCCTCACCTGCGATCCTCCTCGGATGTTCACCGCTACTTGGGAATTCGCTGGCAGGGTCAGCTGGATCGAGGTCTCGATTCTTTCCGAGCCCGGAGGCCGCGCGCGGCTCGAACTCTCGCACATCGCCTACCCCGATGAGCATTGGCAGCAGTACGGACCGGGTGCGGTCGGAATCGGTTGGGATCAGGCGCTTCTCGGCCTCGAACTGTACATCGGCTCAGGAGAGGCGGTGGATCCGGACGAATTCATGTCCTGGTCGATGTCGGAAGAGGGGTTGCAGTTCGTCCGGGACGGCAGTGCGGCCTGGTGCGACGCCGATATCGTCGGCGGCGAGGATCCCCGACAGGCGCGCGCCGCCGCGGACCGGACGAGCGCGTTCTATATGGGTGGGTAGAACGTGAGCCGGACCCGAAAGCGTCGATCGGGTGAGCGAGGTCGGGTCGTGAGCCGTCGGCACCTCAGTCGGCGGAGCGCCGCTGCCGGGTGTTCGCGTAGGCGGCAGCGGAACGCAGCATTCCGGGCGTGCGTCTCGCCATCCCCAGGAAAGCGCGATCGAAAACGTTGAGAGCTGCTCGTTTCCGTGGCGCATGCAGCGTAGATTGCCCGCCGGTCAGGACGAAGAGCTGGATCCTGCCCGGAACGCCGGCGAGCCGGCGCGTACCCCTGTCGGCGAATTGCAGTCCCGACCCGCCGGCCAGTTCACGCACGTGACGTGAGACGAGCACTTCTCCAGGACGGGCGGCGGCGCCGATGCGCGCGCCGACGTGCACGGTCAGACCTGTGACGTCAGTCCCCGTCGGCTCGACGGGGCCGGCGTGTACCCCGGCGCGCACTTCGAAGCCGAGACGCCGTGCATCGTCGATGATCCGCGCGGCGCATTGCACGGCGGCCACTGGACCGTCGAACAGGCTGAACGTGCCGTCTCCGACGGTGCTCATCAGCTGCCCGCCTGCCTCGGCTACCGCGAACCGGATATCGCGTTCGTGCCGCTCGAGCAACGCTCGATACGACGTGTCTCCGATGCGGGCAAGAAGCTTGGTGGACCCGACGATGTCGGTGAACAGGGTCGCCGCGAAGCGACGGCGGGCTTCTGCGGGTGGGACGGATCCACGGACGAGTTCCTCGACGATGGTCTGCACCTGCGCCCACGCCTCGCCCAGCGCGGCACCACGGGGTGACGGGCGCGTGATCACCAGTTCTCCGTGCGGCAGCAGATCTGCAAGATATCTCGCCGGACCCACCGGTATCGATCCTCCGGAGATCAGTACCACCTTGGTGGGGCACTGCACCGATCGCAGGGCGTACGAGTAGTCGATCCGCATGCTCGCCTCGAGGTGCGCGCTCATCGTGCTCGGCGACGCGGAGCAACGCTCGAGCATCGCCATCAGCCGGCGGTTGTAGGGGCTGTCGATGTGCGAATCGGTCAGAGCCACCGTGTACCCCTCACCCCAGTGCCGAACGGCGTCCCTCCACAGCTCGACGGCCTCGTTCGCCTCGGCCTCCGTCCAGCCGTGCGGTGGCCGGTCGGCATCGAGCAGCGGTTCGCAGCACGGAGCAATCAACATCAATGCATCGACGCGTTCGGGGGCGGTCGCCGCGACGAGCACCTGTGCCCCGCACGTGCTGTGGATTCCGACGAGCGTGGCGTGCCGGATCTGCTCGGCGTCCATGACGGCGAGGACGTCTTCCGCCTGCTGCTCGATCGTGGGGACGTGGTCGATCGGATCGGAGAGGCCGAAGCCCCGGCGCTGGAAGTAGACGGCCCGCGAGTACGTGGTGACGCGCTCGAAGAGGGAGTGCATGTACGGATCGGTCCACAACAGATCCAGGTGCATCTGGACCTCGAAGAACCACACGACGTCGGACGGGCCCGTGCCGACGACCCCGTAGGCCAGATTGTGGCCGTCGCGGGGTAGATACCGGGTCACCGGCGGGTCCACCCGTACAGCCTAGCGAGGCGGATCGGCCGGAAAGTATGTTCCAGAGGTGGAGCCATCGTGCAGTGCTTGCCGAAGCGGCGAGTGACACCCGCGGTCGGCTCTGCCGGGCGTGATCTCGCCCACCGGAGAAGGAGATGTCTCGATGACAGTTTCGTCCGAAGCGGGCGATATCGGACGCCGTATGGCACAGCTCGCGCGGGGCTTCTATCATCCGACGGATCTCGACGAGACCTTGCGTGGCGTGACCGCGGCGGCAGTCGAGCTCGTGGACGGGGCCGATTGTGCCGACATCCTCATCGTGACCGGGCGTCAACATTTCCGATCCCTCGCTGCGACATCGAAGCTTGCCGAGGATCTCGACGACATCCAGGAGCAGTTCGGTGAGGGGCCGTGTCTGGATGCGAGTTTGAAGTACCTCGTGGTCCGCTCGGAGGATCTTCGCGCCGAGTCGCGTTGGCCGCGCTTCGCCGCGGCTGCCGTGAAGGCCGGGGTGCTCAGCGCCCTGTCGTTCCAGCTCTATGTCGAGCAGGAGAGCATGGGAGCGCTCAACATGTTCTCCTCCGAGGCCGAGGCGTTCGGCCCGCTCGGGGAGGCGACGGCCGAGGTCCTGGCCGCCCACGCGGCGATCGCGATGAGCGCGGCGCGCAGTCAGGGACAGTTCGCGTCCGCTCTGGCGACCCGCGACATCATCGGACAGGCCAAAGGGATGATCATGGAACGCTTCGGCGTCGACGCCATCGCGGCGTTCGAGTTGTTGCGCAAGCTCTCGCAGGACAGCAACGTCACGCTCTCGGTGGTCGCGCAGCGGCTCGTCGATGCCGGTCCGGAGCGCTCCGTCGAGCGGTCGAGGTAACCCGGCGCTTTCCTGTGTGACAGCGCACACGCACGCCGGGTAGGTTTGGTGAAACTGCAAGTACTACTCACCGGTAGGGGTGCACCATGCCAGCTCCGAGCGCTGCGACCTTCCAGCGTCTTGCCGATCTCGTCGCGATCCCCGACGCCGCCGAGCGGCCCACCCGTCCCGTTGTCGAGGCCTTCACGGGCCGGGAGCTGGCCACCGTGCCGGTCGGCACCGCCGAGGACGCGAAGGCTGCAATCGCCCGGGCCCGCGCCGCACAGGAAGCGTGGGCGAGGCTGCCCGTCTCCGAGCGCGCCGCGATCGTGCACCGCTACCGCGACCTCGTGCTGGCCCGTCGCGCGCAGCTCATGGACATGGCACAGGCCGAGACCGGCAAGTCGCGCAGCTCCGCTCAGGAAGAGGTGCTCGACATCTCGATGACCGCGCGGTTCTACGCGCGCGTAGCGCCGAAGTTGCTGCGCCCGCGCAAGGCCACGGGCATGCTGCCGGTTCTGACGAAGACGACCGTCCTGCATCATCCCAAGGGCGTCGTCGGCGTGATCGCGCCGTGGAACTACCCGATGACGTTGGCGGTGTCGGACGCGATTCCCGCCCTGCTCGCCGGCAACAGCGTGGTGCTCAAGCCCGACAGCCGGACCCCGTACTGTGCACTCGCGGTCGCCGAACTGCTCTACGAGGCGGGTGTGCCGCGCGACGTCTTCGCGGTGGTTCCCGGGCCTGGGCCCGTGGTGGGTAGCGCAATCGCCGAGAACGCCGACTACCTGATGTTCACGGGGTCGTCGGAGACGGGGCGTCTGCTCGCCGAGCAGGCCGGCCGCCGCCTGATCGGATTCTCCGCCGAACTCGGCGGTAAGAATCCCATGATCGTCACCGCGGGTGTGAATCTGCGCGAGGTCACCGATGCCGCAGTGCGGGCGTGCTTCTCCAACTCGGGGCAACTGTGCATCTCGATCGAGCGAATCTACGTCGAGAAGTCCATCGCCCCGGAGTTCATCCGGATGTTCGGGGCGCGGGTGCGCGAGATGTCGCTGGGCCCCGGCTACGACTTCGGCACCGAGATGGGCTGCCTGATCAGCGAGAGCCAGGTCAAGACCGTCACCCGGCATGTCGAGGATGCGGTCGCCAAGGGTGCGACCGTCGTCGCGGGCGGGAACGCCCGACCCGATCTCGGCCCCCTGTTCTTCGAACCGACGGTGCTCACCGACGTGCCCGAGGACGCCGAGTGCTATCGCGACGAGACGTTCGGCCCCGTGGTGTCGATCTACCCGGTCGAGAATGTCGAGGAGGCGATCCGGCAGGCCAACGACACCGAGTACGGACTCAACGCATCGGTGTGGGCCGCGACGAAGGCGCAGGGTGAGGCCATCGCGGCGCGGGTGCGCGCGGGCACCGTGAACGTCGACGAGGGATACGCGCCGGCATGGGGCAGCACCGGTGCGCCGATGGGAGGCATGGGCATCTCCGGAATGGGTCGCCGCCACGGCGCGGAGGGCCTGTACAAATACACCGAGGCACAGACCGTCGCAACGACCAGGCTGCTCGACCTCGACGGTCCCCGCTGGCTCCCGCGGCGCCTGTGGGCGAAGATGCTCGCCCCGCTCGTCAAGTCGATGCAGTGGCTGCCGGGCCGGTAGGGACCGAATCGTTCTTCCGCACGATGGTGGTCGCGAGGGGTTTCTCGACGACGAAACACAGCAGGACCCCCGCGACCATCACGAGTGGTGCGATATAGAGGTAGATCGGCACGAGTGCATCGTTGTAGGCCTCGAGGACCGATTGCCGGAGGGTGTCGGGAAGGCCCTGAACCGTGGCGGGGGTGAGTGACTCGGGCTCGCCGACGCCGGTGCCGGACAGTCCACCGGCGAGACGTGCGGCGAACACGCTGCCGACGACGGCGGAACCGAGGGTCGCCCCGATCTGACGGAAGTAGTTGTTTCCCGCGGTTGCGGTGCCGACTTCCTCGATGGGGAACGAGTTCTGCACGACCAGCACGAGGATCTGCATCGCCGTGCCGAATCCGACTCCGAGCACGGCGAGCCAGCAGCACAGCATCCACAGGGGTGTTTCCGCGTCGAGGGTGGACAGGAGAACCAGGCCGACGGTGACGAGCACCGACCCGACGAGGGGTATCCGTTTGTAGCGACCGGTCCTCGTCACGAATCGTCCCGCCAGCGTCGACGTCACGAACATCGGTCCCATCATGGGGAGCATCAGCAAGCCGGCGGTGGTGGCGCTCTTGCCCGCGACCATCTGGAGGTAGGTGGGCATGTAGGCGGCGACGCCGAAGAGGGCGATGCTGATGAGGAGTCCGGCAGCGGTGACGAGGTCGAAGTTGCGGTCGCGGAACAGATGTAGACCGATCACAGGTTCGTGGGCGCGCCGTTCGACGGCGACGAACAGGACCGCCCCCGCCACAGTTGCGGCGATCAACGCGAGCATGATCGGCGAGGTCCACGGGTACTGCGAACCGCCCCAGGTCGCTACGAGTACGAGAAGCGTTGTGACAACGGACAGTACGGCCATGCCGAGAATGTCGATCCGACGACCGGATCCGGAGACGCGAGGCAGGCGCAGGAAGACCACCGCGGCAACGACGGCGATCGCACCGAGCGGCACGTTGATCCAGAACACCCATCTCCAGCCGGGACCTTCGGTGAACCATCCGCCGAGCAGGGGGCCGGCCACCGACGACACGGCGAAGACGCTGCTCATGATTCCGAGATATCTGCCCCGCTGACGGGCCGGAATGACATCGGCAATGGTGGCCTGGGACAACACCATCAGACCGCCGCCTCCGGCTCCCTGGACGGCCCGGGCGATGATGAGCCACGTGATGTCCCCGGCGAGCGCGCCGAGGACGGACCCGAGGACGAAGATCGTCAATGCGGTGAGCAGCAGTGGCCTGCGGCCGAAGAGATCCCCGAGTTTGCCGTAGACGGGCATCATGATCGTCGAGGCGAGGATGTAGGCGGTTATCACCCACAGCATCCGGTCCACACCGTGGAGTTCGCCGACGATGGTCGGCAGGGCGGGATTCAGAACCGTCTGATTGAGAGACGCGGCCAGCATCGCGAGCATGAGACCTGCGAAGATGAAAGTGACGCGCGGTGTCGTCTGTTCCCCGGCCGCCGATGGCCTTTCGGCCGGATCGTGAGCGTTCACCGCCGTGTGACCTCCCGGAAGAGTGCGCAGGTGCGCTGCAGGACCGACTCGGAATCGGATTCCGTTCTGGCCGGTGCGGTGAGCAGCGGGCGCATCGCGGAGCGCATGAGAGCACCCGCGACCGTGACGATCATGGCGGCGGTGTCCTCGACGGTGCTGTCGTGTCCGAGTGCTCCGTCCACGCGGTGCGTGGTCGCCAACCTGGTGGTGACGAGTTCGGTGGCGACCGCCTCCACATCGTCGATGTGCTGGAAGCGCCTGCGCGCGAGTTCGGGATGCCGATCCATCAGGGCGATGTACTCGTCGTAATCGATCGCACGGCGGTTCGCGCTACGGAACACCGCCAGGAGCAGGAACGCGACCTTCTCGACGAGGTCGTCGGACGGCGCGAAGTCGAACTCGTCGGCGATGCTGTCGTCGATGACGGGGGAGCACAGGCCGAGGACGGCGTCTTCCTTCGACTTGAAGTAGTTGAAGAAGGTTCGCGGTGAGATCTCTGCTCGTTCCGCAATGGTGTCGATGGTGATGTCGGCCAGGCGGGTGTGGTGAGCTGCGGCGTCTGCGGCAGCGAGATGGATCGCCGTCCACGTGCGGGCGCGTTTGCGTTCGCGGTGCGAACTCGTCACCTTCCGAGAGTCCCCGGGCGCAGTTGCAGTCATGAAGTTTTACATTAGCGAAATTTCCGTTTCGCGCAAATCAGGTTTCTGAATCAGAGAGTCAAGTTCTCCACCCGGCCGGTTCCCCGTGGTCCGCATACTGAGCTTCATGTCCTGGCCGGGGATCACGGCGTGGGTGCTGGACCTACCTCTGACCACGCGTGCGGCAGTTGCGGTGCTCGCCGTTCTCGTGGTGTCGGGCCTGATCGTATTGCTCGCGCGCAGGAAGCGGTCGTGGTTCGTCCGTGGCGTCCCCGCTGCGGTGATCGCGGCAATAGTGGTCACCGCCGGCGCGGCACTGCTGGTCGAGAAGGTGTGGAAGCCGTTCCCCGACCGACTGCCGTGGGTGGTGTACGGGTGGGTGGGGGTGGCAGTGCTCGCCGTAGCGCTACTGATCGGACGCTGGTTCGCGCGCCGCCGCGACCGGGCTCGGCCTCTGGCCGCAAGTGGACTCGTTGCGGCCATGCTGGTCGTCGTGATCGCCGCAGCCGGTCGGATCGATGCGGTCTACGGCGCGTATCCGACCGTGCGGGCCGTCCTCGGCATCACCGACTACCGCACCGTATCCCTGGACGACCCCTCTGTCGCGAGCTCGCGGACCCTATCGGTGGCGGAATGGTCGCCACCGGGCAACCTCCCTACGACCGGCGCGGTCACGTCCGTGACGATCCCCGGGGCAGTCTCGGGATTCCGGGCGCGGGAGGCCCGCGTCTACCTTCCGCCTGCATATTTCTCGGATCCGAGACCCGAACTCCCCGTGCTGATCCTGCTCCCCGGACAGCCCGGTGGCCCGGAGGACTGGCTTGTGGGTGGGCGCCTCACGCAGACCATGGATTCCTACGCCGCCGAGCATCGAGGCCTGGCACCGGTCGTCGTGGTCGCGGACGGAACGGGAGGTCAGCTCGACAACCCGCTGTGCGTGGATTCGCGCCTCGGTAATGCGGCCACCTATCTTGCGGTCGACGTGCCGGCCTGGGTGCGGGACCACCTTCAGGTCGACGACGACCCGAAGGCGTGGGCCGTGGGCGGATTGTCGTACGGCGGGACGTGCGCCCTGCAACTCGCGACCACCCGCCCCGACGTCTATCCGACCTTCCTCGACTTCTCGGGGCAGGCCGAACCCACTCTCGGCAACAGGGACGAGACGATTCGCGACGTCTTCGGGGGCGACGCGGAAGCTTTTGCCCGCAACAACCCCGCCGATCTGCTGAGACGCAACCGTTATCCGGATTCCGCGGGCGCTTTCGTGGTGGGGACCGACGATGCCGAATACCGTGCCGGGGTGGAAAGCCTTGCCGCGGCGGCTCGTGACGCGGGCATGGATGTCCATCTCACCGAACTCCCCGGAACACACAACTACGCGCTGTGGGCGGCAGCGCTCGAGAAGGAACTGTCATGGCTCGCTCAACGGCTCGGGCTCGGCAACTGATGTCCCGATCCCGGCCCGGAACCGCGCTCCTCCGTGCGCCGGTCTCGTGCGGGCTGCTCGTGCTGATCTGGTTCCTCGCGGTCGTCACCGGTTCGGTGCGTAGCGGCCCGTCGCACGGCACGGCTTCCCAGATGTCGCTCGGGATTCCGAACATCGCCGACGGCCACCTGTGGACCCTGTGGACCTCGGGACTGTTCGCATCCGGACTCGGTGAATACCTGCTCGGAAGCGCAGCGATCCTCGGCGTAGCGATGCCGGTAGAACGTCGCATAGGCAGTCGCCGATTCGCGATCGCCGCTGTCGTCTCCCAGGGGGTGGGATCCGCGCTGGCGCTACTGGTGGCCCAGGCCGCGTCGCTGGCGCCGAACTTCTGGGGAGCGGAACTGCACAGTCACCTCACAGAGGACCCGCTGGCCTGGGTGCTCGGTACGTTGCTTGCGTCCACCGCCGCGATGCGCACGCTGTGGCGCCGCCGAATCCGTGCCCTGCTGCTGGTGTTCCTGGTGACCGCCGCCCTGTTCGCCGGGCACCTGCAGGACGTGAACCGGGTGACGGTTGCGCTCGCCGGATTGCTCGCCGGGCCTCTGCTGTTCGGTCGCGGTCTGCGCCGTCCGGTGCTCGGTGGCACCATCCGGGAGCGCCGCACCCTCGTCGCGCTGGTCGTCGCGGCGAGTGTACTCGGCCCGATCTTCGCGGCGTTCTCTCCGCACTCGATCGGTCCACTGTCCGCCCTGCGCGAACTATTCGACCAGGTGCCCTACAGTCCCCGGGAACTGGTGGACGTGTGCGCGGATCCGGCATTGCGCGACGAGTGCCGGAAGGGGCAGCAGGCCCTGCGTTTGTCGGGGATCGGGCCGCTCGTGGCCAACCTCCTGCCCTCCCTGGTGTTGTTGATCGGCGCCGAAGGGCTACGGCGCGGACGACGAGCGGGGTGGTTCCTGTCGGTGGCCGGGCACGTCGTTCTCATCGCGGCGGCCGCCGCGAGCACGGTCGCCCGCGTAACCGAACAGGACGAGACCCGTTCGCTGCTCTACGGGGCACACCGCCACAGTTCCGTGTACACCGAACTGGCACCCCTACTCGCGCTGGTCACCGTGCTCGCTGTGCTGGTGGCCACGCGGCGCTTGTTCGACGTCCGAGCCCCGGAGGGAATCTATCGCCGGGTGTGGGCCGGAACCGCGGCCGCTGCCGGCATCGCACTCGTCGTGTACCTGGTGGTGGGCACGCTGGTGGCCGACGGGTTCGACCGCGATCCGGGGGTCGGAACGTTGCTCCGTGACGCACCCCGCCGGCTTCTTCCGCCCGTCTATCTCCAACTTTTCGATCCTCCTGTGATGCCGTTGGATACCGCGGCGACCCTGTTGTTCGAGTGGACCGGTGTGGCGGTCTGGCTCGTCTTCTGCCTTCTCATGCTGCGCAGCTTCCTCGTTCCACCCCTCGGTATCGATCTCGGTGACGAGCAGCGCGTCCGAGCACTCCTGCGTGATCCGGGTGGGGGGTCGCTGTCGTGGATGACCACCTGGGCGGGGAACCGGTACTGGTTCAGCGACGACGGTCGGCATGCCGTGGCGTATCGGGTGTACTCGGGCGTCGCATTGACGACGGCGGATCCGGTCGGCGACCGTGCGACGCGCACCGGGGCGGTCGACGAGTTCGCGCGCTACTGCTTCGGTAACGGTTGGACACCGTGCTTGTACTCGGTGGACGAGAACACCGCCGCGATCGCCGGGGAATATGGCTGGACCTGCCTGCAGGTGGCAGAGGAAACGGTCGTCGACCTCGATGATGTCGCGTTCAAGGGAAAGAAGTTCCAGGACGTGCGCACCGCCCTCAATCGCGCTGCGAAAGAGGGAATCGAGGCGAGATGGACGACCTTCGCCGCCGCGCCGTTGTCGGTGACCGAGCAGATCGTCGACATCTCCGAGGAATGGGTCGCGGACAAGGGGCTACCCGAAATGGGATTCACGCTCGGCGGACTTGCCGAGCTGCGCGACCCGGAGGTCCGCCTGCTGCTCGCGGTCGACGCGGACGAGCACCTGCACGCCGTCACCTCGTGGATGCCGGTCTACCGGGACGGGAAGATCGTCGGCCTGACACTGGATTTCATGCGCCGGCGTTCCGACGGGTTCCGGCCGTCGATAGAATTCCTCATCGCCTCCGCGGCACGCTCCGCCGGAGAAGAGGGACTCGAATTTCTGAGCTTGTCGGGCGCGCCGCTCGCGAGCGCGGACGACACCTCGGGACTCGATCGCGGCGCACTCGATGCTCTGCTCGATCTGCTCGGTCGCACCCTCGAACCGGTCTACGGCTTCCGGTCGTTGCTGGCGTTCAAGGCGAAGTTCCAACCCCGCTACCGGCCGTTGTACATGGTCTTTCCCGACCCTGCGGCACTGCCGGCCATCGGTCTCGCGGTCGGCCGTGCCTATCTCCCGCACATGTCGCTCGAAGAAGGGGGACGGCTGGTCACGCATCTGCTGCGTCGATGACTCCCAGGAGTCGCGCCGAAGCGCCGGCACTCAATCCTCGACCGTGATCTCCGCAGCGTCATCGTAGAAACACACGTATCCCTCGATGACCTCCATGCCCGGGAACGGTTCGGGATACGACCACGCGACGTTGTCGGCCGGCGGTGGGCCGGAGAACGACCAGTACCGCGCCGTGCCCTTGTAGGGGCAGCTCGTCCGCCACTCGGACTCCTCCAGCACCGCGAAATCGACATCCTCGGGTGGGAGGTAGTAGCGGGTGGGAAGGCCCGTCTCGAATACGAGCACGGGATTGCGGGTGTCGCCGACCACGACGTCGTCGATGGTCACTCGCACGTGTCGTGAACTGCGCAGCGCATCGACACGGTGATAGGGATCGCGTGGATGGGTGAACACCTCGGTCTCCTCCTCGAACCATCGTTCGCCCTCGTCGACGGCGTCGCCGGGGCCGGTCTCGCCGTACCGGAACCACTGGAAGACGAGACGATCGTCGAGTCCGTCCACGTCCAACTGGCATACCGCCGAATAGGCCCGCTGATCGCCGACCACGATGTCGTACCACTGCCAGACGTCCTGCCGGGAGCGGCTCGGCGACACGGAGGCCGAGATCAGGTCGAGTCGCACGTCCTCGCGGGGGAAGGCATAGAACGGGACGGGCTTGCCCGGTGCCCACACCAGCACGGCCCGGGTGCTGTCGACCACGGGCCGGCCGAACCACTCACCCCTGATGCGGCGTTCGACGGGTTCGTAGACATAGTCGTCGGTATCCGGCGGCCGACGGAGCACAGCGGTCTTGCGGGCAGGCATATATCGACCGTATCGCGTCGTCCGGACGACGGGACCGAACCCGCCGGGGAGGGCTTCCGAAGCCGGACCCATCCGCCCGCCACCGGGCTCCGAATACAGGACGAGGCGGCGTGAGGTCCGTCACCCGAACCGACCGAGAAGAACCCGATACGCGATCCGCCAGCTCCGGCGACGACCACAGGAGACCGATCATGTCCCCTTCCGACCACCGGCGGAACGAGAACCGGCGTCCGCGTCCACCAGTAGGTTTTCTCCAGTTGTTCATGGAAGCGCGTTCGCGCGCGGAGCAGACGGCTCCGCGGATGCAGAGAGGAAAGGCATGAGGTCCGTGAGTGGTCCCGTCGAATCGGTCGTCGTGGTCGGGGCGGGTCTCGCGGGACTGTCCGCGGCGCTCCATCTGGCCGGAGCCGGTAAACGCGTCGTCGTTCTCGAGCGCGAGAGCACTGTCGGTGGTCGCGTCGGTATGTATCCGGTGTTCGAGGACGGTCGTCACCTCTACGACATCGACAACGGCGCCAGCGTACTGACCATGCCGAATCTGATCGCCGATGCTCTCGCGGCCGTCGGTGAGTCCTTCGACTCGACGACCCCGGCGCTCACCCTGACCCGGCTCTCACCCGGTTACCACGCTCGCTTCGCGGACGGCACCGCCCTGGACGTGTATTCCGATCCGGAGGCGATGACCGAGGAGATCGCCCGGGTGTGCGGACCCGACGAAGCCGACGGATATCGGAGACTGCGCCGGTGGCTCGCCGAGATCTTCGATGCGGAGTTCGACCGGTACATCGACTCGAACTTCGATTCGCCGCTCGACCTCGTGTCGTCGCGCTCGGCGTTGCGCGACACCGCGAACCTCGTCCGGCTCGGCGGTTTCGGCCGTCTCGGATCGCGTGTCGCGTCGTACGTCCGGGACGACCGGCTCCGGCGGATCTTCACCTTCCAGGCGCTCTACGCGGGGACGGCTCCCTCGACAGCCCTCGCGGTCTACGGTGCCATCGCGCACATGGACACCTCGCTCGGCGTGTACTTCCCGTCGGGCGGTATGTCCACCATCTCCGCTGCCATGACGGACGCACTGGTGCGCAACGGCGGGACGGTGCACACCGGGGCCGAGGTGTCCGAACTTCTCGTCGAGGACGGCCGCGCGACCGGTGTGCGGACCGTCGACGGCCGGCACTTCACCGCAGATGCCTTCGTCCTCACTCCGGATCTGCCGGTGGTCGACCGGTGGCTCCTCCGCGCCGGTGTCGTGCCGCGCAAGCGCAGCCGGAACGCCACCGTCGCATCGCCGTCCGCCGTCGTCTTCCACGGCACGGTTCCCATCGACGTGACACGGACCTGGCCGTCGGCCTCGCACCACACCATCGACTTCGGTGCGCAATGGTCGGAGACCTTCGCACGGATCACGGCCCCGCGCGGCCACGGCCGGTTGATGTCGGATCCGTCACTGCTCATCACGCGCCCCGCCATGACCGATCCGTCCTTGCGGGTCGTGCGGGGTGGTGTCGAGTGTGAGCCCGTCTCGGTGCTGGCACCCTGTCCGAATCTCGTTTCCGCACCGCTCGATTGGGACCGCCTCGGCAAGCCGTACATGCGCGAGATCCAGCAGGTCCTCGAACATCGCGGATATCGGAAACTGACGAGTGGCATGCGAGTCGATCATCTCGACACCCCGCAGACCTGGGCCGACAGGGGCATGCTCGCCGGCAGCCCGTTCTCGGCGGCACACCTGTTCCGGCAGACCGGGCCCTTCCGCCGCCCCAATCTCGTGCAAGGCGTCGACAACCTCGTCCTCGCCGGATCCGGTACGACTCCGGGCGTAGGGGTGCCGACCGTACTCATCTCGGGTCGCCTCGCCGCGGAACGCATCTCGGTCGAAGTCACCGGTGACGGCGGGGCGGCGTCGATTCCGGCGGAAGCTGCAGTGGAGGCGGGTGCGATCACTCATGGGTGAACTCGACGGAATCGATCCCGGCCTGCATGAGGCCTACCGGCTGTGTCGTGAACTCAACAGGCGCCACGGCAAGACGTACTTCCTCGCGACCCGCATCTTCCCGGCATCCAAACGCGCCGGGGTGCATGCCCTCTACGGCTTCGCGCGGATGGTCGACGACATCGTCGACGTCGAACCGGTCGATGCGGCGCCGGTCCTCGACGCACTCGAACGCAGACTCACCGAGGCGCTCGGGGGCCGCCCACCGACCTACGACGAGTTCGGCCTCGTATTGCGGGCGCTGGTGGACACCACCGAGCGCTACGACATCCCCCACGAGTACTACTACGCCTTCCTGCGCTCGATGCGGATGGACATTCCCGGCACCGAGTTGTTCCGTTCGCGGTATCGCACCATGGCCGAACTGTCGGAATACATGTACGGCTCGGCTGCCGTCATCGGCCTGCAGATGCTGCCCATTCTGGGAATCGAGACGGAACGCGAGCGGGCAGCCGCACCTGCTGCCGCGCTCGGGGAGGCGTTCCAGCTCACGAACTTCATCCGCGACATGGGGGAAGACCTCGACCGCGACCGGATCTATCTGCCCACCGACGTGCTCGCCGCCTTCGGAGTGGACGAGGACCTGCTGTGGTACTGCCGAAATACGGGACGAGACGACGTGCGGCTCGAGCGTGCTCTGTCCCACCTGATCGCACACACCCGTGCGATCTACCGCGTCGCCGAACCGGGCATCGACCTGCTCGACCCGGCGGTGCGCCCGGCGATGCGGACGGCATTCGTGCTCTACGGCGATATCCTGCGGGCCGTCGAGGACAGCGGCTATCGGGTACTTCACCAGCGGGCCCGTGTGTCGAGACGCAGGCGCCTCTCGGTTGCGGCGCCGCGTCTGGCGTCGGCCGGTTGGACCACGCTGCGCACACGGTCGAGACTGGGAGCACTCACCCCGCTGCAGAGCCGGTGACGCCCGTTCCGGCTGCTGCCGGCGCATACGCACGGAAATGAAATACAGAACAGGACATCACATGGAACAGGTCGTGCTTCTCGACGATGCGGGCCGCGCGGTCGGCATCGAACCGAAGGCAACGGTCCACACCACCGACACCCCGCTGCACCTCGCCTTCTCGTCGTACGTCTTCGATCCCGACGGAAATGTCCTGCTCACCCGCCGTGCGATGGACAAGATCACCTTCCCCGGTGTCCTGACCAACAGCTGCTGCGGTCATCCGGCGCCCGACGAGCTGCTCACCGAAGCCGTGCGCCGCAGGCTGCGCCAGGAGCTCGGGATCGACGTCACCGACATCGAGGTCGTTCTGCCGTCCTTCCGCTACCGGGCGGTGATGGACAACGGCATCGTGGAGAACGAGATCTGCCCGGTCTTCCGGGTGGTGTACGACGGGCCGGCTCCCGTCCCCGATCCGTCGGAAGTGCACGACGCCGAATGGATGGACTGGACGGAGTTCGCAGAGGACGTCGTCGAAGGACGCCGCGAGGTGTCGCTGTGGTGCCGCGAGCAGGTACTCCAACTGCGGCAGCTCGGTCCCGATCCGCTGGCGTGGCCGGTCGCGTCCGTCTCGGCTCTGCCGCACGCCGCACCCGACCGCTCGTAGGGGCGGCAGTCGCCGGGTCGGATCACTAACGTCGTTCTCGTGACCGACGACCCTGCAGTTTTGCTCCGCACGATCGGCGGCATCCTCGCACTCGCCGCGATCTCGACTGCGGTGCTCTGGGCGTTCCGGGTCCCGCACCACTTCGCGCCGGTCGGTGCCATCGCGCGTGGCGCGGTGCAACTCGCGTTCATCAGTGTCGTGCTCTCCGGCGTGATCACCGATGCCCGCTGGGTCGCGGGCGTGCTCGCGGTGATGTTCACCGTCGCATGGTGGACGGCATGCAGGCGAATCGGTGGCGACGCGGGCGTGTGGGCGACGACTGCGGGTGCGATGCTGACCGGCGTTCTCGTCTCGGCCGGAGTCGTCTTCGTGATCGGCGCGGTGGAAGCGACCCCGAGATATGCTCTCGCTCTCGGCGGCATCATCATCGGCAACACGATGACGGTCGCGACCTTGGCCGGCCGCCGGTTCTACGAGACCGTCGACGATCACTGGGCGGAGGTGGAGGGCCGGCTCGCGCTGGGGGCGACCATGCGCCAGGCGACGCTGACCCCGGCACGATTCGCCGTGCACGCAGCGATGATCCCGTCGACGGACCAGACGAGGACGACGGGGCTGGTCACCCTTCCGGGTGCGTTCGTCGGCGCGATCTTCGGCGGGCTGTCACCCCTCGAGGCCGGACGGTTCCAGGTGGTCGTGCTCGCGGCGATCATGGCGACCGGGTCCATCACCTCCGTGCTGACCGCACAGGGGCTCGGCCGCATCCTGCGTTACCGCCCGGTCGTGACCACATGAGACGTGAGGCTGCGATTCGAGTGAGCCCTGGAGTATGAGTGGACACAGCCGCTGCCGAAGGAAAGGGCGCCGATGCTGCTCGTAGCCAACCGGGGTGAGATCGCGTTGCGCATCATCCGCACGGCGGGAGATCTCGGACTCGACACCGTCGCCGTCCACGCCGCGGACGACGCCGACAATCCGCACGTCCGCGCGGCCACGCGATACGAGGCTCTTCCGGGTTCCGGCCCGGCGGCCTACCTCGATCCCGCCGCGATCATCCGCGTCGCCCGCGCGACCGGGTGCACGCTCGTGCATCCGGGCTACGGATTCCTGAGCGAGAACCCGGACTTCGCACAGGCCTGCGCCGAAGCCGGACTCACCTTCGTCGGACCTTCTCCGCAGGCGCTGCGGGTTCTCGGCGACAAGCAGGCCACCCGGCAGGTGGCGGAAGAACTCGGCATCCCGGTTGCGGACGCCACTGGGGTGAGCGACCCGGAGACAGTGCGTTCCTTCCTGCACGAACATTCCCGCGGGATCGTCGTCAAAGCGCTTGCGGGCGGGGGTGGTCGCGGCATGCGGGTGGTCCGCGACGCCGGCGATCTCGAGGAGGCCTGCAGGCTCGCGGCGGCGGAAGCGCGAGCGGCCTTCGGTGACGACGGGTTGTACGCCGAGGCGCTCGTCGAACGTGCCCGGCACATCGAGGTGCAGGTCGTGGCTGCGGAGTCGGATGCCGGCACCCGGGCGGTAGCGCTGGGTGACCGCGACTGCAGTGTGCAGCGCCGCCATCAGAAACTGGTGGAAATCGCGCCGGCACCGGACCTTCCCGACTCCCTGCGGCGGGATCTGCATGCTGCTGCCGTCCGCGCGATCGGCACGATCCGCTGTCACGGGCTCTCGACGGTCGAGTTTCTCGTGTACGATGGCGGTTACGTGCTTCTCGAGGTCAATCCTCGAATCCAGGTGGAGCACACCGTCACCGAGGAGGTGACAGGTGTCGACCTCGTGGCGACGCAACTTGCGGTGGCTCGCGGGGCGAAATTCGAGGAACTCGCCCTCCCCGCGGGTATCACGTTCACAGGCGGTGACCTCGAAGGGCATCCCGCTGTCCCGTCCGGGGTGGCGCTGCAGGTGCGCGTCAATGCCGAGAGGCCGCGTGCCGACGGGTTCGCTGCGCCCGCCACCGGTACGCTCACCACGTTCACGCCACCCACGGGCCCGGGCGTCCGCGTCGACACCCACGGCCGGCCCGGTCTCGAGGTGACCGCCCGTTACGATTCGCTGCTCGCGAAGGTCGTCGCATATGTGCGCTCCGGTGATCGCGCAGCCGTCCTGCGCAAGGCTTCGACCGCCCTCGGGGAGTTCGTCGTCGAAGGTATCGACACCAACCGCGACCTTCTTCGGAAGATACTCGACGACAAGGATTTCCGCTCCGGTGACATCAATACGGCCTGGCTGGAGGAAAGGCTCGCCGATTTCGTCGACGCCGAACCGGATGTCCCGGTGGAGGAGGTGGATCTGCTCCCGGACGAGCGGGTGATCCGCACCGAGATGGTCGGCACGGTCGTGGAGGTCGCTCGCGAGGGTGACACGGTCGTGGCCGGCGGCCCGATCGCCGTGCTCGACGCGATGAAGATGCAGCACGAGATCCGGGCACCTGCACGCGCGGTGATCGCGCGGGTGCTCGTCCGGCCGGGCCGGACGGTGGCCCCGGGCACTGTCCTCGCGGTGGTCCGTATCCCGGACGCGACCGACGCGACGAGTGGTGCGGCCACGATCGGCGCCGCAACGCCGTTCGATCTCGACACCGAGCGCGCCGACCTCGACGAGATCCGTCGCCGACACGAGGTCACCACCGACGCAGCGCGGCCGGAGACCATGGCGAAACGGCATCGGCTGGGAAGACGTACGGCGAGAGAGAACATCGACGATCTCGTCGACGACGGGACGTTCGTCGAGTACGGACCCCTGGTGCTGGCGGCGCAACGCGGACGGCGCAGCGAAGAGGACCTCGTCGCAAACACTCCTGCGGACGGCCTGGTGGGCGGAACGGCCCGGATCGGTGGCGCCGAAGTCGTCGTGATGTCCTACGACTA
This sequence comes from Rhodococcus sp. NPDC047139, assembly GCF_040643435.1. Taxonomy (NCBI): domain Bacteria; kingdom Bacillati; phylum Actinomycetota; class Actinomycetes; order Mycobacteriales; family Nocardiaceae; genus Rhodococcus; species Rhodococcus sp. NPDC047139. The sequence goes on from NZ_JBEYUH010000003.1 coordinate 229,250, forward strand.
CACGGTTCTCGCGGGAACCCAAGGGCGGAACAACCACCGCAAGACCGATCGGTTGCTCGAACTCGCGGCCCGGCGGCGAGTGCCGGTCGTGCTGTTCGCCGAGGGCGGTGGTGGACGCCCCGGAGACGTCGACGCCGGGCCCGGTGCGGGTCTCGAACTGCCCACTTTCCGCTCGATGGCGTCCCTGCGCGGACGCGTGCCCACTGTCGCGATCGTCTCCGGACGGTGTTTCGCGGGCAACGCCGCACTCGCCGGGGTGTGCGATGTGCTCATCGCGACGCCCGATGCCAACATCGGTATGGGTGGTCCCGCGATGATCGAGGGCGGAGGTCTCGGGGTGTACCGCCCCGAGGACATCGGGCCGATCGACGTGCAGCGCCGCAACGGCGTGGTGCACCTCGCCGCCCGCGACGAACCGCACGCCGTGGATCTCGCTCGCCGGTATCTCGCCTATTTCACCGTGAGGGAGGAGGACTGGCAGGTACCCGACCCGCGGCTCGCGCGACATGTAGTGCCCGAGAACAGGACCCGAGCGTACGATGTGCGGGATGCGATCGACGCGATCGCGGATGTGGGTTCGGTCCTCGAACTGCGGCCCGAATACGGCGGCGGGATGGTCACGGCCCTGATGCGGGTGGAAGGCGTCACCCTCGGCGTACTCGCCAACAGCAGCGTGCATCTCGGCGGAGCGATCGATGCGCAGGCCGCCGACAAGGCCGCGGATTTTCTCGAACTGTGCGAGTCACATCGGCTTCCCGTGTTGAGCCTGTGCGACACACCGGGTTTCATGGTCGGTCCGGAATCGGAGGAAGAGGCCACCGTGCGCCGCTTCGGACGCTTCTTCGTCGCCGGTGCGCGCCTGACCGTCCCCTTCGGGACGATCATTCTCCGCAAGGGTTACGGGCTCGGTGCGATGGCGATGGCCGGTGGGTCCTTCCACGCTCCCGAATTCACCATCGCATGGCCGACCGGAGAGATCGGTGGGATGGGGCTCGAGGGGGCGGTGCGGCTCGGTTTCCGCAAGGAACTCGACAAAGCTGAGACAGACCGGGCGCGCGAGGAGTTGTTCGAACAGCTCGTCGCGCTCGCCTACCGGCAGGGCAGAGCGTTGCAGGCGGCCACGAATTTCGAGCTCGACGACGTCGTCGATCCGGCCGACAGCCGCAGCTGGATCGCACGACTGGTGCAGCAGCGATGAAGGCGGGTATCCCACACTCATGGTGACCTATCCCGGCGCGCAGCGGTTCGTACCCGACAGCCGCCGCCTCGCAGAACTCGCCGCCGCATCCACGGGGTGCCGGGGATGCGATCTCTACAAGGCGGCCGAACGCACCGTCTTCGGTGGGGGAGCGCACGACGCGCGCATGCTGCTCGTCGGTGAACAACCCGGCAACGAGGAGGATCTGGCGGGAGAACCGTTCGTCGGGCCGGCCGGTCATCTGCTCGACAAGGCCCTCGAACGCGCGGGGATCGACCGTGGGAGGGTGTACGTGACCAATGCCGTCAAGCACTTCCGATTCGAGCGGTCGGCCAACGGCCGCAGGCGAATCCACAAGAAGCCATCGGGTGGCCAGGTCGCCGCGTGCCGGCCGTGGCTCGAGGCCGAACTCGCCGCCGTGCGTCCCGAAGTGGTGGTGTGCCTCGGTGCCACGGCCGCGCAGTCGCTGTTCGGCAAGGATTTCAAGCTCACGGAGAACCGGGGTGAGGTGCTGCACCTGCCCGGCGAGCCGGGAGACTCGTGCGACCCCGCGGTGGTCGTCACCGTCCATCCCTCGGCGGTGTTGCGAGCCAGATCGCAGCGTGACGACATGTTCCGCTCGTTCGTGCAGGATCTGGAACGCGCCGCACGCCTGTGACGACTCATCCGGTCGTGGCGAGTCCCGCCGCGAGTCCGAGAGCGACCGATATCGCGCACACCTCGAGGATGGCGTTACGCAGCGACTCCTCTTCCGGGGTCCGATGCGCCGCGGCGGCGGGAACCCAGTTCCGCCGCCAGTTCCATGCGAGCACCAGTAATGAACCCAGCACGATCGCCTTCGCGAGAACGATGCGCCCGTAACCCGTGTCCAGCAGTGCGGAGATCGATCCGAGACGTACCGCCGCGTCCACGACACCTGTCACCACCAGCGCCGCCACGCACCGCAGGGACAGATGCGAATAGCGCGGAAGCAGCTCTGCCCATGCCCCACGTCCCCGGACGGTCACGGCCAGCGCCACGAGCACCCCGAACCACACCGCCGCCGCGAGCACGTGCACCGCGTTGAACAGCGACCCGAGCGGCTGCTGCGCCATGTGGCCGGTCACCGGGCGGGCGATCAACGCCAGCGCCGCCGCGAGGAGCACCGGCAGGGTCGACCACGACGCCGATCGCCGGTATGCCACCACTGCGATCAGCGTGCTCGCCGCGACGCACGACCATGCCGCCGCATCCACCCGTCCGGTGGTGGTGACGATGTACTCCCCGAACCGTCCCACCTCCAGTTCGGCGGCCGGCACGTCGAATGCCGTGGACGCGGCCCACGCGAGGTCGATGCTCGCGAGCACCAGCCAGATTCCGCCGAACGCCGCGACAGCCCGCCACAGGGTGCCCGGGGTGACCGCGGGCCGACGCTGCCGCTGCACCATCGTCGCGAGTACCGCGAGTCCGAGCACGGTGGAACCGACACACAGGCCCAAGGCCCGCACCGAACTCGACGGGGCCGGCAGAGCAAGGGAACTCGCGACGGCGATGCCCGCGACGGCTCCGAAGGCCACGCCGGCAGCGGCCACGACGAGCCACTGCCGACGCTCCGGGATCATGCGGGTCAGGCCTTCGGCTTGCGCAGCGCGAAAGCGAGACCCCCGGCCACCACCACGGCACCGGCGACGACGAACCACCACACGGCGGGCCCGCTGCCGTCATCGTCGCTTGATGCGGAACCGGGGTCTCCGGAGGCCACCTTGCCGGGCGTGCCGGTGCCTTCCTGGGTGAGAGTGAACGTGCGGGTGCCGCTGACGGGGTGCCCGTCCGCGGAGGTCACCCGGTAGGCGATCGTGTATTCGCCCACCGGTCCGAGACCGTCGAGCTCGACGGAAGCCGTCGCACCGTCGATGATCGGGTCGCTCTTCGACCACAGATTGCCGTCGGGCCCCACCACGGTCAGGGCCGCGAACTGCTCCTGCAGGGTCTCGTTGAACGTCACGCTCACCCGATCGGGCGCCTCGGCGATCTGCGCGCCGTCCTCCGGCGAGCTGGACAGCACCACCGAATGGGCGGCCGCGGAACCGACGGACAGGGACAGCGCCGCGGTCAGCGCGGCGAGGAGAACGAGGATGCGCTTCATGCCCGCCGCCCTCGGATCACGGCACCGAGGCCGAGTGCAGCGCCGAGGGCGCCGAGCACGAGGCCGATGCCACCGAGCCACCGCGCGGTGGTGTCGGTGGCGGCCGCCGCCGCGTCGCCCGTCTCTTCGGTGCCGGTGGGGTGGGTGTCGGCGGCACCATGCCCGTGACCGTCGCCGCTGCTCGCCGCGAGCGTGACGGTCGGGGCGGGGCGCTCGGGCTCGGCGTCACCGGCCGCAATCTCGTCCCATGCGACGACCTCTCCGTCGCTGTAGGTCTGGATCGCGGGGAATGCGACCTCGTCTTCCTCGGGCATGGGACCGGCGGACAGGACGAACTGCTGGAACTGGCCCGGTGCGACCTGCACGTTCGGCTCGGCGGTCCAGGTCACCGCCGTGGCGAGCTGAGACTCCGGGTCCTTCTCGACGGTGGCGGTCCAGCCGGGCAGCGGTTCGGTGCGTGCCGAGCGCAGGCCGGGCAGTTCCACGGTGACGGCAGTGGTGCCGGCGGTCTCGGACTCTGTGGGTACTCGGAAGGTCAGGACGGTGTAACCGCCCTGCTCGGCGCCGGGAGCGACGACGGTGACGTGAGCGGCGGCGACGCCGGCACCCGCGACCGTCAGTGCGGCGGTTGCGGTCGCGCTCACGAGGACGCGACGGGAGAGCTGGGACATCTGTTGGTCTTTCTCGTGGGAAGAGGGTCGATGATCGTCACGTTCGGGCCGCGGCGATCGGGGGTCCTCTCCTCGAGATGGCCGGGGGCGCGCGCCCCCATACGAGCCGGTCCGTCGACGAGGTCGGGGCGAGCACGGCCGGCCTGTCGACGACGGGACCGCGAATCAGGACGATCTTCCAAGCGGTGCTGCACGCCCCGTACAGGCGGGCAGCTGCACCGAGCAACACCGCGCAGCCCGCGATGGCGATCATGTGCGCGCCCAGCATGGACGCGGACATGTGCCCGTGGCCTGCCACCAGGACGGAGAGCACGACGTGTATCGCCGCCTGTCCGCCGGTGAGAAGGACGAGCGGAGGCAGCGACGGCTGATTCGCGCCGAGGATCCCGACCGCCGCTGCGACCGCGATCAGCAGTACTGCGACAGGTCCCGACGGCACACCGCCTCCGGCGGCGCCGTGGGCAGCCACCGCCAGCACCGCTGTCGCGATGCCCGCGGTGGTGCCGAGAACGGTCGGACTGGTCACTGCTGCTGGGTCTTCTCGATTCCGGTGCCTCAGCGCACGCCGAGGCGCGCGAGCAGATCCGCTTCGATGCCGTCGAGTTCCGACGAGATCGCCGCGTGCGCCGACTTCCGTCGTGCGGCCGGCATCTGCTCGGCCGTCTGCACTGCGGCCGTCAGATCGGTGAGCCGCTCGCGGGTGGCGGTGGCGAACTTCTGGGTCTCGGCATCCTTGGGATTGCGCTGTTCGACCTTCGCGAGCGACTGCTCCGCCCCCGCGATGCGGGCGCTGAGCCGTGCACCGTGTCCGGTGAACGAGCCGAGTTCCTCGATCGGCACACCGAGTTGCTGTGCCCGGCGCGCGTCGAGCTGCCCGCGAAGGGCCGTGACCGCCTGGTAGACGATAGGCACGAGTACCGGCGCGAGCAGCCGTGCGACCGCGAGATAGCGGCGCACCTTTGCTGCGGTGAGGCCTTGGTTCTCGGCGGCCTTCTTCTGAGCCTTGAGCGTCGCGATCTGTTCCTTTTCGACTTTCGCCTGCGACTTCACGAGCTCCTGATCGAGCCTGACCTGGGACTTCGCGAGCTTTCTGTCGATCTTGGACTTCGCCTTGGCCGCCCGCCGGTCGTTCTTGAGCCGATTCTTCGCGACGAGTCTGGCCTCGAGCTTCGCCTTGGCTCTCAGCGCCTTGGCCTCCGCCCGACGAGTCGCGCGACGCTTCCGTGTGAACAACCCCATCGAACAGCACCCTCCATTCGGTACGACACGACGCTCCGGCGCCCCGCGTCAGCCTAACGTGGCGGTGCTGCCGCGAGCCGTCGCCTGTGCAGGGAATACCCTGGAATGTCGTGGAGGCAACCGGAGAGCTACCGCGGTCCGAACGCGGAGGGTCAGAACGCACAGCCGTCACCATCGAGGCCGCTGCGCTGACGAGGTGCCGCCACCGGGTCTGGCTCGACGCCACATTTCCCGACGTAGCCGCTGGTGCACCCGAGAATCCGGGTGCGCGGCAACGGCAGGAAGCAGCGGCGGCTCACCGTGAGGCGATCCGGCAGAAACTGTTCGACGCCGACCCGGACGGATGGGTGCTCGTCGCCCCCGAGGGGCCGATGTCGCAGCGCGCCGAGCGCACCCTCGACGCGTGTCGCGCGGTTGCCGACCGGATCTGGGGTGCGGTCCTGCCGACCGAACCCGATACCGGGCGCCGCGGCCGGTCGGAGATCCTGCTGCGCGATGCCGAACGCGGTGGGTACATTCCGGTCATCGTCGTCAACCACAAGGTCACCGATCCAGGGCGCGGCGCGGTCACGAGCGATCTGTTCGCCTGGGAACCTGTCGTCGACGAGACCCGCAAGGTGCGCAGTCAGGTGCGCGACCAGATGCGTCTGGCGCATCTCTACCGGATGCTCGAGCGGCACGGACTCGCGAGCCCCGCGAAGGTCGCCGGTGCGATCGGCTACGGCGGTGACTGCATCCTCGTGCACGATCTCGATCCGATCCTCGACGATTACGACGCCCGACTGGCCGATCGCATCCGGATCGCGCGGGGTCTCACCCCGACCTCGCCGTCGCAGATCGGGGAGTGCAAGACCTGCCCGTGGTGGGATCGCTGCCGCGCCGAACTGGCCCGTGAACGGGATGTGTCGCTGGTCGCGCCGGGGCAGCGCGCCGAAGTGCTGCGCAAACTGGAGGTGCACACCATCGACGGACTCGCCCGGTGGGAGGGGGAGGAACCGGAGGCGTGGCCGCAGGGTTCGTTCGAGGACGCGATCGTAACGGCGCGGGCATGGCTCGCCGATGCGCCGCTCGTCCGTCGCTACCGGCACGTACACGTGCACCGGGCCGACATCGAGGTCGACATCGACATGGAGAGCTATCACGAGCACGGCGCCTATCTGTGGGGCACGCTGCTCAACTCCGGATCGAGCTCGGAGTACCTTCCCTTCGCGACCTGGGAGCCGGTGCCCACCGACGACGAGGCGCGTTCGTTCGCGGAATTCTGGCGCTGGTTGTCGGACCAGCGGCGTACCGCTGAGCGTCGCGGGAAAACGTTTGCAGCCTACTGTTATTCGCGATCCGCCGAGGACAAGTGGTTGTTGTCGTCGGCACGGCGGTTCCACGGATTCCCCGGGGTACCGGAACTCGCCGAGGTCAAGGCGTTCATCGGCTCGAACGGGTGGGTGGACATATTCCAGGCGGTCACGGACCAGTTCGTCTGCCCGAACGGTAAGGGTCTGAAGAAGATCGCGCCGATCGCCGGGCATCACTGGCGCGATGCGGAGGCCGGGGGAGAAGCGTCGATGAGCTGGTATCGCGAGGCGGTGGGCATGACGGGTCCACCCGACCCGGCGCAGCGGGTGCGGCTCCTCGAGTACAACGAGGACGATGTGATCGCGACGAAGGTCCTGCGCGAGTGGATGAGTGATCGTGCTGTGCTGGACATTCCGTACGTCGAAGACCTCTAGGGCGCGTGGCGGCCGTGCGTGGTTCCGGTGGCAGGGCCGGCCGGAACCACGCACGACGTTTCAGACCAGTGCCGCAAGGGCGAACGCGGCGAGTGCGATGAGCACACCGCCTGTGAGGGTCTGGACGCGCCGGTCGATCACGCACATCGCCGACAGGAAGCCGGGCATCGATCCACCGCGCCGGGTGTGCAGAATTGCCAGGACGCTGGGCATGCACCGGCCGAGGCTGACGGTCGCGAACAGCGCGGCGCCGAGAACCGGTGAACCCGAGGCGATCACGCCGAGCACCAGCAGGTAGTACGCGCTCGAGCGGATGAAGATCATGAAACCGGGTCCGATGAGCGCCCCGAACAGCAGGGAGACCTTCCACGGGGCCATCGTGCGGCGCAGATGCCGGGGGAGTTGCTGCCGTCGCATCGGTGCAGGCAGGGTGATCATGCCCAGCTCGTGCAGGCCGTAGCCGAGGGCGATCACGCCCCAGGCCGCAAGCATCCACGCCCACGGCACAGAGCCGGTGACCAGGGCGCCGAGTGCGCCGAGGGCGGCGCCGGTCGGGATGCCGGTGGCGAGCGAACCGAGAGCGTGCCATCCGAGGCGCCGGAGCGGTGTGGAGGATCCGCGCCGCTCCGGCTGTTTCGGGGCGGCGACGACGCCGGCGACCGACATGCCGCAGGTCGACCAGTTGGCCGCGAGTGCGGTGACGGCCGCCGTTCCGACCACGGCGGCGGTCAGTGCGGCCGGGCCCGCCGGGGCGGCGAGGAGACCTGCCGTCGCGCCGACGACTGCGGCCCCTGCGACCAGCCCGGTACGGGCCTTCTTCGGGACGGCGTGGTCGAGGGTCGGCCTGATCTCGGGTACGTCGATGTCCAATGGTGCGTGAGCGAGCGGCTCACGCACGAGTGTTTCCGTCATAGGACTACTCCTTTGCTGTTCAACTCGTGGCGTTGCGGCCGAGCTACGGACGTCGCTGTCCGTCAGCCGGTCACGGTGACGGTTCCGGTCATGTACCGGTGGACCGAGCAGTGGTACTCGTAGACGCCCGGCGTGTCGAAGGTGTGCTCGAAGCTGCCGTCGGCGGTGATGCCGCTGTCGAACTCACCGTCGGAACCGACGTGATGCAGCACTCCGCCGTCGTCGAACGTCCATCGGACGGTGCCGCCGACCGGCACGGTCACATTCATCGGTTCGAAGTGCACGTCGCGGACGACGACCTCCGCGTCCGGTCCGGCAGGTGGGCCGGCGCACGAGGTCGCTGCCAGCGCCGCGACGGCGGCCACACCCCACCGGATCCGTGTCACCGGACGATGACCGTGCCGACCATCGACGGGTGCGGCGTGCAGTGATAGGTGTACGTGCCGGATTCCTCGAAGGTGTATTCGTAGGTACCTTCGGTGAGCAGTTCGCTCTTCAGTTCGCCGGCGAGCGGGCCGTCCCCTGCGACGTCGTGCGGAAGCCCGGAATCGTCGAAATGCCACCGGACGGTCTGGCCCTTGTCGATCGTGACCTCCGCCGGGCTGTACGACATGTTCTTGACCTCGATGACGACTGCGGGTTCGGCCGAGGACGAGCCACCACATCCGGTCAGCAGGCCTGCCGCGAGCATCGTGCCCACTGCGACGGAAAGAATTCTTCTCATGTCCAGTCCTCTCACCGGATGTACCGCAGGTTCGCGGTCATTCCTGCTTCGAAGTGATATGCGTTGTGACAGTGGAACATCCACTCTCCCGGATTGTCTGCGTCGAACTCGATGGCGAGTTCGGTCCCCGGGAGCACGTTGACGGTGTCGCGCCGAAGACCCCCGTACGCCGGAACGGCGAAGGTGTGTCCGTGGGTGTGCATGGGATGCCACATGGTCGACGAGTTGACCATCGTGATGCGCACCCGCTCACCCGGTTTCATCACCAGCTTCCCGGCGTCGGGACCCGCCATCCCCCACACGTAGCGGTCGCCCGCCTGGATGAGTTCGATGCGGTAGTCGCGGTCGGCCTCCCGCTCGTCGAGCATCACGGCCTCGGCCGGACGCAACTCGCTCTCGAGCAGGAGGCGTCCGTCCAGTTCGGGAATGCGGCCACCCACATCGGGGTTCGGCATCGGCACCGCGTCGTGGCTGCGGAGCACCGTCGACGCGTAACCTTCACGACCCTCGACCTTCGCGACGACGGGCCACGCCCCGGACCGCACCGTGACCAGCATGTCCACGCGCTGGGCCATTCCGACGATCACGGTGTCCGCGGTCGCGGGCCGGACGTCGAAACCGTCCACGGCCACGACCGTCAGTTCGTGCCCGGCGACCGCGAACCGGTACGGCGTCTCCGCTGCGGCGTTGATCACCCGCAAACGCAGTCGCTGTCCGGCGGGAGCCTCGATCACGGCCGGGTCGTTCGGGGGGCGCCCGTTGACCAGATGGAGTGGATACGCGATGTGCTGCGTCATGCCGCCGAGCGGCACCGAGTCCCCGTGACCCTGGGATACCAGTTGTTGCGCGGCGGTCATCTCGTCGCCGGAATGCGTCATCGGCGCCGACGAGCCACCGTGCCCGCCGTGGCCGTGCCCGGATATCTGCGGATTGAGCGCGGCCAGAACGGCGTCGGGGGTGGTGCCCAGTCCGTCGATCCAGTCGTCGAGCACGAGCACCGCATCGGCGTCGGCACCGGTGGCGTCGTTCGGGTCCTCGACGATCATGGCTCCGAACAGGCCGCGGTCGGCCTGCAACCCGCTGTGCGAGTGGTACCAGTGGGTGCCGGGGTCCGGAGCGATGAAGTCGTACTCGAATCGGCCGCCGTCGGCATCGATCGGTGGCTGCGTCACCGGCGCCGCGCCGTCCATGTCGTTGCGGATCCGGATGCCGTGCCAGTGCAGCGTGGTCTCCTGCGGCAGGCCGTTGTCCACCGAAACCCGGACCCTGTCACCCTTCGACAACCGGAGTTCCGGCGCCACGGCGGCTCCGCCGTAGGTCCACGTGTTCACGATCCGTCCGCCGAGATCGACGGCCCCGGCACTCGCGGCGAGCGCGAAGGACGCGGTCGCACCCGAGGACGGCCGGGCCGCCTCCGCGGCGGCCACCTCGGGATCGGTGGGCAGGATGTAATCGAGGTCGGCTGCCGCCGCCTGCTCTCCGGAGGTACCGGAACTGCAGGCGGCGGTGCCGAACCCGAGAGCGCCGAGCCCCACCGCGCCGGCACCGAGGGTGCTCAGGCGGAGGAAGCGCCGGCGGTCGAGCACGAGCCCGGGAACGGGTCGTGTCATCGGATCACCTGGGGGGTCAGCAGGGTGGCGATGTCGTCGACGGTGCCGGTGACGTCGGCCGAACTCACCTGCTCCCCGTTGCTCGCGGACACGCCGACGATCTTCTGCGTCGACTCGCCGTCCACCTCGGGACCGGCGCCGACGACGTAGAGGATCTCGCCGTTCACCGAGAACGCCATGGACGCGATGTCCGTCAGGCCGAGCGTTGCGAGATCCAGCGTGCGGATCGGCGCGAAGTCGGTCGCGTCGAACAGATCGATCTTCACGACGTCGCCGCCGCGGCCGGAGTGCGGATGGATCGCGGTGTCGGTGTACTCGACAGCGATCCGGTCGCCCGGGTTGTTGATGATGCTCTCGGAGAACCGGCCGCTGTCCTGACCGGCGTTCCCGATCGGGGTGACGGGGCTGTCGGGCAGGCCGTTCGAGAAGTCGAGCACGAAGACGTCGCCGTTGGCGCTGAGGAGCAGACCCTTGTGGACATCCGCCGCCCAGGTCACCTTTCGGGTGCTGACGAAGTCGTCGGGCAGGACCTTCGTGCGGGCCGTCTCGGTGGGAACCCCGGATTCGCCGATGGAGATCTGGATCAGCTCGCGCGTGTCCTCGCAGACGCTGTAGATCTCGTGGTCGACGAGCCAGGTGAACGGCCCGCATCCGAGGATCTGCAGCGCACCGCTCTCCTTGCCCGATTCGAGGTCGACGACGCGCACGCCGTAGAGACCGTCGTCCCAGGTCACGAAGTACTTTCCATCGGAAGTGACGGCATTGGATCCGGGACGTGAATGCACGCGGGCGTAATCGGGCAGCTCGATTTCGTCCGGCTCGAGGAGGTCGCCGGAATAGGTGGTGACGGTGAAGTCGGCGGCCCCGCGCGAGCCACGTGGTCGCCACACTTCCGCGGCGAGTACCGCAGGATCGGAGGTGGTCTCGCCGACGAAGCCGTGGATGACGGGATCCCAGATGCCCGGACCGACCACGACGCGCCCGGCAGCCACACCCGTTGCGGGATCGATGATGTTGACGCCGAGTTCGAGTGTTCCGAATCCGCCGATCACCGCGAGCAGTTCGTTTTCGTTCGCGGGCTGGATCTCCGAGACGTGGAGAGGTTCGGGAATGGTGTCGCCGATCTCCTGGTCGTCGTGGCCGAGGGAGATGCCTTCACCCGGAGTGGTGTACGGAACGGTAGGGTAGGTGACTTCTCCTGCCGTGGAAGGTGATTCGTCATCGCTCGAACATGCTGTGAGCGACAGGGCGAGGGCGAGGGGGACGGTCGCAGCGACCGCCCGTGAGGTGCGCTTCATGATCCGGCACCCACCTTCGGGCGTGCAGCGGGACGCGTCTGGCAGTCTTCACCGATGATGGGAGCCATCGTGCAGGTGTAGGACTGGGATTCGTCGGAGACGCACCAGATGATCTCCTGGTCGTAACTGCCGGAGACGGGGTTGTACATGATCGCCTGCATGTCGGGTTCACCGCAGAACGCGTTCGAGCACGAGGGTGCCCCACAGCAGTCGTAATAGGCGATGAGATAGGTCTTTCCGGTATCGGGATGAGTACAGCAACCGACCCAGAATTCGGCCCCCGGTCGGCTGCCGGGTGCACAGGTGGTCACGCCACCCCCATTGCACGCCGCACACGAGGTGCCGTCCATGTTGCACCAGCGCCAGTACTCGCATTCGGCGGGATCCTTGCCGTCGAATGCGGGCAGCAGCGGTTCCGGTTCGGTAGGCGCCGGCGCCGGAGGTTCCTGTGCGAGTGCGGTACGGGTGACGGGAAGCGAACCGATCAGGGCCACTCCGGAAACACCCATCGTCCACCGGCCGATCTTGCTGATCACGGAACGACGCGAAACACGTTCGGACAGGCGACGACCGGCTCGGCCGACGAGCGATCCGCCGCGACCGGCCATCCACTCGGCCTGCTCCTTGACGGTGGCTTCGTCCACCGGATATCGGTTCTCGTGCATTTCCGGTTCACCGGATGAGGGTCTGAATTCCAACGACGTACTCCGATCTCGGGAAGGGGACGGGATACCGCGCCCGCCGACGGCGCGGTCTGCGCTCGCAGGTCACACGCCTGCCGCGGCGCGAGTCTTGGCTGCCTCGTGCAGGTGCTGCAACGACGGAGTGCCGGATTCGAGTGCGTTGAGGAGGGATTCGACCTGTGCCATGTGGTTGCACAATCCCTTGGCCTGGATCTTGCCGTGCTCGTCGAGGATCACGCCGTACGGCGTGGTGCCCACCTGATATGCGATGCCCACGTCGCGCGCGTCGACGTAACTGAGTTCGCCGCCGATGCCCGAGCCTGCGAGGAATGCCTCGTGCTCTTCGGGCGTGCCGTCGGACACGATGACGATCTCGAGGTTCTTCTCGGCCTTTGCCATCGCCTTGATACCGGGCAGCAGGCTCTTGCACGTCGAGCAGGACGGCGCGGTGAACAGCAACAACTGGGGCTTGTCGCGGTGGCCGCCCACGCCGATCTGGCGGCCGAGCTGGTCGGTCAGGCCGCGGAAACTCGGCCCGGCCTGCGCGATCTTCGGTCCGGTGTCCATCATCCGGGCGCCGAGCGGACCGAGACGTACCTGCACGCGGCCGATCTCACGGGCGAGCGCGAGCACCATGAGGAAAAGCACCGCCAGGGCGACTGCCAGTACGATCACTGCGATCAGGAGGAAGGTGTTCACAGGGTTCTCCGTTTCAGGTTTCAGTACCGCGAGAGGGTCGACGCGGCGCGCAGTTCGATGGAGGCGTTGCTCAGATGGGCATCGACCGGACGCCGTCCCGGATGCACGATCGAGCGGAGTTGCGCAGCGGTGACCGCGGCGGCCAGCAGGAGGGCGGCGAGGGCGACCGCGAGGACGTGTTCCGCGAGCGTCGCCGGCCCGGCGGGAACGATCGCCAGCAGGGCGGCGACGGCGGTGAAGGCAGCCGCTCGGGCCGCGTGGAACCACCCGATCCGGGGCACCTCGTGTGCGGCACCGAACGCGAAGCAGCCGCAGTCGAGATCTCGTCGTCCGCGGAGGAGGTTGATCGACAGTCCCGCCCAGAAGCCTGCGAACAGCAACGCCGCGAGGGCTGCGGCATACCGCCCGGCGATTCCGGTGACGAGCGCTACGCCGAGAACGATCTCCAGCCACGGAAGACCGAGGGCCACTGCCCGCTCGATCGGCGCCGGAAGAAGCCGGTATCCGCGCACGACGCGGAGCAGCCCGTCGCGATCCCGTATCTTGGGCACGCCGGCGAGCAGCAGAGTGCCGCCGACGATCGATGCGATCAGCAACCACAGCATGTGCGCGATCACTCCTTCCGTGTCGGACCTGGGAAATTACGGGCGTCCATTCGGATGCCTCACAGGCCGGATGGACACATCGTGGTGGGGCCGTGAGTCGCAACGACGTCATCGAAGAAACGAACAGCGACACGCCGAACGAGAACCAGGGCGGCGGATTCGCACTTCACATCGGCCGTCTACCTGCGAGTTTCGGTCGCGCTCGGTGCGGGACGGGCCACCGTGGGCGGTATTCGCACGATCCGGCTCGACCGAATTCTCACTCGACGGAAATGCGATCTTCGCGCTGATAACCCGCCGGTAACATGCGCGCACTAGCGTCCCGAGCACCGGTCGAAGGGAAGGACGCGATCGTGACGGCAGCGCTTCGTGCGGCGATACACCGCGCACAGAGAACCGAATCCACCGAACAGGAAGTCCTGTCGCCTCTGCATGCGCTCGGACGCCGGCAGCTATCGCAATTGGATCTGATCGGGCAGTCGCTGTCGACGATCGCTCCCGCGACGGGAATGGTGTTCATCGCCCTGTGGATGACGACGCGGGCTCCCGGTCTCGGAGGCGTGCTCACGATCGCAGCCACCACGTGCGTGGTCGTCCTCGTCGCGGTCTGCATCACCGGGTTCACCCGCCGCCTGGCTGCTGCCGGGTCGCTCTACAGCTTCGTGTTCCAGGGTCTCGGCACCCGCGCTGCGCTGGTGACGGGCACGGCACTGATCGTCGGGTATCTCGGTATCGCGATCTCCGTGCTGGCGCAGGGTGCGCACACGGTTCTCGACATCGGGGAACTTCTCGGGCTGCCCGTCGCGGACCGGGGAAGGTGGATCATCACGATCGGGATACTCGGTGGTGTGGTCGCGCTGATCGCCGTGCGCGGTGTGCGGTTCGCCACCAGGGCAATCCTGATCGTCGAATCCTGCTCTCTCGTACTGATCGTCGTGACGATGCTCGTCGTGCCCGATGCCGGCCGAGTGTCCGCGACGGTCCTGCCCGACTCCTCGATGAGTCTGCTGCCCTTTCTCGCTCTCATGACAGTGTTGTCGATGGCCGGATTCGAGAGTGCGGCCTTCTTCGGGCCCGAGGCCCGGCGCCCTCTCGTGACGGTGAGCCGGACTGTGCTGATCACCCCGCTCGTGGTCGGTGTGCTGTTCGTCTTCGCGGCGGTCGCGTCTCTGAGCGACCGCGGATCGCTCCTCGTCGGTGCCTATTTCGGCGGCCTCGACTCGGGCGCTCCGTGGGGGATGGTCCTCGCGGTGAAGGTGGGAATGGCATGTTCGTGGTTCGCCTCGACGCTCGGATGCGCTCAGGCGGGCTCGCGGCTGCTGTATTCGATGGGGGTCGAGGGTGTGCTGCCTGCTTCCCTCGCCCGCGTCCACCGCACCCTGCGTACTCCGTACGTCGCGGTGGGGGCGTTCGCGGGGGCGAGCGTCGCAGGAGCAGTCCTCTACTCGGTCCGGGTGGGCGCCGACTCGTCGACCTTCGACGGAATCGTCGAGATCGCGCTGGTCATGGCGTACACGCTGGTCGCCGTCGCGTCGTTGCGATTCCTGCACCGGATCGGGGAGGACACGATCTGGTCCCGGGTGGCTGCGGTGTTCGTCACCCTGCTCGGTGGAGGTCTGCTGGTGTCCACTGCGGTGGACGGGATCACCCATGCGGCTCTCGTGATGCCGGCAGCCCTGGCCGTCCTCGCGGCATCGGGCCCGTTGTGGCGGGTCGTGCTGCGCTGGTTCCGTCCACGCAGTCTCACCACGATCGGGGCGTTCGACACCGTGGAGACCACCGACCTGCTTCCCGGTGCGGGGCGGTTGATCCTCGACGAGGACGGACATCGCCGGATCGTCACCGACACCGCGCCGGGGGACAGATGACCGCCCATGCCGCGGTGCGGAACTCCGATACGGCATTCGGGGGCCGTCAGCCGCACGCCGTGCAGAAGGCGCTGGGAATGCTCGAGGCGGTGGCGCAACTCGGACCGGGCAGCACGGCGAAGGAGATCGCAGCGTTCACGTCGGTACCGCCGGCCACGGCCTACCGGATGCTGAACCTGCTGGTCGCGGACGGTTATCTCGTGCGGGTACCCGATCTTTCGGGTTTCGCCCTCGGTCGCCGCACCGCCGAACTCGCCTACGCCGCAGCCGAATCGAATCCGTCCGAATCCCTCCACGACGTGATGGAGGATCTGCGGCTGCGTACCCGCTTCGGGCTGCACGTGGCCTCCTTCGCCGGGGGGCGCCTCCGCTTCGTCGACCAGGACCCGGACCACGAGATCGTGGCGATGGCGATGCTCTCGAAGTCATTGCACGCCAATGCGATCGGCAAGCTGATGTTGGCGCATCTGCCGGAGACGCGCCGACCGGGCGACATGCGCAGGATCACCGATTTCACCGTGTGCGACCCCGACGCTTTCACCCGTGAGCTGCGCGAGGTGATGGTGACCGGATATGCGCACGAGAACCAGGAGACCCGCCTCGGCCGGTCGGCACTGGCCGCTCCGATCCGCGATCCGTCGTCGTTCGTCGTGGGAGGGCTGTACCTCCACGGGTCGGCCGCGAAGGTTCGACCCGAACCCGAACTGGTGAAGTTCCTCGTCGACGGCGCGGCAAGACTCACCGGGCTGCTGTAGAAGGTCGGATCATCCGCTCCCGCGCACCGATTCGGCGAGGCGGGAGAGTGCCTCCACGACCGGCGTGCCGAACATCGGCGGGTCGTTGTGCCCGAGACCGGGTAGTTCCAACCTTTCGGCAGGATTGACTGCGGCAGAGGCGACTTCGGCGCTCTGACTCGGAGGGACGATGGTATCGGAGGTGCCGTAGACGACCGTGACCGGCACATCGATCCGGGCCACGAGTTCGGTGACGGGGAATTCGTCGTGCAAGAGCGAGGTGGGGACGAACGGATAGTGGTGCCGGGCGACGGCGGCGAGATCGGTGAACGGTGAGCGCAGCAGCATGCCCGCCGGGGGGTCGCCGACGGCGAGCGCCGCGACGACCGCGCAACCGAGGCTTTCGCCGAAGTACAGCAACCTGGTGGAATCGACGTCCGCCCGCGAGCGGAGATGGTCGAGGGCCGCGTGAGCGTCGGCGGCGAGACCCTCCTCGGTGGGGGAGCCGGGGTTGCCGCCGTACCCGCGATAGTCGATCAGCAGCGTCGAGAAGCCTGCCGCGGCCAGTTCGGCGGCGGTGTCGGCGCGGCCGAGCCGGTTGCCGCCGTTCCCGGGCGCGAGGAGCACCGTGAAGCCGGCGCCGGGACCGTCGGGAGCACGTCCCGGCACGAACCAGGCACCGAGTTCGAGACCGTCGGAGGTGGTGAGCAGCACGTCCTCGGCACCCGGCAGGACGGTCGCGGCAGCAGGAGGACCGGAGGTGTCGGGCAGATAGATCAGGCGTCGTTGCATCGCCCAGCCGGCGACGCCGACGAGCACGGCGACCAGCACCACGACGAGAACGATCCGCATGACACCGGTTTAACTCACGTGCGCGCTTCCGGCAGCCGGAACCACCGGAAACGCGCACGTGCGGTGCGGAGGAGTCGCCTACCGCGGCGCCATGCGCAGGGCGCCGTCCATGCGGATGGTCTCGCCGTTGAGATAGTCGTGCTCGACGATCATCTGCACGAGCTGCGCGTATTCGGCGGGCTGGGCGAGACGCGACGGGAACGGCACGCCGGCCTCGAGGCCCTTGCGGTACTCCTCGGTGACACCCGCGAGCATCGGGGTGTCGACGATACCCGGGGCGATGGTGTTGACGCGGATACCGAACTGCGCGAGGTCGCGCGCGGCCGGGACGGTCATGCCGTGAACGCCACCCTTCGACGCGGAGTAGGCGATCTGGCCGATCTGACCCTCGAAGGCAGCCACCGAGGCAGTGTTCACGATGACGCCGCGCTGCCCCGAATCGTCGACCGCCTCGGTCTTGGAGATCGCGTCGGCGGCCAGGCGCATGACGTTGAACGTGCCGAGCAGGTTGACGGTGATGACCGTCCGGAACAACTCGAGGTCGTGCGGGCCGTTCTTCGACAGGATGCGGCCGGCCCAGCCGACACCGGCGCAGTTGACGACGATGCGCAGCGGAACGCCGGACTCGACGATGCGGTCGACAGCAGCCTGCACCTCGTCGGCGCTCGTGACGTCGGTGGCGATCAGCGTGACGCCCTCCGGTGCGGAATCCCCGACCCGGTCGATGGACTGCTGCAGGTCGAGGCCGAATACGGTAGCTCCCGCGTCGACGAGGCGGCGCGCGGTCGCGGCGCCGAGACCGGATGCGGCACCGGTCACCAGCGCGGCGGATCCCTGAATCTCCACTGTTCGTATCTCCTGTCGCATGTGGGTGTCGTTCGTCACGAACCCTAACCGTTGGCGGTTACGGGCTCCTCGGGGGTCGTGCTCCGGCGACGCAGCGCGAAGACTCCCATCAGTGCGGCCACGACACATGCGGCGGCTCCGAGCAGCAGGCCGGCCCGGCCACCCCACTGCTCGCTGACCCATCCGGCGACGGGACCGCCGATGGCGGTGGAGCCGAGGAAGGCGACCGACCACAGGGCCATCACCCGGCCGCGCATCGTCGGTGCGGCGGCGAGCTGAAGCGAACTGTTGGTGGTGGAGGTGAAGGTCACGCTCAGCGCGCCCACGATCACCATGAGCACGATGAGTGTGGTCAGGTTCGGCGCCGCGGCGGCGACCGCCATGGCGATGCCGAACGCGAGGGAGGTGACGATGAGCGGCCGGGTTCCCGTCCGGCCCCAGGTGGCGACGGCGAGCCCACCCACGACGGACCCGGCGCCCATCGCTGCCGTGAGGAAACCGTAGGCACCGGCACCGGCTTCGAAGGTCTGGTCGGCCAGAACCGGCAGGACCACCTGGAACTCGAACGCGAGACACCCCACCAGGGCCATCATCAGCAGCGGAACGGCCAGATCGGACGTGCGTCGGATGTAGGCGAAGCCTTCACGCAACTGGCCCTTGGCGCGCGCGGCGGCAGGTGACCGCTGGAGCCTGGACACGTCGAGCCGGAGCAGTGAGGTGACGACGGCGACGAAACTTGCAGCGTTGAGCAGGAAGCACACACCGAGGCCACCCGCGGCGATGACCACACCGGCGACGGCCGGGCCGATCATGCGGGAGCACGAGGCGAGCACCGACTGCAGGCTCACGGCGTTGCGCAGGTCCTCCGGCCCCACGAGTTCGAGCATGAACGACTGTCGCGCGGGGTTCTCGAAGCACTGGTTGAGACCGAGTATCACCGCGAGGACGTACACATGCCAGAGCGCGATGGTGTCGGTGACGACGAGCAGTCCCAGAATCAGGGCCTGCACACCCATGAGGGTCTGCAACCCGATCATGAGCCGGCGTTTGTCGGAGCGGTCGGCGACCACGCCGCCGTAGGGGCCGAGCAGAAGCATCGGCACGGTCTGCAGTGCGAGCACGATACCGATGGCGGTCGCGGAACCTGTGAGTTGCAGGACGAGCCACGACTGGGCGACCGTCTGCATCCACGTACCGACCAGCGACACCGCCTGTCCACCGATGTACAGGCGGAAGTTGGGGCCGCGCAGCGCCGCGAAGGTTTGTCCGCGGATGTCCGCGAGCATCGTCACAGTTGCGCCTCCTCCGCCGGTCGGCGTCCCGAGGCGGCGACTCGCTCGGAGAGTGCCTCGAGCGCGGGGAGCGCCGCGTGCAGCGCATCGAGGTGGTGTTCGCTCAGATCTGCCAGGTGGCGGGCGAACAGGGCGGTCCGCTGCGCACGCAGTTGCGCGGAGAGCGCAGCACCGGCCGGGGTGATGTGAACGCGGACGACACGCTTGTCGTCGGCGTCGGAGGAACGGCTGAGCAACCCGGCCTCGTCGAGTTTGCTCACCATGCGTGAGCACATGGTGGGGTTGAGCCCTTCGATCTCCGCGAGTTCGCGGACTCCGATCGTCTCGTGACGGGCGACGGTCGCCAGGAGGGCCGACTGCGAACGCGTCAGCCCTTCTTCCGATGCGAATATGCCCATGCGGCGGGAGATCCGTCCGATCGCGATACGCAGACGGTGGACGTCCTCGGCGTCGAACGGGGGAGTTTCGGATCGAGGGGTGCTGTCCGGACTGTCCGACATGAAACCACCTCCAATTTATTTGCCTATCGGCAAGCATACTCCTTGCCGAAAGCCGAAAACACCATGGCGAACGGTGATCAGCGACGCACCAGTGCGGGGGTTTCCTCGGAGGTGTGGCGTGCGCGCCGGCGCAGCGTGGTCATCACGCCCGCAGAACCGAGCAGGGCCACCGCGCCCGCGGCCGGGCCCACCGCAGCGTTCTGCGGGAACAATCCGTCGCCGAGCATCCACGCACCGAAGCCGAAGAACAACGCGGCAGCGCCGAAGCGGATGGCGTTCTCGGGAAGGTGCCGGCCCAGGACGGCTCCGGCGACGATGGCCAGTGCGTCCGCTGCGACCATGCCGATGGTCGATCCGATCCACACGCCGGCCCAGTTGTGGTCACTGGCGAGGGTAATGGTGGCCAGCATCGTCTTGTCGCCGAGTTCGGCCAGGAAGAAGGCTGAGGTCACAGCGAGAAAGGCGGAGCGCGTGACGCGGCCGGCCTTGGACTGCTCGTCGTCGTCGAGGGAGTCGCCGCGCAGCGTCCAGGCACCGAAGATCAGGAAGGCGACACCGCCGACGATCGAGATCGCGGCTGCGGGTATCGCGATTCCGAGGTAGTGCCCGACGGCCACCGACACGAGATGAACCACGGTGGTGGCGAACAGGATCCCGGACAGGACGACCCACCAGCGGTAACGCAGGGCGAAGGTCATCGCCATCAGCTGGGACTTGTCGCCGAGTTCGGCGACGAAGATGATGGCGAACGACAGGACGAGTGCCGACCACATGAGCCGTTTCCTCCTTCCGTATGGAGGAAACGGGGCTTCCTCCGGACGCCGGACGCACGGTGCGTCGGGCGGCCGAAGGTCTCGCCCACCGGAGGGTGATCCGGTTCGCGGGGCCGGGTGATGCCGTGTGCGGTGCCACCAGTATGTCGACCCTGCGATTGGGGGCTACTCCCCTTCGTAGACGGCAACGTTAGCCCAGCGAACCGAATTCTGTAAAGGCAATGCTAAGTTTAGGAGAACCTAACTCTCACTTCCAGGTCGGCCTCACGAGGCAAGCAGCATGGCCAGAATCGCGGTGTCGGGATCGCTGCTCGGATCAACTCCCACCTTGCTGACCAGGGCGGTGACGGTGCCGTCCGGTTCGGCCTCGACCCACGCCGCGCGATGCTCGAGGCCCAGATGCGGAATGCCGGGTAGTAACACGCATCCCGACGCCGCGCCCGCATTCTCCGGCAGCGACGGCGTGGTCTCGGAGGGCGGATGCAACATGATCAGTGCCGGAGGCTGATGTTCTGCGAACCTGCCCGGCCGCACGGCCCGGTCGCCGAGCACCGGACCTTCGGCCACCACCAGGCCTACGGTTCCGGGCTCGGGGTTGTCGGGCAGTTCCTCCTTCACCCCGAAGACGGTCGAGGTGGGCAGCAGGCCCGGCAGGGACGCGATTCGCACCGTCATTGCCAGTACCTGGGCCCATTCGCGCGTGGTCGCAGGCCATCGGCCCGAGACGACGAATCCCCGCAACGACCCGTCGGACTGGAATGCGGACAGCTCGATCCGTCCGTGCTCTTCGGCATTCATCCCAACCTCCCTCCCGGCCGGTAAGGGGAGAATGCCCGTTTCCTCCATTGGCACACAAGAGGTGTCGAGTGCCAGCTACCCCCGGCCGCTCCGCCGCACCCGCACGATCGCGCCGGTTCGTTCCCGCAGAGCGATCTCCGGCTTCCAGTCCGAGGAGGTACACACGAGAAGGTCGTCTCCGTCCACGGCCACGGCGTACGGATTCGCCACCGCCACCTCGTCGGTGATCGTGCCCGACGCCGACACGCGCAGGACGCGACCGTCGAACGGCGACGCGACCCACACCCCGTCCTCGGAGTCGATCGCGATGCCGTCGGGAAAAACCGTGGAGCCGAATTCGACGAGGGTACGGCGGTCGGTGAGCGAGCCGTCGTCGGCGACGGTGAATCTCGTGAGCCTGCCCGGACGAGCCCGGGTCTCGGCGACGATCATGGTGCGACCGTCGCCGGTCGCGACGATCCCGTTGGCGAATTCCAGCCCTTCGGCCGCCACGCGAACGGAGCCGTCCGGTTCGACGAGCGCCAGTGCGGCCGGGCGCACGGGATCGGGAGGGGCGCTCGCGTCGCCGTAGTTGCCTACGTACGCGCGCCCGTGCGTGTCGACGAACATGTCGTTGAGATGCCAGGTCGCGACATGCGAGAGATCTGCGTGCTCGACGAGACGCCCGTCGGACTCGCGGCGCAGTACCTTGCGGGGCACTCCCGCTGCGATGAGCAGTCGCCCGTCGGGCAGAAATCCGAGGCCCGCGGGGTGGCCGTCGACTCGGGCGACCACTTCGGCCGATCCCGTCCCGGGATCGAGACACAAGACCTCGCCCGCATACACGTCGGAGAACCACAGCCGACCCTCGTGCAGTCGGGGACATTCCGGGAAGGCCAGGCCGTCGAGCAACACCTCACTGGTATTCATGGCCGTACCGTAACGGCCCGAGGACGACGAAAGGCGCCGGTGGTCCGGCGCCTTTCGTCGTGTCGGTTTCGCGAACCGGTCTCGATCGGTCCTAGACGATCAGACCGGAGGTGGCGGTGCGGGCGCGCTCGAAGCGGTCCTGCACGTCCGCCCAGTTGACGATGTTCCAGAAGGCCTTGACGTAGTCGGCCTTGACGTTCTGGTACTGCAGGTAGAAGGCGTGCTCCCACATATCGAGCATGAGCAGCGGGGTCAGGCCGATCGGGATGTTGCCCTGCTGGTCGTACAGCTGGACGATGATCAGGCGCTGTCCGATCGAATCCCACGCGAGGATCGACCAGCCGGAGCCCTGGATGGAGTTCGCGTTCGCGGAGAAGTGATCGCGGAACTTGTCGAACGAGCCGAAGGCATCGTCGATCGCGGCGGCGAGCTCACCCTCGGGCTTGTCGCCACCCTCGGGGGAGAGGTTCTTCCAGAAGACGGAGTGGTTGGTATGACCACCGAGGTGGAAGGCGAGATCCTTCTCCAGCTTGGTCGCCTGCGCCGCCATGGTGCCGTTCTCACGGGCCTCGGCCAGCTTCTCGAGCGCGGTGTTCGCACCGGCTACATAGGTCGCGTGGTGCTTCGAGTGGTGCAGCTCCATGATCTTCGCCGAGATGTGCGGCTCGAGCGCTGCGTAGTCGTAGGGCAAGTCCGGAAGAGTGTATTCAGCCACGAAGGGTCCCTTCTTCTCCGGGCCGACAGGCCCGTGCAGTTATTCCGTACCTTGATCGGGTTTCCACCCAAACCCATAAGTACACCGTCCGCAACATTCGCTGTCATGCGGACACGCCTGTAAGCCGACCTGCTCGCGCGGCACCCGAAAACGTCGATCCCTTCGGAACACCGCTCCTACCAGCGGAGACAGGTGCCTGTAGGGGCCGTCGGCAACAGTCGTGTGAACGGGACTTTAACATTGGCAGGTGTTTCGGCCCTTCCTGAACGAACCGACACGCGGGGCCGTCCCACCGCGTGTGGACCTGCCGGGCGTCGATGTCGTCCGGTTCGTCGCGGTCGCGGCCGTCCTGTACTCGCACATCGCCTTCTATCTCGTCGACGACCTCGGCACCGGGTGGTGGGGTATCGACCTCACGTACGAGGTGCTCGTCAAGGGCGCCGGACTCAACCAGCATCTGTCGTCCGTCGGGGTGTCGGCCTTCATGATGCTCACGGGCCTGCTCGTCACCCGGTCAGCGATCCGCCAGGACCGCGGAAAGTTCCTGATCGCCCGCGCCGCACGGCTCCTGCCGGCCTTCTGGGTGTCGATCCTGGCTGCGGTCGCGCTGGTGTGGCTCGGGATCAACGGCACGTTCAGCGGGCACGCCACGGTATCCGTCTCGGAGGCATTCCTGTCGTTCTTCCTCGGCGGGTTCTTCCTGAAACCACAGGTGATCGTGCTCGGCGTGGTGTGGACGCTCGCCGCGCAGATCTCCTTCTATCTGTGGTGTGTCGCAGGCCGGTCGCTGTTGCGGACCGCTCCGGTGGCGGTCCCCATGCTCGGCGCCGTGCTGTGCATGCTGGTGCTTCTCTACAACCTGTATGTGCCCGAGCCCTACAGTGTGCCCTTCCTGTCGAAGGTCGCCTCGACGCTGCCGACCCTGTTCCTGGGGCAGATCGTGTACCTGCGCTGGGCGGGCCTGATCTCGGTACGAGCCTTCCTGGCGGCGCTGTTCGCGCAGGTCTCGGTGATCGTGATGGCCACGGACATCAACGTCTACTGGTCGGGCAGTCGCTACCTGTGGACCGTGATCGTGATCTTCGCGGCGGTCGTGCTCGTCGCACGGTACGACGGCCGCTTCGCGCACTCACCCGCTGTCGTCTGGGTCGCGACCCGCAGTTACTGCATCTACCTGACCCATACGCTCGTGATGTACCGGATCTACGAGAACACCGTGGGTATCGCCGGTACGACGGTCGCGATCGCGCTCGTGTTGATCGGCTGCGGTCTCGTCGCCGAAGTGCTCTACCGGACCGTCGAGGTTCCGGCAGCGCAGTGGATCAAGAACCGCTGGCTGGCGCCCAAGCCGGTCGCATCCGTGCAACGGCCTGCTACCGCGACACGCGCGTAGCATCGGGTCATGTCCTGGTTCGACGAGATCCTCGCCCGTGCCGGTTCGAAGTCGCAGATGGTGGGACGCGAGGACGCGCTCCCCGGTCGCGCCGAGCCGCTGCCTGTCCCCGAGACCCACTACGTCAACGGCAATCGCATCGTTCCTCCCTTCCCGGAGGGCCTGCAGACCGCAGTCGTCGGTATGGGCTGCTTCTGGGGCGCGGAGAAGGAGTTCTGGCAGCTCGACGGTGTGTATTCGACCGCAGCCGGATATGCCGGTGGGTACACACCCAATCCCACCTACGAGGAGGTGTGTTCCGGCCGGACCGGGCACACCGAGGTAGTGCTGGTCGTCTTCGACCCGAAGGTGATCGGTTACGAGCGCATCCTGCAGCAGTTCTGGGAGAACCACGATCCCACCCAGGGCATGCGGCAGGGCAACGACCACGGCACTCAGTACCGCTCGGCGATCTACACCTACGACGAGACGCAGATCGAGATCGCCGAGGCCACCGCGGAAGCCTTCGGGAAGCGACTGTCCGACGCCGGCTACGGCGAGATCACCACCGAGATCGCACCGCTGACGGACTTCTACTATGCCGAGGATTACCACCAGCAGTACCTCGCGAAGAATCCCAACGGGTACTGCCCTGTCCATGCCACCGGGGTGAGTTGCCCGGTCGGGCTCGGCGCCTGATCCACGCAGCGGACGACGCCCGTGCCTCCTCCGGGATTGTGAGATGCGTTGGCCCGCCTTGAACTCCCTCGACGGCGAACGCATGCTGGGAAGAACGCGTGCTGGGAAGTGGGACATCCCCGGGGGGAAGGGACGGTTGCCGACATGACGACGAGGGCGGGCTATCTGCGGCGTACACGACGCGGTCTACGCAGTCACGATCCGCTCGTGCGTCGTACCGACCGGATCGAAGCACGGTGCTTCGCACTGATGGTCGCCGTGACGGTGTTCCTGATTCCCGTCGCCGTGTGGGTGTCGGCCACGATGTGGGACTCCCAACTCGACCTCGCGGAGACGCAGAACGCCGAGCGCATCACCGTGACGGCGGTGCTCGATGCCGATGCCGATGCGGTGAGCGACTCCACAGGATGGGGAGACACGGTGAAGTTCGCCTCGGCTCCGGCGACCTGGCGTTGGGGCGACGAGACGCGTCATGATCTCGTGCAGGTCGACGACATGGCGACCTCGGGCAGCGAGGTGGAGATCTGGGTCGACGCACGCTCGGGCGAACACACCCGGCCGCCGATGACCACCTCCGCTGCGAAGTTCACCGCCGTACTTTCCGGTGTGTCCCTCTGGACGTTCTCGGCGGTGGGGGTCTCGGGCTTGTTCGCCCTGGCACACTGGCGGCTCGAGGTGCTGCGCAGCCGCGAGTGGAGCCGGGAGATCGAAGCGTTCCTCGGCTCCACCAGCAGCCACTGACGCCGCAGGGTCAGAGTTCGGCGACCGCGGGCATGACTTCGTTCGCGACCAGTTCGAGGTGTTCGAGGTCAGCGAGATCGAGGACCTGCAGGTAGATGCGCTGCGTTCCGGCCGCGGCGTAGGTACGGATCTTGTCGATCAGTTCCTGAGGCGTTCCCGCGAGCCCGTTCTCGCGAAGTTCGTCGACCTCGCGGCCGATTCGCGCCGCGCGCCGGGCGATCTCGGATTCGTCCCGGCCGCAGCACAGCACCAGGGCGTTCGAGTAGGTCAGTTCCGCGGGATCGCGGCCGGCATCCCGGCAGGCCGAGCGCACGCGCTCGAACAGCGTCTTCGTATCCTCGACCGACATGAAAGGCACGTTGAACTCGTCGGCGTAGCGCGCCGTGAGCGCCGGAGTGCGCTTCTTGCCCGCACCACCCATGATGATCGGCGGGTGGGGACGCTGATACGGCTTGGGCAGTGCCGGGGAATTCTCGATCCGTACATGCTTGCCCTCGTACGAGAACGTCTCGCCCTCGGGTGTTTCCCACAGGCCGGTGATGACCGCGAGGGATTCCTCGAGGCGGTCGAACCGCTCCTTCACGGAGGGGAAAGGAATGCCGTAGGCGAGGTGTTCTTCCTCGAACCAGCCCGCGCCGAAACCGAAGTCGACCCGTCCGCCGCTCATTGCATCGACCTGCGCGATGGAAATCGCGAGCGGGCCGGGATACCGGAATGTCGCCGAGGTGACGAGGGTGCCGAGACGGATGGTGGACGTGTCGCGGGCGAGACCGGCCAGGGTGATCCATGCGTCCGTCGGTCCGGGCAGGCCCTCGGCGTTCATGGCGAGATAGTGGTCGGAGCGGAAGAACGCGCCGTAGCCGAGTCGTTCTGCGGTCTGCGCGACGGCGAGGAGATCGTCGTAGCTGGCGCCCTGCTGGGGTTCGGTGAAGATGCGCAATTCCATGTTCCGATCATTTCAGCCTCCCTGCGGCTTCGCCGTAGCGGAGTGCGACCCTCGGCTGTGAGATGTCCCCAATGTGATTCCACATGCGTGGATAGACCTGTTGATGAACTTGTGGAAACTGTGGATAACTCCAGCGGATGAGGTTGGTGGGAAGTGCACCGGCCGGTCCGGCCATCCCCACGGGTGATACCGGGATCGGTCCCACCACACCCCTGGGGGTGCACGCGCGTGCCACTATTGGAGACGTGAGCTTTCCCGACGTGCCCACAGTGTCGGTCGACCTGGTACCCGAACTCGGCGACGAGGTCGTCCTCCTCGACGTCCGTGAGGACGACGAATGGGAACTCGGGCACGCCCCCGGCGCACTGCATATTCCGCTCGCCGACGTGCCCGCCCGCATCGACGAGGTCGACCCCGACGCCGAGATCTACGTGATCTGCAGGCAGGGTGGACGTTCACTCGGTGCGGTCGAATATCTCGCCCGCATCGGATACGAGGCCTTCCAGGTGGCGGGCGGCATGGTGGCGTGGCAGAAGCAGGGGCTTCCGCTCGTGTCCGAACGCGGCGAACCGGCGAAGATCTATTGATGTCGGCCTATCAGATCTGTGTGCGCTGTGAGAATCGCTGGCCCGTGACCTATCAGCCGCGTCAGTGGTGTCCGGCCTGCCGCGGTGTGCTGCTCTCGCCCGTCGCACCCGACGGATCGGTTCCGCCTTCGCACCGCAATTTCCGCTGGGTCGCGCGACCCGCGGGTGGTCTTCCGGTGACCGAGCCGAACTCCGGTCCGCAGCGACGCGCGACCACCGAGACGCCGTCCTACCGCGAGATGCCTCGCTGGGGACTCACCGACCCGCTCCCGATCGAAGACGACGAACCCGATCGCGCCGAAACCGCCGCCGATCTCGCGCCGACGCTGCTCGTCGGCACTGCGGTCGTCTTCGGTCTCGCGGCAGTCGCGGAGGCCGTGCGATACGGAGTACTGCTGTTCAACCGAACCCGGCTCGTGGACCCTCTCGTGCTCGCCGTCTCGGACGCGGCAGTGTGGGCGACCCAGGTGGTGGGTCCGATCGTGGCACTGGCCGCAGCGGTCGCGTCCGGATTCCGCCTGCTCGACCTGCGCCGTCGGATCTACGCCGAGCGGGGACTGGCCGATTCACGTCAGCCGCTGTCCGTACTCGCCGGGCTCGTGATCCCCGGAGTCAACCTCGCCATGCCCGGAGTGTTCCTGACCGAGATCGCCGGCCACGACGCCCGGCTGCTGCGCGCAGTCCGTATCTGGTGGGTGCTGTGGGTGGTGAACGGGGTGCTCGTCGTCGCGCTCCTCGCGTGGCGTCAGCGCGACACGTTGCAGGCTCGTGCCGACGGTGTCCTGCTCACCGCGCTTCTTGCGGCACTCGGGGCCGTCGTCGGACTCGCGAGCCTGTACGTACTGCGTCTGTTCGACGGGCAGGATCTGTGGGGGCGGCCGTTGCGGCGCCGTCGGCTCACCCATGCCACCGGGCCGGCATCGTCGCCGATCGCACCGATCGTTCCCGCCGCGGCACGCGAGGGGGCGCAGACCGACATCGATCGCCCCGAGCGGACGGCCCACGACGAGGACTCGGCCGAGGCGGTGGCGCCGTGACCCGCAGCGCCTATCCACGGGTCGTCGCCCACCGCGGTGCATCGGCCGCGCTGCCGGAACACACGCTCGGTGCGTACGAACTGGCCCTGAAGGAAGGCGCCGACGGTGTCGAATGCGACGTGCGGCTCACCCGCGACGGTCACCTCGTGTGCGTCCACGACCGCACCATCGACCGGACGTCGAACGGTACCGGTGTCGTCAGCGAGATGACCCTCGGCGAGCTCGCGGAGTTCGACTACGGCCGGCCCGGCGAGCCCGCCGACCTCCTTACCCTGCAGGAACTGCTCGAACTCGTCATGGACTTCACGAGTGTTCCGGTGAAGGTGTTCATCGAGACCAAGC
Source organism: Rhodococcus sp. NPDC047139 (assembly GCF_040643435.1). NCBI lineage: Bacteria > Bacillati > Actinomycetota > Actinomycetes > Mycobacteriales > Nocardiaceae > Rhodococcus > Rhodococcus sp. NPDC047139. Next base: position 257,752 of record NZ_JBEYUH010000003.1, read on the forward strand.
ATCCCGTGCGCTACGGCGGGCTCGTGGAGAGCAAACTGCTCACCGAACTCGCCCGATTCGGACTCGCGACTCCGGCCTCCGCGGACTTCTCCCGGGTGGTGGTGATGTCGTTCGCAGCCGGCGCCGTGTGGCGGATTCGGCGTGCCGCGCCGCTGCTGCCCACCGTGCTGCTCGGCGAGACGTCGCGCTACCTGCGCGGGAGCGCGGCGACCACAGTCGGTGCGACCGCCGTGGGGCCGTCGATCGAGACGTTGCGTGAGCACCGCGACCTCGTCGACCGTGCCGCGCTGTCGGGACGGGCGACCTACTGCTGGACCGTCGACGATCCCGCCGACGTCGAGTTGTGCCGCGAGCTGGGCGTCGAGTGGGTCGCCACGAACCATCCGGGGCGCACCAAGCTGCAACTCGGTGCAGCGTTCGGCCGGTGAGCGCGCCCCGCGGGTCGTGCGAGGGTGACATCGTGTCGCGGGTCGCCGTGTAGTTTGGCGCCGTGGCCAAGAAGAGCAAGAGAAACAGCGGACCCAAGCCCGGCAGCAATCGCGCCGCGAAGCTCGAGCAGCGCCGGCTCGAGCGGGAAGCGGCGGCGGCTGCGACGTCCCGGCCCTTCGAAGGGTTCGCCTTCGAGTGCGACCTCGTGGCATTGCGCGAGTTCGTGCCGTCGGCTCTCGCGGAGCTGCCCGCTGCGGAGAACGGCCGCCGGGTGGTGGGCGCGACGATCCTGCCCGGAGGGGTCGCGGCCCTGGTCCGTGAGGAGAACGGTGAACCGGTCGCCTATGTGGGCCTGCAGCTCGCTGCCGGATACGGACCGGATCCGGCGGGCGAACTGGCTGCCGCTCTGGACTGGGCGCATACGGCCGAGCCAGGCTCCTCGTTGCAGGCCGCGAGCGTGGACGACGACACCCCGCAGCTCGCGGAACTGATCGATCCGGCGGTCGTACCGGTGATCACCGTGCACGACGATTTCAACTGGTGGATCCCACCGGGTGTCGAACCGAGCGCCGAGATCGCGCACACCGTCAAGCATGCGAACGACGCCGTCCTGCCCTCGGCGCGGCTCGAGGGCGAGGGCCTTCGTGGCGCGTGGTGGGTCGATCCGGGCGAGAAGGCTCATCTTCGGTGGGTGCGGCCGGAGGACGAGGACGTGTTGATGGCAGCGTTGTCGCGCGTACATGCGGCAGGCGGTTTGCACCTCGGCGAGGGATCGCGGTTCGCCGGTTCGTTCCGCACCCACGGACTGCTGGTGCCGGTGTTCGATCTCGACCGCGAGAAGCATCCGGACGAGTGGGTCGCCCCGACGATCGAATTCGGGCGGCGTCTCGACGAGGCTCTCGCAGTGGACGAGCCGCTCACCGCCGCCGAGCGCCGCTCCCGGGACGGACTGCGCAGTCGTCAGATCACCTTGCGCTGACCGAGGTCGCGTGAACGAAGGCCACCTCCCGCATGAGGAGGTGGCCTTCGTCGTTCCGGGTGGGCTGTCCCCGGATGGTGAAACGGTCAGATGGTGCCGCCCGCGGCGAGGGGAGCGGCACCGCGCGGCTCGCGTGGCTTCGAGTTCAGCTCGCGGGCAACGAAGTCCTCGAGGTGGAAGAGATTGGCGCCGGCGCGACCGGCTACGGTGAGCAGGGTCGTCATGGTCGCGACCTCCTCGACCTGCTCCTGCAGGAACCACTGCATGAACTGCTCGCCGAGGTAGTCGCCCTCCTCGCGCGCGGTGCGGGCGAGTTCGACGATCTGGTCGGTGACCTTCTTCTCCTGGGACAGGGCCAATGCGATCGGCTCGCGGGCGTCCTCGAACATCGACTGCACCGCGTCGACACCGGTGAGGTCGACGGCCATGTCACGGTCCAGGAAGTACTGGACGATCATCATGGCGTGGTTGCGCTCCTCGACTGCCTGGGCGTAGAAGTGCTTCGCGAGCTGCGGGAGATCGGTGTTGTCGTAGAAGATCGCGATGGCGATGTACTGATGCGACGCCGTGAACTCGTTGCGGATCTGGTCGTGCAGCAGGGTGTGGAACTTGGTCTTGGTCATGTCGCCCATCGTCGTCATGATCATGACGTTAGTGCAGGTCAAGACAGTTTTCATCCAAGCATTGGCTACCCTTGCACTTCGCAGCGTCGGCTACCCTATGAAAGATTCGGACAGCCTTTCCCAAGATCGAAGTCGGTCGTGGCGGTGTGTCAGGGGGCAGGAGCGAGGAGTTCCGGGGGGATCGGGTCGCCCTGCGAGATCGCCTCGAAGAACGGCACGGCACGCGCGCGATCCCACAGCAGGACGTTGCCGATGCCGTAGACGTCCTCGAATCCGCCTACCGGAACCGTCGCCGTGACGGTCTCGCCGCGCATCGCCCACGCGAGTCGCGCGAGGTCCCACAGGTGGTCGCCGTCGTCGACCCGCAACGAGCCGGCTGCACCCGACATCAGGGACCACGCACGGAACGGGTTCAGGAAGGTACCGGGACTCGTTGCCTTGCTCAGCAGCGCCGACAGGAACAGACGCTGATTGTTCATCCGGTCGAGATCGGCGAGCGGGGTGGCGCGGGTGCGCACGAAACCCAGCGCCTGGGCCCCGTTCAGTTCCTGGCATCCGGCTTGCAGCGTGAGGCCGGCGAGCGGGTCGTCGATGGGATAAGGCACGCAGATGTCGACGCCGCCGATCGCATCCACGATCGAGGCGAACCCGCCGAAGCCGATCTCGGCGTAGTGGTCGATATGCACACCCGTAGCACCTTCGACCGTTTGCACGAGCAGCTGCGGCCCGCCCAGGGCGAAGGACGAATTGAGCTTGTCCTGCCCGAAACCCGGCACGCTCACGTACGAGTCGCGCGGCAGGGACACCATCGTCGTGGCACCCCCGCCGGGCGGGATGTGGACGAGCAGGATGGTGTCGGTACGGTCGGCGCCGACGTCTCCGCCGGTCGCGAGTTCCTGTTCCTGCTCGGCGGTGAGGCCGACCCTGCTGTCGGAGCCGACGAGCAGCCAGTTCGTTCCTCGGGTGTCGCCGACGCGGCCGTCGTAGTCGGCCAGCGCGTCGACGCGCGCGAGCTTGCTGTCGAAGTAGACCGCGCCTGCGCCCATCACGACGACGAGCACTACCAGCGCGATTGCGAGTCGTCGCAGGACTTGCCGCGCGCCGACGGGCCGCCGCGGAGGTGACCCCGGGGGCGGGGGTGCGGGACGGCGCCGGGGCGGCGCGGGCGGCGGAGTCTTCCCACCCGGTGGGCGACGATCGACGGCGGGGTCGGTGAACCGTTCGGGTCGCTGAGTCGGGGCCCAGCCGCGCTGCTGCTGTTGCTGCGGTGGCGGTTGCCGTCGGGTGGGGCGGGGGCCTGGGGTGGGCCGGTAGCTCGGCGCGGGTGCCTGCGACCATGCCTGCGGCGACGGAGGCCCTCCGTCGCGTCGGAGCACCTGGGTGCCCTCGGGGGAGGGCGGAACAGCGCCAGGTCGAGGCGGTGGCACGGCGCCGCGAGGTGCGGGCCGTCGGGGAGGAGGTCCCTGCGGGGGAGGTCCCTGCGGAGGTCGCGGCCTGTTCCGAGGGTCGCGAGGGTCGCCGTTCACCTGGACAACTCTACGTTCAGGGCAGCCACGAGACATGCCCCCGCAGCGCCTGGTAGCCGACGAAGGCGACGGTGTCGATGAGCGCGTGGGCGATCACGAGCGGCCACAGCTTGCCGGTGCGCTGCCAGTAGCGCCCGAAGACCAAGCCCATGACGACATTGCCGAACCCGCCACCGATGCCCTGGTAGAGGTGGTAGCTCCCCCGCAGCAGTGCGGATGCGAGCAGCGACGAGTTCTCCGACCAGCCGAGTTGTCGCAGGCGGGTGATGAGATAGGCGACCACCAGGATCTCCTCGGCACCGGAGTTGGCGATCGCCCAGAGCACCTCGGTGGGCAGTCGCCACCAGTAGTCCTCGAGCAGGCTCGGCGCGACCGTCAGGTTCAATCCGGCCGCGCGCGCAACGAGATACAACGCGAGACCAGGGAGCCCGATCAGCGCGGCCAGGCCCACGCCGGGCAGCAGATCCCGACGGGGACCGGGCCGGGCGAGACCTGCGAGTCGCGGCCCGATTCCGCTGCGCCACAGCAGATACAGGCCCAGTGCCCCCCATGCGAGCAGACGGACGATGCCGAGGAGCTGCCGTGCGAGATCGATGAACTCCTGCGACGAGCGCGGCGTGTTCAGAGCGACGGTCTGGTCCGCGAGTGGTTCCGGTGCCAATGCCGCCTCGGCCAGGGACAGGATCGACGAAATCCCGCTCAGGCCGAATGTGACGAGCAGAACGATGGTGATCTCGATCCACAGCGCGCGACGCGCGGCCGGATCGAGGGGCGGCTCGGGGGTGCGGGGTGCGGGCCGCAGCCAGTCGCGGATGGTCATCACCGAAGCGATTGTGCCGGACGGAGCGTCGATGGGTCCCTGCGCGCCAGAAGAAATGCTCGCGCCCCGGTGACGTGTCCGATTTGACAGCAACCTTGTGACCCATCACACTTCACATCACCCGACCGATCGATCGCTCGGTCGCGGGCGGTCCTGGAGGCCGAGAGGGATCTGCGACCCGGAAGTGGGGGAGATGAACACCGAAATTCCTGAGAAGAACCTTGCGTCCACCGCGTCGGTGACGCCGGCGTCGAAGAAGAAGTCACTCCTGGCCAGCTCTGTCGGCAACATTCTCGAGTGGTACGAGTGGAGCGCCTACGCGGTGTTCGCTCCGTTCATCGCCGCAGCAATGTTCAACAGCGACAATCCGGTGTCGGCGCTGCTGTCCACGCTCGCGGTCTTCGCCGTCGGCTTCCTGATGCGACCGCTCGGCGGCATCGTGTTCGGCCGCGTCGCCGACAAGCGGGGCCGTAAGTTCGTACTCGTCACAACCATGCTGATGATGGCAGGTGGCAGTCTCGTGATCGGCCTCATGCCGACCTACTCCTCGATCGGGGTGTGGGCATCGCTGATCCTGCTGTTCGCCCGGGTGGTGCAGGGCTTCGCGCACGGCGGCGAGTCGGCGACCGCGTATTCCTACGTGAGCGAGATCGCGCCGGCGAATCGCCGCGGCATGTGGGGCAGCGTTGCCTTCGCCGCCATCTTCGGCGGCTCGGTGCTCGCGTACACGATCGGTGGAGTGGTCACCTCGACACTCTCGGAGAGTGCGGTGGGCGAGTGGGGATGGCGCGTGCCCTTCCTGCTCGGGTTCTTCCTGGCACTGTTCGCCCTCTATCTGCGGCGCAGCATGGACGAGAGCGAGGTCTTCCACGCGCAGGGCGAGCGGGACGACGAACCGCGCATCCCCCGGAAGGTGGTCGTGCGCGCGATCCTGCTGATGATCGGGATGACCTCGGGGGTCACGGCGGCGCACTACACCTGGACCTCGTACGTGTCGACCTACGCGATCACCCAGGAGGGGATGAACCCGGACACTGCCTACTGGATGCTTGTGATCGCTCAGGTGATCGCGCTGGTGTCGCTGCCCCTGTGGGGTCGGCTGTCGGACCGGATCGGCCGTCGTCCCATGCTCGGCGGCTTCGCGATCCTGATGTTCGCGCTGCAGATCCCGCTGACATCGATGATCACCTCCTCCGGATGGACGCTGCTCGTGTCGACCACCGTTGCTCTTCTCATCGTCTCGATCCCGGGCGCAATCCTGTCGTGCACTCTCTCCGAGAGCTTCCCGACCCGCCTGCGGACCCAGGCGATCGGGTTCGCGTACTCCTTCTCGGTGGCGGTCTTCGGCGGTACGGCGCCCTATCTCAACCAGTTGCTCGCCGGCTGGGACATCGGATGGGTCTTCGGGGTGTACATCATGGTGCTGTGCGTCGCGACCGGAATCGCGGCACTGATCATGAAGGAAACGAGGGGCGTCGACCTGCATCAGGTCTGAGCGGACCCTCAGGCGCGGGGTGGCAGGCCGTTGCGGAACGGGCATCCGGCGAGCAGGCGCAGCGCGCGGCTCAGCGCCGCGGGATCGTCCACCGGCTCGTGGAAGGGGATCCGTACGTCGTGGTCGTCGCCTTCGGATTCGACGCGCAGTCGAAGTCCGTAACGGTCGAGACCGAGGGGACGGACCCGTCCGCCGCGATGTGCGGGCGGGATTCGTCGCGCGATCTGCCGGACGATGTCGGCGTGATCCTGCTCGAGATGCTGCAGCCACCCGGTCTCGAGTGCCGCGAACGGGTCGGGAGCGGCGTCGAGGACGTCGGTGACATCGACGGCCTCGGCCCCGGTGGTGTCGGCGGCGACGACGGAGTCGACGGTCAGGCACAGCAGCTCGGAGCGGTGTCCCACGTCGAGAAGTTCGGGATGCGGGAGGATCTCCGCTATCTCGGCGGCCAGGCGGCGGGGATGTTCGATCGGCCGCAGTGTGCCACTGAGCCAGATGAGCGATCGCACGGGATTGCGCAACGCGATCGGGGAGTAATCGGTGAATTCGAGCATGGCCGGAATTCCTGCGCTCCCGGACTGCCGGGCGAGGGCGACAGGGAGGCTGTCCTCGGCAACCACGACGGCGACCCGGCCGTCGTCGAGGAGATGGTGAACCGAGGTGGGAACCGGATCGCACCCGTCGATCGCGAGCTGGGTGGTATCGGCGCGGATGAGGGCGGTGCGCACGCGTTCGGCCGTGGTCGGCGCGGGAATGACTGATGTGGTGGTCTGCATACCAACCCTCCGTCTCGAAGTAGGTGAGGCAAACCTAAGTCATCGTGACCACGGTCGCAAGGGGGCCGTGTTCCCTCGTCGTAGCCGATTTCAGGCGGCGGGGCCGTACGTGAGATGCACGACGCCGTTGCCGAACGACAGGTTGTCGAGAAGTGCGACCGGCAGAGGTCCGGTGCCGTCGGGGAACAGTCGCGCACCCGAGCCGAGCACCACGGGGTACACCAGCAGGTGCAGTTCGTCGACGAGTCCGTCGGCGAGGAGGGCGCGTACGAGCGTCCCGCTGCCGCTGATGTAGATGTCGCCCTCGGTCGCGGCCTTCAGATCCCGTATCGCGCCCGGATCGTACGGCCCCAGGACCGTCGAGTTCTTCCACTCGTCGCCGTTCTCGAGAGTCGACGAGACCACATACTTGGGAGTGTCGTTGAAGAACGGCGCCCCGGGGTCGTCCTCGACGGTGCGGTCGGCCCAACTTGCCGCGAACATCTGGAAGGTGTTGCGCCCGAGCAGGATCGCCGTGCTGGAAGCACTGAGACGCCCTATGCTCGCACCGAGGTCGTCGGGGAAGCCGTAATCGAAGGTGAAGCTCGGATCCTCGTATCCCCCGTCGAGGCTCACGAATTCGTGCACCAGGATCTTGCCCATAGGAATGCCCCTCGTTCGTCGGAGCCCCTCCGCGCCGTAGAAGCGTGAATGCGGAGGGGACACGCACATGATGACCGTCACAGCCGACAGAAGTCGCCGGTTCCGTGAGACCCGTCGTGCCTTTCCGCGGAGAACCGGTGCCATCTCGCCCGGCGTAGCCTGGACCGGTGCCGATCCCACTTCCTCTCGGAATGCCGCCGTCCCGCGACGAGCCTCGCGGCCTGCTCGACGCGCTGCTGACCCGCCGGCACGAGAGCCTCACCGAGGCCCTCGCGGCGACCGGCCGCGTGCTCGCTCCACCGATCGTCCCGGCCGCTGCCGTCACCGGATCTCCGAACCGCGAGCTCGTTGTCGAACTCGACGTCTCGGCCGAACTCCCCTCGCCGGCCGGGTGGCGACCGGTGAGATATCAGATCGATTGCGCCTCGGACGATCTCGAGGACGTGCTCGCGATCACCGCGCCGGCACCCCTCGTCGTGTATGCGCACGTACCCGACGCCGCGCTCGCAGATGCTGCCCGCGCGCTCACCGAGGTCGGCCACATTCCGGGCCTCACCGCAGGTCGCGACCCCGACGCTGTTGCCGACTTCCTCGCGGTGCTCGCTCACGCCGACACCGGATATGCCGCCCGCGCCCGCGGGAGTGACGACGTGCTGGCTCTGCTCGCCGCCACCGTCGCGGCGCTGAGCGGTTCCGACGTCCGCACCGCACTTGCATCCCCCGACACAGCGCGGCTGCGGAATCTGAGCCCTGAGGCCGCCGCTGCGGTACGGGAGGTCCTGCTGGTCGTGGAGGTCGACGACACCGACCTGATCGGCCGTGAGCTGGAGGACTTCGGTCGCAGTTCGGACTGACCGGGGTTCCCGAAGCCCCGCGACGGCCCCGTGCGGTTCATGTCCATTTCGCCTTCCGGCAACGGACGATGCGTAACCTCGTACACGTGCCACGTATCGCTTTCTTCGGCCCGACCGGAACGTTCACCGAGATGGCCCTCGACCGTTTCGAGAGCCTCGGTGCCTTCGACGGGTTCGACGACAGATCCGGGGACACCGCCGTCGAGCGTGTCTCCGCGGCCAGCCCGCCCGCTGCCCTGCAACTCCTGCGCGACCAGCAGGTCGACGGTGCCGTCGTCCCCATCGAGAGTTCGGTGGAGGGCTCGGTACCGCCCACGATGGACGCCCTCGCGCTCGGACCGCGGCTCCAGATCGTCGCCGAGGTCGAACTCGATATCGCATTCACGGTGGTAACCCGCGGAGGAGTCACGCGCGAGCAGGTCCGCACGATCGGCGCCTACCCGGTGGCCGCAGCACAGGTGCGCCGCTGGATCGAGGATCATCTGCCCCGCGCCGAGGTCGTGACGGCTGCCTCCAATGCCGGAGCCGCCGAGGACGTCGCGTCCGGCAAGGTCGACGCAGCCGTGTCCACCGCACTCGCGGGGCAACGGCTCGGCCTGTCCGTGCTCGCCGACGGGGTCGCCGACTTCGAGGGCGCCCGCACACGGTTCGTGCTCGTCACCCGGCCTCGGCCGGTGCCGAAGCGCACCGGCGTCGACCGCACGTCGATCGTGCTGCAGCTCCCCAACGAGCCCGGCTCGCTCGTGCGAGCGATGACCGAGTTCGCGACGCGCGGAATCGATCTTTCCCGCATCGAGTCCCGGCCGACCCGCAGGGAGTACGGCACCTACTTCTTCCACCTGGATTGCGTGGGACATATCGACGACGCGCTGGTCGCCGAAGCGCTGCAGGGTTTGCACCGCTTCGCGCAGGTGCGTTTCCTCGGATCGTGGCCCGCCGTGTCCGAACACGGTGTTCCGCCGGTTCCGGATGACGAGGATGCGCGGTGGCTCGACCGGCTGCGGCGCGGAGAGGATTGAGGGTGAGCGGCAGATTGATCCTGGCCCGACACGGGCAGACGGTGGCGAACGTCGCCCGGAGGCTCGATACCAAACTTCCCGGGGCGGAGCTGACCGATCTCGGAGTCGAACAGGCTCGCACTCTCGGGAAGAACCTTGTCGAGCGGGCACCAGCCCTGCTCGTCGCGTCGCAGGCGCTTCGGGCCCGGCAGACGGCCGATCACGCGGCACCCGCGGTGTCGCTCGAGACGGTCGTCCGCGAGGGCGTGCACGAGGTGCAGGTCGGCGAACTCGAGGACCGCAGCGACGAGGAGTCGCACAGACTGTTCATGAAGGTCTACGAGGAATGGCACAGCGGTGACCTGCGTGCCCGGGTACCGGGTGGCGAGTCGGCACTCGACGTGCTCGATCGGTATCTGCCGGTCGTGGAGTGGCTGCGCAGCGACTATCTCGACGCAGGCTCCGGAGACGTCGTGGTGGTCAGCCACGGGGCCGCGATCCGGCTCGTCGCGGCATACCTGGGAAAGGTGCCGGGCAATTTCGCCACCACCAACCACCTGGCCAACACCGAGACGGTCGAATTGCGACCGGTGGCCGGGGGCGGGTGGGAGTGCGTGCGCTGGGGCTCCTTCCTGGCACCCTTCCACGACACCGCGCGCGGCGGCGCCGACGATCCGATGGGGTGAGACCGCCCACCTATCGATCCTTCGAGCGCGAAATGTACGGGTATCCTCGGGGCGTCCGTGTGAAGTAACGATCGGTAGGTAGGTGCGGTTTCATGGGTGCTTCGAGCGACGACGCCGACACCCTCACCGAGGGTGAGGCCATCCCCGACTGGCGCATCCTCGAGCCGATGCAGCTGAGCCCCATCCTCACCGCAGCGCTCGACGCGTTCTACGAGACCGGCTTCCACGGCACCTCGGTGCGGGAGATCGCTCGACGCGTCGGTGTCACCGTCCCGGCCCTGTACTACCACCACGAGAACAAGGAAGGGCTGCTCATCGCCCTTCTCGAGTTGTCCACGAGCGATGTCCTCTCTCGAGCGCACGCCGCCGCCGAGGACGCCGACGGCGATCCGGTGCGCAGGCTCTCCAACGTGATCGAGGCGATCGTGTTGCGCATGACTATGCGTGCCCGCCTCGCCGCGCTCGAAGGGGAGGCACGCTATCTCAGCCCCGAGAACCGTCAGCGGTACCGGGCGGTGCGCAAGGGTGTCGAGCAGCTGATGCGAGAGATCGTCGAGCAGGGCGTGGCCGCCGGGGTGTTCGACGTCGACGATCCCGCCGAGACGACGCGTGCCCTGCTCGGCATGTGTCAGTCGATCCCGCGCTGGTATCACGCCGAGGGCACTCTCAGCCCCGAGGCCGTCGCGCAGAAGTACGTGCGGATCGCGCTCAAGACCGTCGGGGTCTGAGACCGGCCGGATTCAGCGGCGATCGAACCAGGTGACCTGGGTACCGTTGCCGAAATCTTCCCGCGCGGTGACGTCGAATCGCGTGGGGACGAAGTTGCCCGACAGTGCCGGGATACCGTCGCCCGCGATCACCGGATAGCTCTTGAAGATCAGCCGGTCGATCTCGTCGACGAGCTGCCCTGCGATGTTGCCTCCTCCGCACAGCCAGATATCCAGGCCGTCTTCGGCTTTCAGCGTGCGGACCAGCTCGACCGGGTCGGTGTCGACAATCCGGACTTGCGGATCGTCTACCGGCGCGAGAGTGCGGGACACGACGTACTGCTGCATGTGGCTATACGGGCTCGTGAGTCCCAGCGAGAGACCGGGTTCGTAGGCGCCGCGCCCCATGATCACCGTGTCCCATTCATTGTTCGGCGTGTCGACCGGCATGCCGATCTGTTCGCGGAAGGCCGTGGGAACGGCTTCCGGGTATCTCGCGCTCATCGCCGCTGCCATCTCGTCGTCGATGGGATAGAAGTCGTACTCCCCTCCGGGACCTGCGATGTAGCCATCGAGGGTGACGGCCACGTAGTAGACGAGCTTTCGCATATTCGACCGCCGTTCAAAGTACTATGATTGAAGTGGTGTCAACGTAGTACTACACATGGAGTGGTGTCAAGTGGTTCGAACGAATCCTGAACGGCGACAGGCATTGCTGGACGCCTCGATCGAGGTGCTCGCGCGCGACGGCGCCCGCGGACTGACCTTTCGCGCCGTGGACAAGGAGGCGGCGGTGCCCACGGGTACCGCCTCGAACTACTTCACCAATCGCGACGAACTGCTCGTGCAGGCGGCGCACCGCTACTATGAGCGGCTGCTTCCCGCCGACGAGGCCATCGAGCAGGCGCAGGGGCCGCAAACCCGCGAATCCATGATCGGCTTGATGACGGAGGTCGTCGACCGGGTCTCCCGGTTCCGCACCGGTTATCTCGCGATCCTCGAACTGCGTCTCGAGGCGACTCGCCGGCCCGAACTCCAGGAACTGCTCACCGAGCGGGTGCGTGCCGATCTGGACTTCAACATCGGCAATTACCGGCAGTCCGGACTACCCGGGGGTGAAGAAGCCGTCGTGCTGTTGTATCTCGCTCTGAACTGGCTCATCCTCGACCGTCTCACCCTGCCCGGCATCTTCGACGAAGACCGTGCTGCCGCATTGGTGCGAACGGCCGTCGAGCGAGTGATCCCCGCCGAGGCCTGACGTACTTCGGTGGATCGAAACCCGCTGAGCGGGGCTCGATCCACCGAAACCTCCGTCTCAGCGACGGAAGTTCGCGGCGCGCTTCTCTTGAAAGGCGGTGACGCCTTCGGCGAAGTCCGGCCCGCCGAGCAAAGTGAGCTGCCCGGCCCGTTCTCGCGCGAACGCGCTGGCGAGTTCGGTTAGCGTCGCATCGTTGATCGCGTTCTTCGTCGACTCGAATGCAGCCGACGGGCCGTCGGCGAGCCGCTGCACGAGCGCTTCCACCGCGCCGTCGAATTCGTCGTCAGGCCAGACCTCGGCAATGAGGCCGGAGCAGAGGGCCTCGGTGGCCGGAAGCCGTTCGGCGAGCAGCGCCATCTTCAATGCGCGTGCGCGACCGACGGACGCGGCGACCAGTGCGGAGGCTCCACCGTCGGGCATCAGCCCGATTCGCGTGAACGCGAGCAGGAAATACCCCGACTCTTTCGCCACTGTGAGATCGCATGCGAGAGCGAGAGATACGCCGACTCCCGCAGCCGCGCCGTTGACTGCGCCGACGACGGGACGGGGGAACGCGCGGATCGCCGCCGCGGTGCGGTTGGCGGCGTCGATCGTCTCGGCGCTCGGGGGTGCCTTCAGGTCCCGGCCTGCGATATCGGCGCCCGAACAGAACGCACGACCGGTACCGGTGAGCACTGCGACGCGGACGGACTCGTCACCGGCATGCTTCTCGAATGCTTCGGCGATCGCCACGAGGGTCTCGGTCTTCACGGCGTTCATCCGCGTGGGCCGGTTCAGGGTGACGCGCAGGACGCCGTCGTCGAGGGTCGTGTCGACTCCGGGCAGATCGTCGGCCATATCTTGCTCCTAGTCTCGTGACGTCAAATCGAGAGCGACTTTTCCTGTTGCAGAACGGTTCTCAAGTGAAAGCAGCGCGGACGATGCTTCGTCGAGTGGATAGAGAGTGGGTTCGGGTACGACGAGAGTTCCGTCGCGCAGCAGCGGTTCGAGCGTCGCCCACTGCCGTCCCGCATAGTCGGGGACGGTGCGGAGGTACTCTCCCCATCCGGCACCGACAACCGAGATGTTGTTCAGCAGAAGCCGATTGACCTTCACCGTGGGGATACTCCCGCCGGTGAATCCGAGGACCACGGCACGCCCGCCCGGAGCGAGGCTGCGCAAGCTGTCGGTGAATCGGTCTCCGCCGACCGGATCGAGCACGATGTCCACTCCGCGACCTGCGGTGAGCTCGAGGACACGGTCCTTGAAGCCGTCGGCGAGCACTGTGTGGGTCGCGCGGTTGGCCTTCGCCACCGCCGCCTTCTCCTCGGTGCCGACCACTGCGATCGTCTCGAGGCCCAGCGCCGCCGCGACCTGCAGTGCGGCCACCCCGAGACCGCCTGCGGCGCCGTGGACGAGCACGGTTTCCCCGGCTCGGCAGCGGGCTCGTTCGTCGAGGGCGAAATGCGCGGTGAAGTAGTTCATGAGCATCCCGGCACCGGCGGTCGGCGACACGCTGTCGGGAAGTGGGAACACCATTTGCTCGGGGACTGCGACGGTCTGCTGCCACGAGCCGGTGACCGCCAGTACGGCGACGCTCTGCCCGGCGACAAGACCGCTGCCTTCCGGGGCGCTGCGGACGATGCCCGCACCTTCTGCCCCGAGGACGCACGGCAGTGGCCGGACCGTCTGGTAGGCGCCCGTCGTCTGCAGCAGGTCGGGGAAGGACACGCCGGCGGCGTGCAGATCGACGACCACGAGCGATCCGTCGGTCACGGGTTCCGGAATATCGGTCACGCGGACGGCGGCGGGTCCTGCGTGTTCGGTCAATTGCGCTGCGCGCACGTGTGTCTCCTCGACTCCATAGTGATCAACCGCTATCAGACTCGCACAGTGTGCGCCAGATCTCATCGATCATTGACCGAGCGTTAAGTCCGTGATAGAGATTAGCGATCGATAAGTACGCTGCTGGGGATGCCTCCGGCCCGCTCGCTGCACTTTCGAAAGGATCGTCATGACCAACGCTGTCATTGTCGACGTGGTCCGCACAGCTGTCGGTAAGGGCAAGCCGGGGGGCGCCCTCTCCGGTACCCATCCCGTCGAACTTCTCGCCCATGTGCTCCGCTCGCTCGTCGAACGCAACGGCATCGACCCCGCGCAGGTGGACGACGTGATCGGCGGCTGCGTCGCGCAGGTCGGCGAGCAGTCCCTCAACATCTCGCGCACTGCACTGCTCGCCGCCGGTTTCCCCGAGTCGGTGCCCGCGACCACCATCGACCGCCAGTGCGGGTCGAGCCAGCAGGCCGCGCACTTCGCGGCCCAGGGTGTCATCGCCGGCGCCTACGACATGGTCATCGCATGCGGTGTCGAGTCGATGAGCCGTATCCCGATGGGCACCGCGACCCTCGGCAAGGACACACACGGCCCGAGCGTGCGCGCCCGTTATCCCGAAGGCCTGGTCAACCAGGGCATCTCGGCCGAACTGATCGCCGCGAAGTGGAAGTTCGACCGCGACACTCTCGACGCCTACTCCGCACAGTCCCATCAGCGTGCCGCCGCCGCATATGCCGCCGGGCACTTCGATTCCGAAATCGTCCCGATCTCGGTCACGAATGCTGCCGGTGAACAGGTCGAGCACACCGTCGACGAGACCCTCCGCGCCTCCACCACCGCCGAGGGTCTCGCCGGCCTGCGGCCCTCCTTCCACACCGAGGAGTACGCCGCCCGGTTCCCCGAGGCGCAGTGGGTCATCACCCCCGGCAACTCGTCGCCGCTCACCGACGGCGCTTCGGCCGCACTGATCATGAGTGAGGAAATGGCGAACAAGCTGGGCCTGACGCCCCGTGCCCGCTTCCACTCGTTCTCCGTCGCCGGCGACGATCCGATCTTCATGCTCACCGCACCCATTCCCGCGACGCAGAAGGTGCTCGCCCGCGCCGGACTGAAGATCGACGACATCGACGCCTACGAGGTCAACGAGGCCTTTGCGCCTGTGCCGCTCGCCTGGGCACACGAATTGGGTGCCGACCCCGCCAAGCTCAACCCGTGGGGCGGTGCCATCGCGCTGGGTCACGCACTGGGTTCGTCCGGCACCCGCCTGCTGTCCACCCTCGTCAACCACCTCGAGGCCACCGGTGGTCGCTACGGCCTGCAGACCATGTGCGAGGGCGCAGGCATGGCCAACGCCACTGTCATCGAACGTCTCTGAACTGCAACCACTCTCGAAAGGGTAATCAATGATCGTCAACGACAGCGTCGCAGTCGTCACCGGTGGTGCCTCCGGCCTCGGTCTCGCCACCGTCAAGGCCCTGCTCGGCGATGGTGCCCAGGTCGTCATCATCGACCTGCCGTCGTCCAACGGTGAGACCATCGCCAAGGAACTCGGCGACCGCGTCCGCTTCGTCGCTGCGGACGTCACCGACGAAGCCGCCGTCACCGAGGCACTCGACGTCGCCGAGTCGCTCGGTCCGCTGCGCGTCGCGGTGAACTGTGCCGGCATCGGCAACGCCATCAAGACCGTCAGCAAGAAGGGTGCCTTCCCGCTCGACGCGTTCAAGAAGGTCGTCGACGTCAACCTGTTCGGCACGTTCAACGTCATCCGTCTCGCTGCCGAGCGCATCGCGAAGACCGAGCCGATCGACGGCGAACGTGGCGTCATCATCAACACCGCCTCCGTCGCCGCCTTCGACGGCCAGATCGGCCAGGCCGCCTACTCGGCGTCGAAGGGCGGCGTCGTGGGAATGACGCTGCCGATCGCCCGCGACCTCGCGTCGCTGCTCATCCGCGTCGTCACGATCGCGCCGGGACTGTTCAAGACCCCGCTGCTCGGCTCGCTCCCCGAGGAGGCCCAGGCCTCGCTCGGTGCACAGGTGCCGCATCCGGCCCGCCTCGGTGATCCGTCCGAGTACGGTGCTCTGGCCGCGCACATCGTCGCCAACCCGATGCTCAACGGCGAGGTCATCCGGCTCGACGGTGCGATCCGCATGGCGCCGCGCTGATCCGTACCACCTGTGAGAGGAGGGGTCGATGACCCCGGCTTTCGAGGCCCCGGCCACCGAGATCGGTGCGCCCGAGGCCCGGACCGTCCGGTCGGACGACTGGCGCGAGTTCCAGCCGCCCGAACTCGACCTCATTCTCGGGCATGCCCTGGAAGCGTTCAGCGAGAACGGTTTCCACGGCACCACCGTCCGCGACCTGGCGCGCCGGGTCGGCGTGACGGTGCCTGCCCTGTACTACCACTACGAGAACAAGGAAGCCGTTCTCGTCACTCTGCTCGACGCCGCCGTCCTCGACCTCATCGACCGTGTCTCGGCCGCGGTCGCGGACGGCGGCGACGACCCGGTCACCCGCTTCGCCAATGCGGTCGAGGCGATCGTGCTGAACATGACCTGTCGTGCGCAACGTTCCGGACTGGATTCGGAAGTGCGCCATATCTCCCCGGAGAACCGTCGAACCTACGCCGCGACCCGCAAACGTCTCGAGCTGATGATGCTCGACCTGGTGCGCGAGGGTACCGAACAGGGCGTCTTCGACGTCGACGACATCGAGGAGACCGTGCGAGCCCTGCTGGGGATGTTCCAGTCCATCGCTCGCTGGTACCAGCTCGACGGTCCGCTCACCCCCTCCCGGGTGGCCGAACGCTACATCGGCATCGCCCTGCGCGTCGTGGGCCACCGCCGGGACTCCTGAAACGATCGAATCCACTTCCACTGCAAGGAATCATGCCGTGCTGACCACAGCCTTCACCGAAACCTTCGGCGTCCGACATCCCATCGTGCAGGGAGGAATGCAGTGGGTCGGCCGCGCCGAACTCGTCGCCGCGGTTGCCAATGCCGGCGCGCTCGGCATGATCACCGCCCTGACTCAGCCGACACCCGAGGACCTCGCGAAGGAGATCGCCCGCACCCGCGAGCTCACCGACCAGCCGTTCGGCGTCAACCTCACGATCCTGCCGGCGATCACCCCGCCACCCTACGAGGAATACCGCCAGGTCATCATCGACTCCGGCGTCAAGATCGTCGAGACCGCCGGCTCCAACCCCGCTCCGCACCTGCCCGACTTCCACGCCGCCGGAATCAAGGTGCTGCACAAGTGCACCAGCGTCCGGCATGCGGTCAAGGCGCAGGACATCGGTGTCGACGGCATCAGCATCGACGGCTTCGAATGCGCCGGGCATCCCGGTGAGGACGACGTCCCCGGACTCGTGCTGATCGCCGCCGCGGCCGAGAAGATCACCATCCCGATGATCGCCTCGGGTGGTTTCGGCGACGGTCGCGGTCTCGTCGCGGCACTCGCTCTCGGTGCCGACGGCATCAACATGGGCACTCGCTTCATGTGCACCGAGGAATCCCCGATCCACCGCAACATCAAGGAAGCCATCGTCGCGGCGAACGAGACCGACACCGAACTGATCTTCCGCCCGCTGCGCAACACCGCCCGCGTCGCGAGCAACACCGTCAGCCGCGAGGTCGTCGAGATCCTCGATCGCGGTGGGCAGTTCGAGGATGTGCGCGAACTCGTCGCCGGTGCCCGCGGTCGCCTGGTCTACGAGAACGGCGATCCCGAGGCCGGCATCTGGACCGTCGGCACCGTGCAGGGCATCATCCACGACATCCCCCCGGCGGGCGAACTCGTCGAGCGCATCGTCGCCGAGGCGGAGAGTCTCATCGCAGAGCGTCTGAGCGGCATGATGTCGCGCGTGAACGCATAGGAGAAGCCATGAAACGCACCCACTTCGACGACGATCACGAGGCGTACCGGGATACCGTGCGCGAATTCCTCGCCCGCGAGATCGAACCGAACTACGAGCGATGGGAGGAAGAACGCCTCATCGATCGGTCGGCATGGATCGCTGCCGGCAAGACCGGCATCGTCGGCCTCGGAGCTCCCGAAGAGTTCGGCGGTTCGGGCGTGACCGACTACCGCTTCCGGCACATCGTGCAGGAGGAGATCGCGCGGATCGGAACGACCTCTTTCGGTGCGGGGCTCGCGTTGCAGGACGACATCACGATCCCGTACCTGATGCACCTCGGCACCGAGGAACAGAAAGCCCGCTGGCTGCCGAAACTCGCTACCGGCGAACGCATCGGCGCGATCGCGATGACCGAACCCGGTGCCGGCTCCGACCTGCAGGGCGTCAAGACCACCGCCGTGCGCGACGGTGACGAGTGGGTGATCAACGGTCAGAAGACGTTCATCACCAATGGCATCCATTCCGATCTCGTCATCGTGGTGTGCCGGACCGATCCGAACGCGGGCTCGAAGGGCTTCTCTCTCATCGTCGTCGAGCGCGACACCCCCGGTTTCGGCCGTGGGCGCAAGCTCCACAAGGTCGGGCTCGCCGCACAGGACACCGCCGAACTCGTATTCGACGACGCCCGTGTCCCCGCGGAGAACCTGCTCGGCACAGAAGGTCGCGGGTTCGTGCACCTGATGGAGAACCTGCCCCTCGAGCGCATCGGTATCGCTGTCAGCGCGATCACGTCCGCGCGGGCGGCCTACGAGTGGACCGCGCAGTACGTCTTCGAGCGCAAGGCCTTCGGCAAGCCGATCGGCGACCTGCAGAACACCCGCTTCGTGCTCGCCGAGATGCTCACCGAGATCGAGATCACCGAGTCGCATGTCGATCGGTGCGTGCTCGCACTCAACGCAGGCGAGCTGACTCCGGTGGATGCGTCGAAGGCCAAATGGTGGGCGACGGAACTGCAGAAGCGCGTCGTCGATCGGTGCGTGCAGCTGCACGGCGGGTACGGCTACATGATGGAGTACCCGATCGGCCGCGCCTACGTCGATTCACGCATCCAGACCATCTACGGTGGCACGACCGAGATCATGAAGGAGATCATCGGCCGCGACATCGCCGCGAAGTACGTCTAGCGCGCAGCCGATTGCGGAAGAAGGGAACTCGATGTTCGATCTCACGGGCAAGCGTGCTCTCGTCACGGGCGGTTCGGCCGGGATCGGTCTCGGTATGGCCCGCGGTCTGGCCCGAGCCGGCGCCGACGTCGCCCTGTGGGGTCGAAGTGAGGACAAACTCGCGGACGCGGCGGTGGATATCGGACGGTTCACCGGTCGCGTGGTCACCCGATCGGTCGACGTCTCCGACGAACAGGCCGTGAACGACGGCGTCGCCGCTCTCGTCGACGAGTTCGGCGGGCTGGACGTGGTGGTGGTCAACGCCGGTATCGGGTCGTCGCTGCAGAAGTTCCACGAGTCGACCACCGAGCGGTACCGCGCGGTCATGACCACGAACGTCGACGGTGCGTTCTTCACGATGCGTGCGACCTCGCGGGTGCTCGTCGAGCAGGGCGCCGGCGGCTCGATGATCGTCACGTCGAGCCTCGGTGCTCTGCAGGGCGCCGGGCGTAATCAGCCGTATGCGGCGAGCAAGGCCGCCGTGCTCGCGCTCGCGAACGGATGTGCTGTCGAGTTCGCGCGGCATCGGATCCGGGTGAACAGCGTGCTGCCGGGCTGGATCGCGACCGACATGACCGGTGGTCTGCAGGATTCGGACGTCTTCAACTCGAATGTCATCTCCCGGGTACCGATGGGGAGGTGGGGCACGCCCGAGGACTTCGAGGGGATCGCGGTCTACCTCGCGAGCGACGCCTCGTCCTTCCAGACCGGGAGTTCGACGCTCATCGACGGCGGCTACAGCCTGTTCTGAGATGCCTACGATGATCCGGTGACTCAGGACCGGACGATTCGTGTCAGTGCCGTCGTTCTCCGCAACGCCACCGGTGAAGTGCTCACGGTGCGCAAGCGGAACACGTCACGTTTCATGCTGCCCGGCGGAAAGCCCGATCCGGGGGAGACCGCGGCCGAGGCTGCCGTTCGCGAGTGTGCCGAGGAGGTCGGTGCGGTACTCGACGTCGCGGCACTGCGCCTGGTGGGCGTATTCGACGCGGACGCGGCGAACGAGCCGGGCTACCGGATCGAGGGAACGGTGTACGAGCATCCGCCCGTGCAGGTCGCAGGTGCTTCGGCAGAGATCGCCGAGACCCGCTGGCTCGATCCCGCCGCTTCGCCGCTGCCCGGCGACCTGGCCCCGTTGCTCGAACATCACGTGCTTCCGGCGCTCGCTCCCTGACCCGCCCCGTAGGGGAATGCTGTTTCCGGAAAGGTATTGCGCCGTTCTCCCGCATACGGAAATGTGATCTTCGCAATCGCACGACATCACGGAAGGTTTCCCATGGCGCTCACTGCTCTGCTCGAACTCGAATTCAAGGCCGACTCCCTCGACGACGCGAAGAAGGTCATGACCCGGGTGCTCGACGAGACCCGGCAGTTCGACGGATGCGAAGGCATCGAGATTCTCGTCGATCAGAAGAACGAGGCCCGCTGGGTGATCGTGGAGAAGTGGCGCTCGGCCGAGCACGACGCCGCCTACCGGAAGTTCCGCGCGGGCGAGGGCGCCATCGTCGATCTCGGGCCTCTCCTCGCGGGAGCGCCGAAGCTCACGCAGTACACCGCTCTCTGATCTCCGGCCCGCAAGCGCCGGTGGAGAGGTGGTCGCGGCCCCGCGAGGCGCGGACGATAGGGTGACCCCAGGGCGGACGTGGGTCGTTTGCCTCGAAGTGTCATCGACTGTGGAGGTAACCGGGCATGTTGGAACTCTTCGGCGTCATCATCGTGTGGCTCACCGTGGCCCTCGTCGCCTTCGGGACCGTCATTCTGTTCATCGTCTCGACGCTCAGCCCGCACTTCGGTCAGCGCAAGGCCAAGAGCACGAGCCTCGACAAGGCGACCCCTGCCCGTAACTAGCATCGCCGCGGGTACCGACTCGTCCGCGTAGAGCGCCTCAGCCCCAGCCCAGCTGGTGGAGGCGCTCTTCGTCGATTCCGAAATAGTGCGCGATCTCGTGGACAACGGTGACGAGGACCTCGTGCACCACGTCGTCGTCGCTGTCGCAGATGTCGAGGATCGCGTCGCGGTAGATCGTGATCGTATCCGGGAGCGATCCCGCATAGTGACTGTCGCGGTCGGTGAGCGCGATACCTTCGTAGAGACCGAGTAGATCCGGCTCTTCCTCGTGGCGCGGCTCGACCAGAACCACGACGTTGTCGATGGCCTGCGCGAGTTCGCGCGGAATCTCATCGAGCGCCTCCGAGACGAGCTCCTCGAAATGCTCGTCCTTCATCTCCACCGGCATGTCAGGACCCCGGCAGGGGGACGGCGCCCGGCAACGGCGTCGGCAACGACCGGCCTTCCGGAACGGGCGGCGGCGCTACGGGGGGCTGGCCGTCGATGAGGATGTCGCCCTTGGCGCTACCGGTGATCGACGAGAAGCCACCGCCCTCCACCTGCTTGCCGATCGAGCAGTTCACGCGGCGACTGCCGGCGAGCCAGCTGTCGTAGTCGAGGTTGTCCCAGAACAGCGTGAGGGTCTTGTTGCGTAACCCCTCCGGGTCGCCGAGATACTCACCGACCAGGCGGGTGCACGCCTCCTCCAGGTAGCGGTCCTGGTCTTCGATGCTCGGCAGCCCTCCCGGGAAGTCTCCGCCCAGGTCGACGACGGCGACGACCTCGAAGGCGTGTGGCTTGGAGCACTCCACCGGGTCGGCGGGAACACCGTTGTTGATGCCGATGCACACACCGACGTCCCATGCGCGCGACTGGTCCTGGTCGGCGACACGACCCTTGACGGGCAGCAGATTGCCGGTGGTCGACGAGAACTGCAGGCCGCAACGCAGTGTGCGCTCTCCGGCCGCCCAGCCCGCCTCACCGGGATTGATGAGGCCGACGCTGAACTTGCCCTTGGGATCGAACCGGCCGTCGAGATAATCCAGCGCTGCGGGTGCGCACAGTTCGTCGCGCAGTTCGGTGAAGCGTGTCACCGACGGGAACCGCGATCCCGGCCCCCACTCGGTTCCGGGATACATGCTCAGGTCGATATCGGCGACCACCTCGAACAGGTGCGTTTCGGCGCAGTCGACCTTCGCGAGGTCGCTCGCGTCGAGTGCGCTCCAGGTGAGGCAGTCCCCGGCGGTGGCGGTTCCGAACGCTTCCCCCGCGACTGCACCGGTCGTGCTGATACCGACGCCGGCGTCATCGTTCCCGCCGCCGGTGCCCTGGAATCCTGCGACGACGAATGTGGCGACCGCCGCGAGCACGGCGCCGGCCGCGACGAGAACCAGGGCGCGGCGGGTCAGCTGCGCCGAGGGCGGGCGCCGATCGGGCTTGGGCTTGGTGTCTTCGGCCATCGCTTCCATCATGCCTGTTCGAGTGGACGCAGGTAGCTTCGGTATATGGCCGACGACCCGATCGATCCGCAGATCCTCGAGATCGCCCAGCACACCTTCGCGGCTGCGCGGGAAGGAGACGTCGAGACTCTCGTCGCGTATGTCGACGCCGGGGTGCCGGTGAACCTCACCAACGAGACCGGGGACACGCTCCTCATGCTGGCGTCCTATCACGGCCACGCAGAGGCCGTACAGGCCCTGGTCGACCGGGGAGCCGACGTCGATCGGCTCAACGACCGTGGCCAGTCGCCGCTCGCAGGTGCTGTCTTCAAAGGCGTCGACGCGGTCGTTGGGGTGCTCACCGAGGCCGGTGCGGACCCGCGCCTAGGGCACCCCACCGCCGAGGACACGGCGAAGATGTTCGGGCGCGACGCCTACCTGGAACTCTGGCAGCGGTAGGCTTCGATTCCGTGATCGACCTCAAGTTCCTCCGCGAGAATCCTGATGCCGTCCGCGAGTCGCAGCGCATGCGGGGGGAGGATCCGGGCCTCGTCGACGCGCTGCTCGAGGCCGACGCCTCTCGTCGCGCCGCGGTCCTCGCCGGCGACAACGTACGTGCCGAACAGAAGGCGCTGGGCAAGAAGGTCGGCCAGGCGTCCCCGGAGGAGCGGCCCGCCCTGCTCGAGGGCTCGAAGGAACTCGCTGCCCGGGTGAAGGACCTCGAGGCGCAGCAGAACGCTGCGCAGGAAGCCTTCGATCGAGCGCACTTGGCCATCTCCAACGTGGTCGGCGAGGGGGTGCCCGCAGGCGGTGAGGACGATTTCGTCACGCTCGAGACCGTGGGCGAGCTGCCCGTATTCGACTTCGAGCCGCAGGATCATCTTGCGCTCGGCGAGTCGCTGGGGCTGATCGACATGGAACGCGGCGCCAAGGTCTCCGGTGCCCGGTTCTACTTCCTCACCGGTTACGGCGCGCTCCTGCAGTTGGGTCTGCTCCAGCTCGCCGCACAGAAGGCCACGGCGAACGGGTTCACGATGATGATCCCGCCCGTGCTCGTACGACCCGAGGTCATGCAGGGAACGGGTTTCCTCGGCCAGCACGCCGACGAGGTGTACCGGCTCGAAGAAGAGGACCTCTACCTCGTCGGCACCTCCGAGGTTCCGCTCGCCGGGTACCACTCGGGGGAGATTCTCGACCTGTCCAAGGGGCCGAAGCGGTACGCGGGCTGGTCGTCGTGCTTCCGCCGTGAAGCG
The DNA here is from genome assembly GCF_040643435.1 of Rhodococcus sp. NPDC047139. Taxonomy (NCBI): domain Bacteria; kingdom Bacillati; phylum Actinomycetota; class Actinomycetes; order Mycobacteriales; family Nocardiaceae; genus Rhodococcus; species Rhodococcus sp. NPDC047139. Next base: position 280,958 of record NZ_JBEYUH010000003.1, read on the forward strand.
GGCAGCTACGGCAAGGACACCCGCGGCATCATCCGCGTGCATCAGTTCGACAAGGTCGAGATGTTCGTCTACTGCAAGCCCGAGGATGCGGTGGCCGAACACGAGCGGCTGCTGGCCTGGGAGCGCGAGATGCTCGCCGCCATCGACGTGCCGTACCGCATCATCGACGTCGCTGCCGGCGATCTCGGGTCCTCGGCGTCCCGCAAGTTCGACTGTGAGGCCTGGGTGCCGACGCAGAAGCGCTACCGCGAACTCACGTCGACGTCGAACTGCACGACCTTCCAAGCACGTCGCCTCAACATCCGCTACCGCGACGAGAACGGCAAGCCGCAGACCGCCGCGACCCTCAACGGCACACTCGCGACCACCCGCTGGCTCGTCGCGCTGCTCGAGAACCACCAGCAGGCCGACGGTTCGGTGAAGGTGCCCGAGGCGCTCGTCCCGTTCGTGGGACGTGAGGTGCTCGAGCCGCTCCGCTGACCGCCCGGATACGTCGTTTCGATCTCGGCTTCCCGCCGCACTCGCGGTGGGAAGCCGTTGTCGTAGGTACCGAGGAGTGAACAAACTTTTGGTCTGTTTTATTGATTGAAACAGTCCTGTGGTAGTAATTCACCGCTACTATTGGGTAATGGTGAAGGTTTTGGTGGTCTACGGAACCCGTCCCGAGGCAATCAAGATGGCGCCCGTCGTCACCGCGCTGCAGGGATCGGATGTGCTGGAGCCCGTCGTTGCCGTGACCGGTCAGCACCGCGAGATGCTGGACCAGGTCAACCGCCTGTTCGGTATCGAACCGAGGCACGATCTCGACATCCTGACCCAACGGCAGGGCCTCGAGGCCATCACGACCAAGGCTCTCTGCGGTGTGTCGGAGGTGATCGCCCGCGAGAAGCCGAGTGCCGTCCTCGTCCAAGGTGATACGACGACCTGCTTCGCCGCGGCTCTTGCGGCCTTCTATTGCAGGGTTCCGCTCGTACACCTCGAGGCCGGCCTCCGGACGGGCGATCGGTACAACCCCTTCCCGGAGGAGATCAACCGTCGTATGACCTCGCAACTGGCGTCGCTGCATCTTGCGCCGACACCCACTTCGCGGGCGAATCTCATTGCGGAGGGCGTCGATCCCGGTGACATCATGGTGACGGGCAACACCGTGATCGACGCGCTCCACACGGTCACCGAGCAGAGCCCGTCGCTCGACAACCCGGATCTGGCGTCGGTGCTCGGCCGTCGCATGGTTCTCGTCACGGCGCATCGGCGCGAATCCTGGGGGGAGCCGATGGCCAGGTCTGCGCGTGCCGTCGCCCGTCTGGCCCAGGCGTTTCCGCACATGACTTTCCTCCTGCCGGCCCACCTCAATCCGGAAGTACGGAAGGTTCTCCTACCGCCGCTCGCCGGCCTACGCAATGTGGTGGTGACGAACCCGTTGTCCTACAGCGATTTCGCACAGGCGATGGCCGCATCGACGATCGTGCTGACCGACAGCGGCGGTGTCCAGGAGGAAGCTCCGAGTCTCGGCAAGCCGGTCCTCGTGATGCGGGAGACAACCGAGCGTCCCGAGGCCGTATCGGCGGGAACCGTTCGGCTGGTGGGGACGGACGAAGAACTCATCGTCGATTGGGTCACGCGATTGCTCACGCAACCTGACGTCTACGACGAGATGGCCCATGCGGTCAATCCCTACGGGGACGGAAACGCCGCTGCACGATCCGTGGCCGCGATCGAGAACTTCTTCGGCAGGGGGCCTCGCCCCGCCGAATTCGCACCCGTCGAAGCAGCGCCCTCCTACTGAATCCGCCGAAACCGGTCCGGCCGGTAGGTGTCCGATCGACACCTACCGGCCGGTTCTGCGGGCGGGACCCGTTCGAATCAGCGCCACACCCCGCGGGTGTCGTACACGACCTTGCCCGCCAGAAGACTGCGCGACAGCGACCTGAACTGGTCGTGGTCCACGAGTTCGACGACGATGTCCGCCGCGGCGATGGCATCCTTGCAGCGCGCGGTGCGGACGTGCTCGTACCCGAGCAGGGTATCCGGTATCTCGCGCACGAAGGGATCGGTGAGCAGGAGCTCGACCTCGGGCAGCGCCTTGGCGATGAGTTCGACGACGTGCAGGGCCGGACTCTCGCGAAGGTCGTCGACATTGGCTTTGTACGTCAACCCGAGACACGCGACCGTGGGATTCTTGAAACGCGAACATGTCTCGATGACCTGCCGCGCGACGTAATCGGGTTTGGAATCGTTGATCTCGCGAGCCGCACGGATCAGTTTGGCCGAATCCGGGGAGGCGCCGACGATGAACCACGGGTCGACGGCGATGCAGTGCCCCCCGACACCGGGACCGGGACTGAGGATGTTCACCCGAGGATGCCGGTTCGCCAGGCGGATGACTTCCCAGACGTCCAATTCGAGTTCGTCCGAGATGTAGGCCAATTCGTTGGCGAAAGCGATGTTGACATCGCGGTAGGCGTTCTCGACCAGCTTCGCCATCTCGGCACTTGCGGCATCGGTGAGACAGATCTCGCCCTGGCAGAACACCCGATAGATGGCCGCGGCACGCTCGGCGCACAGCGAAGTGATCCCTCCGACGACGCGATCGTTCGTGATCATCTCGATCATGATTCGGCCCGGGAGTACACGTTCGGGGCAATGCGCGATGTGGATGTCGGGCATGCCCTCGTCGGTGTGGGGGAGGCGAAGGTCCGGCCGCAGTTCGGACAGCCACCGGCTCACATTCGCCGTCGTGCCGGGTGGTGAGGTCGATTCGAGGACGACGATCTCCCCGCCGCGCAGCTGCGGTGCGATCTGTTCGGTGGCACGCCGCACGTACGACAGGTCTGCGGTGTGATCGGCGTTGAACGGCGTCGGAACGGCGATGATGTATGCCTCGGCGGGGGGTACCGTGTCGGTCGCGCTCAGGGTGCCCATGGCTACCGCGCCCGCGAGACTCGCCGCGAGATCTGGTTCGGCGAAAGGAACCTCACCCTGCGAAACTGCTGACACGATACGGGGATCGATGTCGACGCCGATGACGTCGACATCGCGAGTCGCCAGAACGACGGCCGTCGGCAGGCCGATGTAACCGAGTCCGACGACGGCGACGGTACCGCTGAATGTGTCAGCCATGATGCTTCCTTGCGACGGAGAGTGTTTTGGAAGGGCGATACGGCGGGGTGGTGTGGAACAGTTCGCGAGCGAGCAGGAACAGGAAAGCGGTGTTGGTTGTGAGGTAGCGCCGCCACATCCGGCGCGGTTCCTGGAGCAGGCGGTACGCCCACTCCATGCCGGCCCGCTGCCACCTTTCGGGCGCGCGCTTGGTGATGCCGGCGAGGACGTCGAACGATCCACCGACACCGTGACGGATCGGGACCTCCAGCAGATCCTCCCAGCGGCGGAGGAAGTTCTCCTTGCGGGGCGACGGCATGCCGAGGAAGAGCATGTCCGCGCCGGAAGCACGGATCTTCTGCGCGATCGGCTCCTCGTCCGACGGGGCGAAGTATCCGTTCTGTGCGCCGGCGATCCGTAGGCCCGGATACTTTGCGGCGAGGACCTTCACGAGGTCGTCCAGTACCGATTGCTCGGCGCCGAGGAGATAGACGGACAGATGTTCGGAGTCGGCCGTGGCGAGGAGCGAGGTGAACAGGTCGATCCCCGTGACACGTTCGGGAAGTGGGTATCCCAGCAGGTTTCCCGCCCATACGACCGCCTGACCGTCGGCGAGAAGCATGTCGCACTCGAGCAGGGAATCGCGCAGCGCGGTGTCCTTACGGAGGCGCACGGTCTTCGCGGCGTTGAGGACTCCGACGGTCATCCGGTTGCGGTGTTCGAGGGCGTCGAGGCACCTGGCAACGGCCTCGTCCATCGTGACCGCATCGATCGGCATTCCGAACAGGGTTGCTGACGGGTGGGGATCAATTGCGGCGTTGCTGGTCATCGAGTCCTCCGGATACATTGCGCGGCAACCAGGCATAGAGCATCCAGCCGAGTTCGTACGGACGGCATTCGTAGTCCACGACGCCGGCAGGGAAGAGTCGGTCGAGTGCTGGAAGGCCGGAACCGGGGCGCAGGGCCGTGGCTGTGGCCGCGATGGATCTCGCGGCTTTGCGTGGTTCGCGACGACCGACCTTGCGCCACACGACATCCTGTGATTCGCAGACGAGTTCGGCGAGTGTCTCGGGGTGTCGGTAGAGCCAGTCGACCCCGAGTTCGACCGCTGCGGTGTGGTCGTCGCCGCCGGCCGCTGCGAGGTCGAACAGCACGAGGGGTGCCATCGCGTGCTGGTGGACGCTGTAGACGGGGAAGCGTTCGACCACCGCGTCCCCGCGCGCATCGTAATGCCACCACCACTGGCCTGCCGCGCCCTGCAGCGTGCAGATCCTGGCGGCGCCCGCATTCGCCGCGGCGAGTGCGACCTCGTCGTTTGTCGCCGCTGCCCTCCGGGCGAGAGCCTGAATGGGATAGACCTGGTCGGCGAAAGACCCGACGTGCCGGCGCAGGGTGCTCCCCGTGCCGAGGGGAATCATATGGGGAAAGAGTCCGCCGGGGCCCTGGGCGCCGAGGAGCCGTTCGGTGAGCGTGGTCGTCAGATCTGTGGAATCGAACTGGTTGCGCGCGGCGAGTGCGGCCGTGAGTGCCCACGCGGTGTCGACCGTCGACAGCGGGGTGCCGCTCTCACACCGGCGTCGGAGCTCCTCGTACAGCGCGGGATCGACCGAACCGGTGATCTCGGCACAGGCCCAGACGGCGAGAGCGACGGCCCCGGTGTCGCGATCGTCACGAGCGCGGACTGCGGAGCGGTCGGCGAGTTCCGCGGCCGTGCCTCCGCGCAGCACATTGCGCTGCACATCGTCGGGCAGCAGGTGCAGGCCGAGAGCAGCTATGGATGTGTAGCGCGTGCTCCGTCCCTCGAGTCGGAGGCCGGTGCCGGACGAGGTCTTGATGCCCCGTGCCGTCTGCGGGAACCCGTCTCCGTCGTACATGCTCGTGAGTCCACGCACGGCGAGTTCGGTCAGATGCTGGATGCGCATGCGGGTGTCCGGTCGTGTACCGCCCCGCGGCGGTCCGTGATCCTCGTGCAGCCCTGCCGCAATCTTCATGGGAACTCCTTCGCGGGGCGAACGTTGTCGTTCAGGGAGGCGGATGTGAGTCCGAACATAAGGAAATAAGCTGATTCTAGGATAACTAACAGCCAAGAAAAATACCTAGAGTTTGTTTAAGCCTTGTTGACGGACTTGAGATGTGTTTTAGTGAACTCTGCGATCGAAATTTCCGTCGCCGAAGGCAGGTGTTGATCATGAAAGGGGTTCTGCTCCCCGTCGATCGTGCTTCTGGCCGGGATATCCGGGAGGTGGAAGAACCGTGATCGAGTTGATGCCGCGCAATATCCGTGAGATCGCCGTCTTCGGCGCGCACTGCGACGACATCGCCATGGGTATCGGCGGAACTCTCTTGTCGCTCTCGGCGGCATGTCCGGACCTCCGGGTCCGTGCCTTCGTCCTTTCCGGTGGCGACACCCCGCGCGAGATCGAGGAGAACCACGCACTGAGGGCATTGTGCCCCGGTGCGGATGTGGCGGTTCGTGTGCTGGACATCCCGGACGGGCGGGCGCCGGGTTACTGGGAAGCGATCAAGATCGCTCTCCAGTCCTTCCGCTATCACACCGAACCCGACGTGGTGTTCGCCCCGCAACGGGCCGACGCGCATCAGGACCATCGACTGCTCGCCGAGATGGTCCCCACGGTGTTCCGCGACCATCTCGTGCTCGGCTACGAGATCCTCAAATGGGAGGCGGACACCCCGGCCACCACCGTGTATCACCCTCTCACCAGGGAGATCGCCGCGGAGAAGGCTCGCGTGCTGCTCAAGCACTATCCCTCGCAGAGGGATCACGACTGGTTCGACGAGGAGTCGTTCCTCGGACTGTCCAGACTTCGTGGTGTGCAGTGCCGGTACCCGCACGCGGAGGCATTCGTCATGGAGAAGGCTGTGGTCCGGTTCGACGCGAACCGCACCTGAGACGCTCACCGCCGAAGGTCGGCCGGCTTCGCCGAAGCGGCGAGGGCGGCCGACAGCTCTTTCCAGCTTCCCGCTGCGGCGTCACGCGAGCTGATCGTCGTCACCGGTAGTGGCCAGGCGATTTCGAGATCAGGGTCGTCGTGGGCGACGGCGAGATCCTGGTGCGGGTCGTGCGGTCGATCGATGCGGTAACACACGTCGTTCACCTCGGCCAGTGCCTGGAAGCCGTGGAGGAACCCCGGCGGTACGAACAGATGGGTGAACTCGACGTCATCGAGCAGGAAAGCCTGAGAACGTCCGAATGTAGTTGATCCGCAACGGATGTCGACCAGGACATCGTGCACGGCCCCGTGGGCGCAGCGCACCAGTTTCGCCTCTCCTGCTCCGGAGCGGCCGTGCATTCCGCGCACGACACCCCTGAGGGAACGGGACTGCGAGTCCTGGACGAAGTCGGAAGCCCGGATGTTCGGCGCGGTCGGATCTTTCGCGAGGTATTCATCGAAAACGGTGGCGTCGAAGGTGCGCGTGAAGAATCCGCGGTGGTCGCGGAACGGTTCCGGGCGGAGTAGGAGCACGCCGGGCAGGTCGGTGGTGTCGATACGCATGGGGTCCTTCTTCGAATCGTCAGATCGGGGCGTTCAACCGGACGGCGACCCGGCCGACAGCGCTCGTGAGCCGCTGCTTCGCCGGATACAACATCCGTATCGGACCGGGTGCCACGGTGACGGACGCGAGCGCGACTGCAGCACGCACAGAGCGTCGCACCGCGAAGGCCTCCCGTGCCGCGGACCGGGCGCCGGGCAGATCGTTCCGGAGAAAGGCGGACCGAGCCCGACGCAGAGCCTGCTCGTAGCGGAGGCGGCACACCGTCTCGTCCAGGGCTGCATGCTCGTCGGCCGTCTTCGCCAGGGCCGCACCCCACTGGAAGGACCGGATCAACTGGCGTTCGAAGGTCGCGACGGTCGCCTCGTCCCTGGAGTCCGAGTCGCTGCGCAACCGGTACCGTGCGAGCCGGTCCGGCAGCACCTGTACCTCGAAGCGGTCGGCGAGACGAAGCCAGATGATCACCGATTCGTCGACCTCTCCCAAGCCCGAGTCGTATGCGTCGACCGCGTACCACGCCTCGCGCCGGATCGCTGCCGTGTAGTAGGGAACCCTCCCGCCGAGGACGTCGAGCAGGGTCAGGCGTCCGCGACCGCGCCGATTCTCGCCGGCTCCGATGGAACGCATGTATCCGGTCGGCAGCGTCTCCTCGGTATCGGTGAACAGGTGAGCGTCGACCGTGACGGCATCGACCTGCGGCCGGGCGTCGAGCACGTTCCCGACCATCGCGCAGAATTCCGGCATCAGGTGATCGTCGCTGTCGAGGACGCACAGGTACCGGCCCCGCGCGGCACTTGCTGCTGCCGAGATGCCACCCGCGTATCCGCGATTCTCCTGTCTCACCAATGTGATTCGAGGGTCGTTCAGGTATCGTCCGACTACCCGCGCCATGTCGTCCGACATTCCGTTGTCGACGATCACGTGTTCCCAGTCGTCACGTGTCTGCGCGAAGACCGATTCGATAGTCTCGGCCACGTAGTCCTCGGTGCGGTACGCCGTGGTGAGAAAACTGAAGGTCGGTTGCATGCTCGAACTCCTCGGACACGTCGGGGTCAGGGGATCGGATGGGCGGCATCCTCGTGCTGGATGGGGCCGGTCGGATCTGCGGTCGGGAAGACGGTGTGGAGCTGGGCGCCGTCCTCGTCGTGCCACCGCACGACAATCGCGGTGTCACGCACTTCGACGGCAAGTCCTGTCACGGTCGGCTCCGGACCGCTGCACGGCGTCAACGTGGTCACCAGCACCACCGGGGCTTCCGCATGCACGACGCTGCCGACCAGCCATGCGGGGACGCGGGATTCGAGTCGGTGCGACCACCAGCCCAGATTCGTCTCGGTGTCGCCTCGGATCTCGCTGCGCGTCGGATTGCCGGAGGAGCAGGCGTAGGCGAGTTGCAGGGCCGGTGCACCCTCGCGGAGGACGAGATGCCCACACTCGTGGGGCAGGGCGTCGAGTGACGGATGCAGCGGCCAGGCGGTGCGGAACTCGTGCCTGCCGGTGCCGGTGAGCACGTCCACCACCAAAGCGGTGGTGCGCTCCGGCGGTGCGATGAGCAATCTGCGATGCACCACGGGCTCGTCGAGACGGCAATAACCGTCGTGCTCGGCGTCCACGAGACCTCGGGTCGTGTCCACGGAATGCGTGCGCACACGAGCGTGCCGACTCCAGAGGAACGCGCCGCCGATGACGGATTGATCGAGACCGTCCACCGAGACGGTGGGCTGTGCCCGCGTGCCTCGATGCACGGATCGCCAGTCGGGGTGGCCGTAGTAGCTCGTCACTCCCGGGTGACCCACCAGCTCGTGCCCATCGACACTCATGGTCACAGCGAGTGCGTCGGCGTGGCCGTGCGCCGCAATCGACAGGTACCCGAGGGGCCCGACATCCATGGTGAGCCGGCGACCCCCCGACCGCAGAACCACGAGGCCGCCGTCGGGTGCGAAAAAGCTGCCGAACGGCTCAGTGCCGGAGCGATTGTCGGTGTACACCCTCTCGGGGGTGGCCAGCCACGAGGCCGCCGGCGGGCGAATGCCTGCTCGGTCGGCCTCGGGTATGCCCAGCACGGCGGCCACGAGCCCCAGATGATGGCGGACGGTGCGCAACGGGCTCGGGTCGAGGCGCAGCGCGAAACCCTCGTCGTCGTCTCCGTACCGGGGAGCGGGGTCGGTATCGCCGACGACCCTCGCGAGATATCGGGCACTGCGAGCGATAGCGCCGGTGAGCGCAACGGGAGCACGCGAATCACGACGCCCGAGCATCAGTGCCACGACGAGCAGGAGTTCGGCTGTGAAAACCTGATAGCCCACGGCCTGCTCGGCGCCACTGCCGTCGGGCAGGATCTGCCGGTCTGCTTCCGCGCACAAGGCGGTGACGGCATCGTGCTCCCAGCGGGCGGCCGGCCGTAGATCGTGGAAGAGGACGGCGACTGTGGCAAGGCCGGCGAGTTCGCCGATCAGATGATTGTTGGACGAGCTGTAGCGTGACCGTTCGGTCCAGCAGCGACGGGCACTTTCCGCGAGCATGCACACGACGGCACGGAACCGGTCGACGGTGAGATGCGGGCTGTGCCGGAGTCCCTGCAGCGCAACGGCGACGGATATGGCACGGATACCGGCCTCGAACGCTCCACGCCAGGCGATGCCCAGCCCCGGAGGATTGCCGGCCATCCACGAGTCGAGCTGTTCGAATGCTTCGGCGGCGTAGCGCTCGTCGCCGGTCAGTAGCCACGCCTGAGCGAGCCACGGAAGGTGCTGCAGCCGGTTGAGCTCCCAGACCCATTTCGGATCGCCATCCGCGGTGCGGTGATCGATGCGGTGGGAGGGGAGCATCGGCCAGTCGACTTTCCCGACGGGGTCGTGGTTCCAGTCGATCTCGGGACCGAGCACCGCTTCCGGATAACCGAAATAGGTGAACCGGTGGGCGAGTACTCGATCGGCCGCGGCGAGTGTGTCGGCAGCGTGGTCGGTACCGGCCAGTGCCTCGGCCTGCTCCGAGCCGAGGAGCACGGGACGGCCTTCGGCTGCCCGGAAACGTTCCAGAGCACCCGGCCAGTCGAGATCGGGTCCGACGAGTTGTGCGTCGGTGAGAGGTCGGGACGGCAGTCGCTGTTCGACGGCGCGGCGGAGTCTCCATCCGATTTCGGCAGGCCCCATCGCACGGAGCCTGTGGGAGTACCAGGTCAGTCGCTCCACGACACCTCCGCAACGAGACTCCATAGGGGATCGGTGCACGAGACGTCACCGTAGCAAAACAAGAGTCTATAGATTGCCCTCTAATCAGACTACAGGTATGTTTATCGGCATATCCGAACCGAAGGTGGTTCTATGGCGCCCCCCAAGAAGCTCGTCGCCGCGCAGCATCGGGTGCGGCGGATGCATCCGCTCGCTGTGTCGATGAGTGCGGAACTCCGTAGGCTCGCTGCGGCGGATCCTGACGAGATCCGGGCCTTCCAGGAACGCCGACTCCGGTGGATGACGCGATGGGCGGCGACCGCATCACCCTTCTACCGTCAGTGGTTCCGTCGGCACAAGGTGGACCCGCGGGCGATCCGCACGCTCGACGACCTGCGGCTCCTGCCCGTACTCGACCGCGACCATCTCGTCTCCCGTCCCGAGATGTTCCGGGCATACCCAGCGCGGACGATGTGGCAGGCCCACTCGAGTGGGACGTCGGGTCGTCCTGTCACCGTCTATCGGACTCCGGGGTCGTCGATCTACGAGATGTGCGCGCTCGAGCGGCAGTGGTCTTGGTACGGCCTGCCGCGCGGGCTGCGCCGGATAACCCTGGGCAGCAGCGACTTCGCGGCGGACCGCCCGGGCCACCCGACCGAGATCGTCCCAGGTGCAAGCCAATTGCTGGTGTCCAGTTATCGCCTCACACCCGACGACCTGCCCGCGATCCTGCGGGACATCCGCGCGTTCGAACCCGAGGCGATCGACGGCTGGCCCTCGAGCATCTCCGTTCTCGCGGAACTGCTGTACGAACGAGGACAGCGTCTTCCCGTCCGCGCCGTCCTCACGTCCTCCGAATCGATCCGTTCCGCCCAGCGCGCACTGATCCAGGAAGTCTTTCGGGGGCCGATCGTCGACCACTACGGTCAGACGGAACGCGTGGCGATGGCCGGCACGTGTGAGACGGGCACGATGCACATCTTCCCCGATTACGGCATCGTCGAACTCGAACCCGTCCCCGGTCTTCCGGATAGATGGGAGATAGTCGGAACGCCTTTGCACAATTGGGGTTTTCCGCTCTTCCGATATCGGACGGGTGATCTGGTCGGGCCCGCGCCGGCCGGCGAGTGTGCGTGTGGACGTTCGTTTCCCGCACTCGGCGAACTCGACGGCCGAGTCGAGGATGTGTTCACCGCCGCCGACGGCAGGCCCCTTCCGTTGCCGTCGATCGTGATCGACGACGTCACCGGGGTTCGTGAGGCGCAGATCGCGCAGCTCGCCCCCGGACGGTTCGAGATCAGGATGGTCCCGGGCGCAGACTTCGACGCCGAACGTGCCGAGCAGCAGTACATGCGCAATGTCGATCGGTGGTTCGGTCCGGGACAGGACGTCCGGGTGGTCACTCTCGGTGCCGTCCCGCGCTCGTCGTCCGGCAAGCTCAAAGCGGCCGTGGTAGAGGGCTCCGGTGCCCGGAGCGTTCCTGAGGTCGTCACTGCCGCATTCGCCGGCTACCTCTCGGATCGGGAAGACTGATGCCCCGCAGCGGACTGTTCCGAGTCCTGCTCGTCGTACTGGTATCGGCGTCCTCACTGGCGTGTTCGACCGCGTCCTCGAGGGACACCGGCGCGAATGCCGCGCCGGCGACGGTGGTGTCATCACCGGGCGAACCCGTCGCGGCGCTGGCGGGGAACGGGCCGACATTTCCGCGAACCGCCACCTACTATCTCGATCAGGATCGTCTTCCCCCGGTGGAGGAACTCGCCCGCTTCGATCTCGTGGTTCTCGATCACGAATGGGCGCATCGGGCTCCGGCGTCGTACTTCGAGGATCTACGGGCCCGCAACCCCCGCCTGCGGCTGCTCGCGTACACCAACGTAGTCGACTTTCCGGACTCGCTGGGATCCCCGGGATACTGGGCCGATCGGTACGAGCTGTGGCAGTACGACGGCCCGTCCTCCAGTTCCTTCCCGAACGAATGGCTCGCCACCACGGCGTCCGGGGATCTCGTGAGCGAATGGCCGAGGACGACGATGGTCAATCTCACCGACGCAGCACCGCGGGTCGGCGGACGGACCTACGCCGAACATGCTGCGGAATGGATCGTGAACCGAGTCTGGTCCAGCGGGGTCTGGGACGGTGTCCTCCTCGACGTCTGGGGAGATCGGATCTACTCGGCCGACGCAGACGCATGGGATTTCGATCGCGACGGTGAGGACGAACCCGACTCGCAGATCTACGGATCCGACGGCCCGTGGGCGCGGGGCGTCGCGGTGGCGGAGCGGATCCTGAGGGAGCGCATGCCCGACGCGATCATCATCGCGAACGGCGACCGGAGTCTGGTCGACGGTCTTCTGGACGGGCGCGTCTGGGAAAGCTTCGCCGACCCGATGGTCGATCGGAACCCTCGCCTCGACCTCGACCGCTATCTGTCGACCACCGTGGGTGGTGGATACCGATTGCCGGGAGTGTGGATGACGGTCGACCGGCTGGGGGCCGGGACGAGCGTGGCGGAAACATATCGACGTGCCCGGTTCTTCCTCACGGCAACTCTCCTGCGGGACGGTTTCTGGGCACCGATGCTGCTCCACTACGGCAGCACGGCTTACTACGACGAGATGGACGGAGCGGGACTCGGGCGCGGATATCTGGGCTTCCCCGTCTCGGACGCGGCCCTGCAGGGCGAGGCGGGAACGGCCGTCTTCAGGCGGGACTTCGACAACGGAGTCGTGCTTGTCAACAGCGGTGACAGCACCGAGCGCGTGCGCCTCGAGCGGCCTTACCGCCATCTGCAGGGGAGTCAGGATCCGAGTGTCAACGACGGAACCGTGACCGAGGAGGTCGTGCTCGAACCGCAGGACGGCGTCATCCTCCTGCGGACGGAATGACCGGCTTCGGGCGTCCGGTCAGTTCGGTGAGCAGGGCCTCGAACGATCGCGCGGTCCGGGAGATGCGGTAGTCGCGCTCCGCATGCCTGCGGCCGTTCGCGCCGAGCCTGCGTGCGAGTGGTCGGTCGTCGGCCAGCATCCGGAGACGCTCCGCCAGCGCCGCTGCGTCTCCGACGGGCACGAGGAAACCGTCCGTCCCGTCGGTGACCATGTCGGGCAGGCAGCCACAGTCGGTGGCCACTACCGGAATACCGGCGGCCATGGCTTCGATCACGGTGATCGGTGCACCCTCGTGGACCGACGAGAGCGCCGAGACGTCCAGCCCCGGTAGCAGGGCCCGCACATCGCGGCGCACTCCGGTGAAGACGGTCCGGCCGGAGATACCCAGGTCGTTCGCCAGCGAGCGTAGTTCGGACTCCCTGCTGCCTCCGCCGATGACCAGCAATCGAAGTTCCGGATTGGTGCGAGCCGCAATCCGAACCGCTTCGAAGAGCACCTGGTGCGCCTTCTGTGAACTCAGCCGCGCGACGATTCCGACGGCGAAGTCCTCGGAAGAGAGCCCGAGGGCAGAGCGCGCATCGGCGCGATCCTCCTCGGTGGGAGGATCACCGATATCCGTTCCGTTGGTGATCACCACTTCCCGTGTACGAGACCACAGCCGGCGGCCGACGCCTTCTTCACGCCGCAGATACTCGCCCTGGCGCGGTGCCAGCAACACCAGAGCATCCGAGAGGAACAGGGTGGCCACCGCCCACCGGGGCAGACACCGTTTACCGACCCTGGTCAGGTCCATGTCGTGTGCGGCGACCAGATTCACCGGCACGCCGGCGATCCGAGCGGCCATTCGGCCGAGTGCGAGGGCGGCATGGTGGTGGTGGGTCACGAGCACGGCGTCGGTCCGGTCGTCACGGAGCATCCGCACCAGACGCGAGAGCCTGCGCGGGTCGTAGCGCCCGGACCGGGGGACGACGTCCACCTCGAAGCCCGCGCGACGGTACTCGCCCGCGAGAGGACCGGCCTCGCGGAGGCAGAGCAGACGGGGGCGCACGACCGACGGATCGAGGTGCCGGAACACCTCGAGCATGAGGACCTCGACGCCCCCGACGAACGTCTGGTCCAACACGAGCGTCAGACGGATGGGGTCCGTCCGCTCCGTCGACCGTGCGACCTGTTCGAGAGCCGCCTGGGCGCCCTCGACACTTCGGAAGAGTGTGAACTCCGCGTCCACGCGTTCCCGCGCGGACCGCCCCATCTTGCGGGCGAGTTCGGGATCGTCGAGCAGAGCCAGCATCGCGTCCGCGAGCGACCGCGCGTCGCGCGCCGGCACGAGCCGCCCGGTGACGCCGTCGACCAGCATCTCCGGCACGCCCCCCACGGCCGTGCATACAGCGGGACGGCCGGACGCCATCGCTTCGAGCAGGGCCATGGGGAAACACTCGATGCTGTAGGACGACAGGACGACGAGGTCCAGGGCACGGAGGAGCCGGGGGATGTCGCTTCGTGACCCGGTGAACACGACGTTCTCGCGGAGATCCGACTCGTCGACGAGGGCCTCGAGCTCCGGGCGGCACGGACCGTCGCCGACGACGAGGAAACGGACGTCCGGACGTGCGTCGACCACCTGCCGAGCGGCGCGGAGGAAGCAGTCGTGGTCCTTCTCCGGTCTCAGCGCTGCCACGATGCCGACGGTGGGGACGTCGCCGGGAATTCCGAGTTCGGGCAACACACTCCGGTCGTCCTCGGGGTCGTAGAGCGAGGTGTCCACCCCGTTGTGGACGACGGTGATCTTCTCGGCCGGACAGCCGAGATCGTCGGTCATGAATGCGCGTTGGGCCTCGGCCACGCCGAAATAGGCATCGGTGAGCGGATCGAGGCACCGATCGGCGAACCGTCGGAGCCGGCCGCGAGGCTCGGGATCGCCGCAGTGGTGGACCCACACCACGACGTGCGGGACGCGGGCGAGGAAGGCGGCTGTTCGGCCGAGCGTCTCGGCGTTGTATCCCCGGGTGATCACGATGTCGGGGCGGAACCGGCGCATCTGCCGGACCAAGTCGAGGACGGCACCCACCATCTGCCGTTTGGTCCTGCGCAGAGCCGTTGCCGGGATGTGCGATTCGACGAGATCGGAGAACAGTTCACCCGGGTCGCCGACGCAGACCACACAGGAAGTGAACCTTTCCGGGTCGAGTCGCGGAAGCAGTGTGGTGACGTGACGTTCGGCGCCCCCCACACCGAGGTCCGGCACGACATACATCAGTCGCAGGGGACGGGGCATCTCCCGACCTCTCTGTAGAGGGCGTCGAAACGGCGGGACACGACATCGACATCGAAGTCGGTGCATACGCGTCGCCATGCACCTGTTCCGAGCCGGGTCCGTTCGGCATCGTCGGTGATAACCGTGCGGAGCGCGGCAGCGAGAGCGTCGGGATCGTCGGGCGGGACGAGCATTCCCGAATCGCCGTCGAGCAGATCGGGGATTCCGCCGACGTCTCCGGCCACCACACACAATCCGGACGCCATCGCCTCGAGGACAGCCATCGGCTGACCTTCGTTCCGTGACGGCAGCACGAGCACCCGGCTGTTCCGGAGAAGTTCCGGAACCTGCTCGGGCGCGGCCCATCCTGCGATGGTGACGGTGTCGGCAATGCCCAAATCGGCGACCTGTCGTGCTGCCGTAGCCACTGCTCCGTCTCCCGCGACGGTCAGGTGAGCGTCGGAGACGAATCCTTCCCGTGCGAGGCGCGCCCATGCATCGAGCAGGACGAAGGTACCCTTGCGCTCACCGACCTCCCCTAGGAAGAGCACGTTCACCCCACGTCCATCCGGAAGCTGGGAGACGGGCTCCTTCGGACGAACAGCATTGGGAATCACAGTGATCCGAGCATCGGGGGCGATCTGACGCAGGCGCAGCGCCCACCGGTCGCCGAGCGCGACCACCGCGTCGGCGCCGGTCAGTGTGGCCCGGATGAGGGCTCGCACCGGTGCGGGGCAGCCGGCATAGAAGCTGTGGAACTCGGCTCCGTGCACGTGCAGGATCACCGGGACGCGGGCGGTGCGTGCGATTCGCGCCAGTATCGCTTTACGGACGAAACTCCCATACGAAGCGGTGTGCAGGTGCACTATTTCGGGCCGTCTCCGGAGCAGGGCGCAGGTGAACGCCGACAAGCCGACGATGAAGGCACCGACCCGGAGTGGAATCGAGCCGTTGCGATGGGTGCCGATGTGCTCGATGTTCCAGTCGC
Source organism: Rhodococcus sp. NPDC047139 (assembly GCF_040643435.1). Classification (NCBI taxonomy): domain Bacteria; kingdom Bacillati; phylum Actinomycetota; class Actinomycetes; order Mycobacteriales; family Nocardiaceae; genus Rhodococcus; species Rhodococcus sp. NPDC047139. Next base: position 296,867 of record NZ_JBEYUH010000003.1, read on the forward strand.
TCCACAAATCGGTGCCCTGCATCGAGCGGACGAACGACGCAACCCCGCCGCGAGTCGACATGCTCGTCGAAACCCACAGTGCACGAGGGTAATTCACCACGACTCCTCCTCGGATGACGTCGGGTTCGTTCGAGCTTGTGGGACGAACCGGTCGGACCATCCGATCGCCACACCTGCGATCAACAGCGCCATCGCGTTGGTGACATCGAAATTGCGGAGTTCGGCGGTGACACCGGTGACGAGGAGACAGAGCACGGCCAGGATCGCCATGATCGCGAGTGGCTGTGCGGTGAGCCGGCCCGGCGGCAGCCGCCGGTATGCGCGTATCAGCTGTACGACGAGCAGAACGAGCACCGTGAGCCACAGCAAACCCCCGACGATGCCGAGTTCGGTGAAGATGCCCAACTCGGTGAAATGCGAGTCGATTCCGAACCCGCCCTCCCACGGGATGCTGGGCCCCCACGAACGGTGGAAGAAAGTGTTGAGGGAGGTGAAACGCGCGACACCCCATCCGGTGAGCGGTTCCTCGCGGATCGCCCAGAAGGCCGTCGCCATGGTGTTGAGCCGGTCGTGAATCTCGCTGGTGGAGCCGACCCCGCCGGCTTTTCGATCGTCGCTGGTGAACGTCGACCAGTTCAGTGCCAACGCTACCGTGATCACGCCGGCCGTCAGAGCGAAGGCCCGCCGGAAACCGCGAGCGCACAGCAGGCCGGCCAGGACGACGACTCCGAAGGCCAGCCAAACCGCGCGTGTGTAGGTCAGGAACACGCCGTATGCGCATGCCGCAGCGATCACGACTGCCAACCGGCGTCGCCATATCGGTTCGGATCGCCGAGAAGCCAGAACGATGGTCGCGAGGAACCCGAAGATGAGGATCGTCCCGTTGCCCACAGGCTGATTGGTGACACCCACGGCACGACCCGGCCATTGATCGTTCTCGAGCATGTAGCGGGGCCACACCAGGGCGTTGGGACCCTTGAGATGGAAGATGCTCATGGCGGCCGAGAAGGCCGCGATCGCGGTGACGGTCCAGAGCATACCCCGCACCGCACGTTCTCGGTCGAAACTCAGGCGGCCGATGATGAACACGGCGAAGGGGATCACCGTGCCGATGATGATGAAACGGGACACCGACGTGGGCTGGCCGGTCAGGGGGACCACCGCGGGGAAACGGTGAGAGGCGAACATCGACCAGAAGTTCCACAGGACGAACAACCCCATGAACACCTCGAGCATGCCCAGTTGCCGTAGGCGGTCGAGCCGAACGGTGACCCACAATCCGAACGAACCGAGGGCGATCACGAAGAGGAAGACGAACAGATCCACGGGAAGCATGGGGATCTCGGGAGTGGGAATCCGGAAGAACATCGCGACGATCAGCACGAGAACCGCCGTAGCCGGGTGGTGGAGCGCGGCTGCGATGACACCCAGCCCCACCGCCGCAGGCAGCAGCAACGAAAGGAATCCGCTCGGGAGAACGGTGGCGGCGAGCCCCGCGGCAGCCAGGACGGCTGCCGCCACCGCGATCGGTATCGCCGCGCGTCCGAACCGGGCCCCCGGCGACCGAATCCGGGAGTGGGGGGCTTCTACGAGACTCATGGCTGTCCACCGCGCTCACCGGCCAGCAGCGACGCAGCCTCACGGTCGCGGTGGTGGCCGTTGGGAACGGTTTCCCTCGGAGCGAGCCCGGGGCCGACCCGTTCGTACCGCACGGGAGCGGCGGACTCTTCCGATGCGCTGTGGCGGAAGAGGCTGCGCCTCGTGCGGGTGCGGGGATCGACGAGTACAGCGCCGAGCAGATCTGCGTCCGCGAGCAGTTCGACGGCTTCGCGGGTGGGCCCGACCCGAACCGACAGCCGGTCCAGGACGAGTACGGTCCGATCGCTCATGACGCACGCGGAGTGGGCGAAGGGATCCTCGGTGAGCGGCGGTACTTCGACGATCACGAGGTCTGCGTTCCGGAAGCGTTGCAGGACGCGCATGAAACGCTCGCGATTCAGTGGCACGTCCGGATCCCCCAGGAGGTCCTGGACGACGGCCGTATGCACCGTGACCGCGCCGTCGGGTGTTGCGTGATCCCGGATCGTGACGGTGCGCGTATCGGCGTGGAGGAGGACGATCCGCTCACCCTCACATGCCCAGAACTCGGCGATCGCTCGCGCCACCTGTCCCGTCGCCGGCGTACGGGTGGGCGACGCGACGGCCAGCGTCGCGGGCCTCGGGACCTGCCGGTGCCCGGCACGAGTCGCGATGCGCACGAAGCCTAGGCGTCGTGCGCGGGACCTACGGGGGGTTCCACCACGCGGGATGTCGACGATGGGGTTTACCCCAGTCCGCGTGTGCACGTCGTGTGCGGTACCCAGTCGCGGGGAGAAAAGGGCGGCCAGCACCGCGGCGACGGAACCGAGGATGAGACCCCCGAGCAGCCCGAACAGGAGGTTGAGGGCAACCTTCGGTTCATCGGTCGACACGCCGCCGTCGGGCTGCAACACCTGGAGCTGATTGGTCGAATCACCCTGCAGCTGCTGGATCGACGTCTCGAGTTCGATGATCCGCTGGGTCATGTAGATCGGGTCGGCACCTTCGGTGAGGAGGGCGCGTCGCTCGTCCAGTTCGCCGCGGAGCTGCTCGAGGGAAGCGTCCTTCTCGGCCCGCCGCACGGCGTCGACATCCCAGCGGAACGTCGTCGCGAGCTCCAGCGCGGCGTCCTTCGCGGCCACGTACTCCCCGGTCGTAGCCTCGATGAAGATCATCGAACTCGCTGCCGCGGTGCGCGCCTCGAATGTCGTCCCTTCGGGGAGATCGGCCGAATCCTTCAGGCGGGCTTGATATGCGGGATCGTTGAACAGGTCGACGTATCCGCGCACCATGACGGCGTCCTCCTCGGGGACTCGGCCCGGTGAGGAAACGATCAGCACCGTTCTGCCGGTGTAACTCGGTTCGGCGATGAAGGCGCTGACAACCGACGCGAGCACGGCACCGAGCGTTATGAGGGCGACCAGCGGCCAGAACTGCCGAATGCGCTGCAATTGGATGCCGATGGTCGACGCCGTGTCGAGAGTATCGGTGTCGGTCGTGGCGCTCGTGTATGTCATGGGTACCCCAGATCCGTATGGGCGAGGCTACAAAACAATCTTGAGGTTTCTTTTTATACTCTAGTACAGATTGATAGTTTGTTAAATCCTGTTTTTTATGGATCATGGAGGCATGTCAAGTCGACGAGCCTGATGTTGAGTATGCTTTGCTGCACCGTATGCCGGGACGTCCCGGACCCTCTCTCATCGAGGATCGGATCATCGGATGATCTACCACCACTGCGCGACGCACTCGGAAGAACCGGCGGTTACTCCGGTTCGCATACTTATCGAGAGCAGCGAGTACTGGCTTCGTAACAACGGGGACCTGGCGATGCTCGAGGTCACCATAACCCGCCTTCGCCGTCGATGGCCCGACGCGCAGATCCGGGTGCTCACCGACGTTCCCCTGCTACTTCGTGCCTATCACCCGACGGCGAAGGGTGTCACCGTCTTCGCATCCGACGCGTGGGCGGAGCCCACCATCGCGGAGGACTTTCTCGCGGCACTGGGTCCCCGTATCGTAGGCCCGGTCGTTCTCGGACTCGTCCGGTTCAGGGTGTGGCTTCCGCAGAGGGCGCGGGGGCTACGGCGCCGCCTCGAACGGCTCGTTCGCAATCGTCTCCCCTTGCAGCAGGCCTCGGACTCATCGGTTCCGTCCCGCGCAGCCGGTGCCGGCCGCCCGGTGCACCCGGGAAGTGCAGCCGCCGTCGAGAAGGCATCGCTGCTGCTCGTACTCGGGGGCGGCTACATCACCGATTCCGACGGTGCACAGGCGCACCGCGTCTTCAATCTGATCGAGCACGCCTGCGACAACGGCATCCCCGTCGCCATGATCGGTCAGGGCCTCGGCCCTCTCGACGACCCGATACTGCAGCAGCGTGCAACCGAAGTCCTGCCACGAGTGGACTTCATATCCCTCAGGGAACGCCTGCGCGGACCGAAGATCCTGGAGCGAGCCGGAGTGCCGGACGAACGGATCCTCGTCACCGGTGACGACGCCATCGAACTCGCGTACACCGAAAGTGATACCGGCATCGGAGCGGACATCGGGGTGTGCCTGCGCATGGCCACCTACGCGCCGGTGTCCGATGCCGCGAGAGAAACCGTCCGCAAGGTCGTGCAGACGGTCGCCTACGAATACTCGTCGACGCTCGTGCCGCTGATCATCGCGGAATATCGTTCCCAGGACCGGCGTTCGACGCTTCCGATCGTGCGCGGAGCCTGGTCCGCGGCCGAGCCGCTTCCCAGGTATGTCGCACCCGCTCAGATCGTCGATCAGGTCTCGCAGTGCCGCGTCCTCGTAACCGGTGCCTACCACCTCGCAGTGTTCGCGCTGTCCCGGGGAATTCCCGTCGTCGCACTCTCGTCGACCCGCTACTACGACGACAAGTTCCGCGGTCTCGAAGACCTGTTCGGAGGAGGACTCACCCTGCTGCATCTGGATGATCCCTCCCTCGGAATCAAACTCGCGGCAGCCATTCGCGACTCCTGGCGGCAGGCGGAAGAGGTTCGCGGACGTCTCCGCGGGCAGGCTCGAGAGTGGATCCGTCGAGGCCACCTGGCCTTCGAACACGTCTTCGCGCTCGCCGAACACACACGCGTCGAACATCACTGAGTCGAGTACAGGCCGGAAGGAGCGCCAGAGTGAGTGGAACGACGCGTGAGGAGAACGAGCCGGTCGACCGGACGGTGGATGCCATGGGCGGGCGGTCGCTGATGGCATCGATCGGCAGGGTGGCCGGGGCGTCGACCGTCGCACTACTCTTCTGCGAACTGGTTTCGCTCGCCCAGACGGTCGCCCTCGCTCGCCTGCTCACGCCTGCGGAGATCGGAATCTTCGTTGCCGGAACAGTTCTCACCACGTTCTTCGGGGCCTTTGTCGAAGGTGGTCTCCGGTCGGGGCTCATCCAGAGAGAGACCGATGTCGCCGATGCCGCCGAGACGGTCTTCCGGGCGACCTTGCTGGCAGGAATCGTCATGGGTGTCGGTGCACTGGCAGCCGCGCCCGTGATCGGGGCGATCTTCGACAGCACCACCGCAGGTCTGGTCGCGGCTGCCACTTCCGGCGCCCTGCTCATCTACTCGGTCGCCAACGTGCCGGAAGCCATGCTGCAGCGCGAGTTCAGCGTGAAAAGGCGGTTGATTGTCGGCCCAGCCGTCGCCGTGAGCTACGCGGCGGTCGCGGTGTCGACGGCCGCTCTCGGGTGGGGCGTGTGGAGCATGGTGGCCGGCACCTACGTCTCGTATCTCACCCTGGTCGTGTCGGTATGGGCGATCACGAGCTGGCGGCCCGGGCGTGGGCGGGCGTCGTTCGCCCTCTGGCGTGAACTCGCACGATACGGAGCACCTCTCGTGCTGGGCATGATCGGCTCGCGCGTGCAGGCAGCGACGGAGGCGGTCGTGGTGGGCCGAGGGCTCAGTGCGTCCGACCTCGGATTCTTCCGGTACGGTCAGCGGATCGCACGCATCCCGGAAATGGCGATCATCGAGATCGGTTCGGTCGCATTGTTTCCGGCCTTCTCGCGGATCGCGAATGACCCCACACGGTTGATATCGGCCTACCTGCGAGCCCTGCAATGGGCGACCATCGGCGCCGCTGCGTGTTCCGGGCTGATGATCGCTGCGGGGACTCCCGCAGTGGTCGTCGTACTGGGGGAGCCGTGGCGCGGAGCCGGTCCGGTGGTGGTCGCACTGGCCGGCCTCAGTCTCGGAAAAGCATTCATCTGTGTCAGTGAGGAGATCATCAAGGGCTGCGGTCGGACGGGATTGCTGAACTGGTACACGCTCACCGAAGTCGGAGTAGGCCTGGTTCTGCTGCTCGCGTTGGTCGGATTCTTCGGCCTCGTGGGAGCGGCCCTGTCGGTTTCGATCACCGCGATCATCGTCGGCATCGTCGTTCTTGCCCTCGCCAGGCGATGCATTCCCGTATCGCTGTCGCAACTCGCCGGGGCGATCCTCCCTCCGCTACCCGCGGCGGCGCTGGCCACGGGGGTGCTCTGGCTGTTCGAGCATCACCTCATGCACAGCGATACGCGCCCGACTCTCGTCGCCGTCGCGTTCCTGCTCATCGACGCGCTCGTATTCGCAGCCGCCTATCTCCTGGCGCTCGGTGTCTTCGCGAGATCTGCCATGACCGAACTGGTCTCCATGGCCGGGCGGCTTGTCGCAGTTGTCAGGACGAGGAGGGAGACCCATGTCGTTTCCTAGAACACCCCCCGCGAAACGTGGATCCACGGAACTCACCGTGGTCTCACAGACCGGAGAAGTGATCCGGCTCCGGCCTCCGAGATTCTCGGACTTCCAGGACTGGCGCCGGATCCGACTGCGTGATCGCGCCCTCATCGAACCGTTCTGGGCATCGAGCTCGTTGTCCTGGGAGGAGCGGCACACACAGGAGCATTGGGTGCGCGAGTGCCTGCACCTGCGATCCTCTCGTCGCTCTCTCGGCTTCGTGATCGAGGTCGACGGGTGTTTCGCCGGACAGATCGGCCTGTCCGGCATCGATCCTGTGAGCCGCTCGGCGGAGATGTCCATCTGGATGGATTCGACGGCAGGTGGGCGGGTGATCGGGCACATCGCCGGATCGATGCTGATGGACCACGCGTTCACCGTGTTGGGTCTGCATCGGATCACGGCCCCGATCTGTGTCGACAATCTTGCCGCTGCACGTGGCGCCGACCGGATCGGTTTCGTCCGCGAGGCGATCATGAAGTCGTCCTTCGCCGCAGGGGGTCGTCGCAAGGACCACATCCTGTTCGCCATGACGGCCGATCGGGTGCCCGATGAAGGACTGGCCGCCAGGTGGTCCGATCCCACCGTGCCGGTGGTCCACACCCGGCAGTCCGTGGGGAGGGGGCTCTCACCGAGATGTCTTGTTGCCGGTTGTCGTTTCGTGCTGGGCACCACGAAACGTCTGGCCCGCGGGCGGGCAGCATTGCAGGTGGCACCCGTGACCCTCGGCGGCCTCTTCCTGCGGCCTGTCCGGGATTTGCCTCGGCCGCCGGGGCGACATGGACGACGGGCCGGGGAATGTCTCCTGGAGGGGGCGTGGCAACCGACCTCACCGTGGGCGGGGTGGTCGGGACACGCCTTCGGGTACCACGTTGAAAAGGATGGTGCCCATCTCGGGACGGTGGGTTTCGGACCCCTCGACCTCGTCCGGCACGACGCCACGATGCGTGTGGATGCGATCGGTGGGCACTCCCACCGCGCGCTTCTCCCGGCGGCGGAATGGGTGCTCGGACGAGCATTCGACGTGTTGGGAATCGAGCGGGTACAGACCGGGGTGGATTCCTGCAATGCGGCAGCGGCCGACTTCGCTCGGGAACTGGGGCTCTCCAGAGAAGGGCGCATGCACGGCATCACCACGCGCGATCGCCGGCTGAGGGACCTGGACCTGTGGGCAGCAGTCGCGGGTAGCGCTTCCGTAAACGATCCGCAGATGCACGATCGAGTGTCCACGTAGGAGAATGACGATGAACGAATCCGATTCGGCGGCACGCACCTTCGAGCGATCTGCACATCTGCAGCGGCGCCTCCACGAACTCGTGCCCGGAGGTGCCCACACCTACGCGCGCGGCTCGGACCAGTACCCCGAACATATGACGCCGATCCTCACTCACGGGAGCGGGGCGCACGTGTGGGATGTGGACGGGAACCGCTATGTCGAATACGGGATGGGACTGCGTTCGGTGACTTTGGGGCACGGCTACCGCCCGGTCGTCGAGGCCGTCGCCGAAGCCGTCCGGAGGGGGACCAACTTCAGCCGGCCCACCCTTCTCGAAGTCGAGGCAGCCGAGGATTTCCTCTCGCTCGTGCCTGGTGCCGACATGGTCAAGTTCGCCAAGAACGGGTCCGACGCCACGACGGCAGCGGTACGTCTCGCGCGTGCGGCAACCGGACGTGAGCACATCGCCGTCTGCGAACATCCTTTCTTTTCTGTGGACGACTGGTTCATCGGAACCACACCGATGAGTGCGGGCATCCCGGAGAGCGCGCGATCACTCACCCTGCGGTTCGGTTACAACGATCTCGCCTCGCTCGAAGCGGCCCTCACCGCGCATCCGGTGGCGTGCGTCGTCCTCGAAGCAGCAACTGCGACAGCCGAACCTGCGCCCGGTTTCCTCGAGGGTGTGCGGCAGCTGTGCGATCGTCACGGTGCGCTGATGGTGCTCGACGAGATGATCACCGGCTTCCGCTGGTCGGAACACGGGGCGCAGTCGGTCTACGGCGTGCGGCCGGACCTTTCGTGCTGGGGCAAGGCGATGGGGAACGGATTTCCGATCTCCGCGCTCGCCGGTCGCCGCGAGTACATGGAACTCGGCGGTCTGGGGACCGACTCCGAACGGGTATTCCTGCTCTCGACCACGCACGGACCGGAAACTGCCTCGCTCGCCGCCTTCCGTGCAGTGGTACGGGCGTACGAGACCGAGCGGCCGATCGAACGTATGGAGGCCGCCGGCACACGCCTCGCCGCCGCAGTGAACATGCTCTCGGCCGAGATGGAACTCGAGGAGTACGTCCGGGTGGAAGGCAGACCGTCGTGCCTGGTCTTCTCGACCCGCGGACCCGACCTGAAGCCGTCGCAGGAGTACCGGACACTGTTCCTCGCCGAACTGCTCGACCGCGGGGTCCTGGGCCAGTCGTTCGTCGTGTCGGCGGCACACAGCGATGACGACATCGACCTCACCGTCGCCGCGGTGGAAGCGGCGCTCGTGGTGTACCGGAAAGCGATCGACGCGGGGAGTGTCGAGGGTCTCCTGCGGGGGCGGCCGGTGGCGCCGGCGATCCGTTCGCTCGCCGCGCCGCGCAGACTCCAGTAGGAGGACGAACCCGACCGTCGGAGATCGGGGTGATCAGCGCAGGATCAGGCAGGTGCACGAGGCCGTTGCGAGCAGGCGGCCGTCCGCGTCGCGTGCCTCACCGCGCGCCGTCGCGGTGCGACCTCCCGTGTGCTCGCAGAAGCCCTGCACCCGGACGATGCCCTTACCCGTCTGTACCGGCCGGATGTAGCGCACCTGCAGGTCGAGGGTGGTGTATCCGACGCCGGCCTCGAGAGTGCTCGCGACGCAGAAGCCCATCGCGGTGTCGAACAAGGTGGCGAGCACCCCCCCGTGGATGCTGCCCACCGCGTTGGCGTGGAACTCCTGGGGCTCGATCGTCACCTCCGCGAAGCCTTCCCGCGCGTCGGTGACGGTGAAGCCGAGCGTCCGGGACGTCGGATGATGGGGGATCGTCCCGTCGATCACACCGCGCAGGAAGTCGAGGCCGTGCATGTCGCGGTTGGCCGCCGACGTCGGTGCCGGATCCTCCCAGGTGTAGGTGCGCTGCCGCTGTTCTTCCTCGTCCGTGCTCACGATGACCGACCGTATCCGATGGTCCGGAGCGTGACATGCGGAGACGGACGTGCCATTCTCGATTCATGCGCCGACGATGTTGATCCGACCCGGTAACCTCGCTGTCCGCGCGGGTGGTCGCGTACGCGTCCATCCGTGATTTCGTGCCGCTCTACGGCCTGTACGCGCTGCTGTTCGAGGACCACGGACTCGACACCCGCTCCATCTCGTCGCTGTTCGTCCTGTGGTCGGTTGTCGCCTTCGTCTCCGAGGTGCCCTCGGGTGCGTGGGCCGACACCGTCTCCCGTCGCGGTCTGCTGTTCGGCAGCGGCGCGCTGTTCACCGCCGCATTCACGACGTGGCTGATCTGGCCCGGTTATTGGGGGTTCGCGCTCGGCTTCGTCCTGTGGGGCGTCAGCGAGTCGCTGAAATCCGGCACCTTCGAGGCCCTCGTCTACGACGAACTCGCCGTGCGCGGGAGCGAACACCGCTACGCGGCGGTCATGGGATACGCCAACGCAGGCGAGATCGCATGCGTTTTCGTCGGGATCCTCACCGCGGCACCGCTGTTCGAACTCGGTGGATACACACTCGTGGGCTGGGTGTCGGTCGCGATCACCGTCGTCGGCATCGCGCTCGTGGGAACGCTTCCCTCCGCCCCCAAAGCGGAGGAGGCGGACGAGATCGCCGGCAGCGGCGAGACCGTTCTCGCCCGCTACATGTCGTCGCTGCGTGCGGGAACGTCCGAGATCCGCACCGACCGGGCGGTGCGACGATCGGTGGTCCTCGCGGCCGCCCTGCTCGCCTGCCTCGCCTTCGACGAGTACTTCGCTCTCCTCGCGCGTGAATCGGGGGCGGATACCGGATTCGTACCCGTGCTGGTCGCGCTGACGGCGGCCGGACAGGTGGTCGGTGCCGCGACCGCCGGGCGGACGGCATCGATGAGCGGCCGCACGATGGGTGCCGTCGTGACGGTCGGATCGGCGCTGATCGCAGGGGGTGCGCTCACCGGAGGGATCGCCGGATTCACAGCGATCGGTATCGGTTACGGCGCGCTGCACAACACGGCGATCGTCGCCGAGGCGCGCCTGCAGGAGACGATGTCCGGCCGAGCCCGTGCAACCGTCTCGTCCGTCGTCGGCCTGACGAGCGAGGTGCTGTCGGTCGCGGTCTTCGCCGGTTACGCGCTCGGCTCGCTGTGGTTGCCGATGTCGGTGCTGGTCGCGGTGACGGTGCTTCCACTGATCGGGCTGGGCGTGGTCGCGCCGAGGCTGTTGCCTCCGGCGCGACCCGCCCGGGATCGATCGTGAAGGTTCTGTCGGGTGCGGGTCACAACTTGCTGCTACGCAGCTCGTGTCCCTTCGAGGTCTTGCACCGGCCCGATTCGAGATCCCACTGCCAGCCGTGCAGGTTGCACGTCAGCGTGGTGCCCTCGACGACACCGAACTTCGACAGATCCGCCTTCAGGTGGGGGCAGCGACGCTGGATCTCGTAGCCACCCAACTCGATGGACGCGGTGTCGTCGTGTGCTTCGGAGAACCAGCCGTCGGCGTACGCGATCCGCTCGTCGGTCAGGCACTTGAAGAAGGTGTAGAGGAACTCGTTGTAGCCCCCGACACGCCACGCCGTGAATCGGGTGGACAGAAAGATGGTGTTGACCCAGTCGGGCTCGTCGTCGCGCAGGACCGTACGAACCAGTTCGGGTGCGATGCGGAAACCGTAGCGGTACTTGCCTTCTCCCTCGACGGGTTCGCGCACGATGCGCTTCGGGAAGTCGAGTACCACGGTTTCCTCGCCCATCACCAGACCGACGGGGTAACCGATGCCGTCGCAGATGAGGTCGGACTGCGCCATGATCGGCTCGAACTTCGCCTTGAGCGCGGGCAGGAGCGGCTCGCCCTCGGCAGGGGCCCAGGTGGCCCTCTGTGCCGCGATGACCGGCGCGAAACGCTGTGCCATGTCCTCGATGTAGGCGGCCTTGTTCGTGAAGATCGCCTCGACCTGATCGTCGGGGATCGGGTGGGTGAGCGTCATGTGCTCGCTGCCCTTCAGATCCACCACCGAACCCGGAATCATCAGCAGACCGCCCTCGCGGCCGTGGATACGCAATTGCTCCAGGAAGACCTGCTGGTCGGGAAAAATGTTTCCCTCGTCGCCATGGTCGTCGTTGAGGTCGCGCAGGTCGGCGTCCAGGAAGACCGGCGGGCCGGCCGAGGGCACGATCCATGTCGCATCGACCTGGTCGATGTAACTGCGGCAACGATCCATACCGCGCTGACGCTTCTGCTTGCCGAAGTTGGCCTTCGTCTTCTTGGGGATGTCGTAGACCATCGGGTACCAGATGGCCCCGGAGTACTGCAGCAGGTGGATGTCGATCTTCCCGAACGCATCGAGCATGACGTCCATGTCGATCGGCCGCGCGTCGTTCATGTTGAACACGGTCGTCTCGCCGTCGGACACCACGAGGCCGGAGTCGCCGATCGGTCCGTCCGCCGGGGCACGCAGCGCGATGATCATGACGTCCAGGTCGCCCTTGGGACCACTGACGGTGTGCTTGACGGAATCCGTCGTCTCGAAGAACTTGGTGAAACCGAGCTTCTCGAGTTCGCGGCGCAGGTCGGGCACCGGATAATCGGGCAGCAGGACGGTGGCGTCCTTGTTGACGTGCTTGCTCAGGGTGTCGGGATCGAAGTGGTCCTTGTGCAGGTGTGAGACGTACAGATAGTCGACGTCGCCGAGTGCGTCCCAGTCGAGTCCCGTGTTGTCGGGGAACGGCACCCACGACGCGAAATATGCGGGGGTCACCCATGGATCGCACAGGATGGAGCCCGCTTCGGTCCGGATGTGGAAACCCGCGTGTCCGACGCTGGTGATCTGCACCTTCTGCCTCCTGACGTGCTGACCTACGTGTCTTCCAGGTTAGGGGGAGGCAGGATGGGCACGCGCGTCGGCACCGTGGAGCGCATCCGGTGGGCGGGGCCGGGACACCCCGCTAGGCTGACCGGCGTGGAACCCTTCTATCGGACCATCATCGGTGTCGCTCGCACGCTCTTCGCAGCGCAAGGGCTGAAATTCACGGTCACAGGGGAGGAGAACATCCCGGCGACAGGCGGTGCGGTGATCGCGATCAATCACACGGGCTATCTGGATTTCACCTACGCCGGGCTCCCTGCCCGGGTCACCAAGCGGTACGTCCGCTTCATGGCGAAGAAGGAAGTCTTCGACCACAAGATCTCCGGCCCCATGATGCGTGCGATGAAGCACATCCCCGTCGACCGCGGCGACGCCCGCGAGTCGTACCGGCTGGCCGTGGAGGCGCTGCGCGCAGGAGAGCTCGTCGGCGTGTTCCCGGAGGAGACGATCAGCCGCAGTTTCGAACTCAAGGCGTTCCGCTCGGGTGCGGCGCGGATGGCGAACGAAGCCGGCGTCCCGGTGATTCCCATGATCATCTGGGGGTCGCAGCGGGTGTGGACGAAGGGGCACCCGAAGCGGCTGGGACGCACGAACACACCGATCACCATCGAGGTGGGCGCCCCGATCCAGCCGTACGAGCCGGCAACCGAGATGACCGCGCAGCTGCACGCCACCATGGAGACGATGCTGCACAGGGTCCAGGACGCCTACGTCCACGAGCAGGGTGCCTACTGGGTGCCTCGCCGCCTCGGCGGGTCAGCGCCGACGCTCGAGGAGGCGACCGCTCTGGACGAAGCCGCAGCGGCCGAGCGCCGGGCGCGGAAGGCACGCGAGCGTGCCGAGCGTGAAGGTGCGGTGAGCAACGAGCGCGACGACGAGCGCGGTACTTCGGCACAATGACGGAGTGAACGCACAGCCGAGCCGAGAACCGCGTCGGGACGACACACAGGCCCCGCGCCCAGGTCTGGTGGCGACCGACGTCGACGGCACCCTGATCGACGACGCCGAGAAGGTGTCCGATCGAACACGCGCTGCGGTGCACGCGGTGGTCGATTCCGGAACGCCTTTCGTCCTGGCCACCGGCCGTCCACCGCGCTGGATCGCGCCGGTGGTCGACCAGTTGGGCTACGCGCCGATGGCGGTGTGTGCGAACGGCGCGGTGCTCTACGACAGTGCCGCCGACCGCGTGCTCAGCGCCGCGGTACTCGAGGCGGACGAGCTGGCGTGGCTCGCCGAGGTGGCCTCGTCGGTGCTTCCGGGCTGTGGTCTGGCCGCAGAACGAGTGGGGGAGCGGGCTCACGACGCGGCGACGCCGCAGTTCGTCAGCGCCCCCGGATACGAACACGCCTGGTTGAATCCGGACAACACCGAACTCGCCGAGCACGAGGTGATCGGTGAGCCTGCCATCAAGTTGCTCGTCCGCCTCCCCGGCATGACCAGCCGGGAGATGGCGGAGGCCCTCGTTCCGAAACTGCACGGGCTCGTCGACGTCACCTATTCGACCACCCACGGACTCATCGAGATCTCGGCTGCGGGGGTCACGAAGGCCTCCGGTCTACGCGACATGGCGAGGCATCTGGGCGTCTCCCACGACGAACTCGTGGCATTCGGGGACATGCCCAACGACATCCCGATGTTGTCGATGGCCCGTCACGGGGTCGCGATGGAGAACGCCCATCCGGAAGCCAAATCGGTCGCAGACGAAGTCACCGCCACCAACGTCGAGGACGGGGTGGCCCGCGTTCTCGAGCGGTGGTGGCGGTGACTCGTTCGTGCCGGTGCGCCGCGGGTCAGGCCGCGGGCGCCGGCTCGGGTGCCGGTTCCGGCGCAGCGGCCGGTTCGGGTTCGGGCGCAGGGGCGCCCTCGGGCGCGGGTCCTGCGACGTCGGCCGGCTGATCCTGCAACGCCCCGTCGTATGAGTCGTCATAGGCGCGCAGCACCTTTGTCACGACGCCCGTGACTTCGTTGAAGATCAGCGAGCCGAACTCGAAGTCCGAACGCAGACCGTCCGGCACCCTGTACTCGTCGCTGGTGGGCAACCCCAGCTCACCAGCGTCGAGTCCGTCTTTTTCCCATGCCTTGTAGATCTCGCCGAGTACCGTCCATGTTCCACCGTTGGGGGAGGTGTAGATGGCACCGTTGACGAAGTTGACGCGTTCGAAACCGCTCTTGACGGCGGGGAGGATCGTGGTCAGCGCCTGCCCGAGCCGTCCGAGTTCGCCACCCTCGGCGAGCCACTTCTGGACGAGGGGATGACCGGAGAGCTGGATCAGCTGGTCGACCACACCTTCGGCGGTGTCCGCAGACCCGGAGGCCAGGCCTCCGAGATCGACGTCCGGGATGTTCGGCAGCCCTGAGGTCGGCGGATTCGACGGCTGGGGGTTCGAGGGCTGGGGATTCGACGGCACCGGGCCGCCGCCGCCACCCTTCGCCGCAGCTGCGGCGATGTCGCGGATTCTGCCCATCTGACCGTAGGCGCCGTTACCCGGGCAACTGGTGTTACCCACGTCGCGGTGCGCGAAGATGATCGGCAGTTGGACCGCAGTACCGCGCGGGTACGGGGTGAACGACGTGCCCTCGGAGTACATGGTGGTGCGACCCTTGGGATCGAGGCCCGCCCGCGCCAGTCGCCAGCCGAGGAACCGGCCGACCGAATCGATCGCCGCCTGCGGCGGGATCTGGGTGGAGAAGTCGCCCATGATTGCGATGCCGTGGGTGTTCTCGTTGAAACCACCGGCGTGAGCGCCCTGCACGTTGCGTTCGAGGCCGCCGGCACGGCCTTCGAAGATCTGGCCGTACTTGTCCACGAGCGTGTTGTAGCCGATGTCGCACCAGCCGAGGGTCCGTGCGTGGTAGGCGTAGATCGCGCGCACGATCCCGGGGGATTCCGCCATCGAGTAGTTGTTGCTCCCCGCGGTGTGGTGCACGGTCGCGCCGCCGAGCGAGTCGTCGTAGGTGGGATTCTGGCACCGGAGCGACTCGTCGGCGCCCCACTGCCTACGGGTGATCACCTTCAGTCCGGAGCTGCCGAGCGGACTCGCGATGTCGCCGAGCCGTGCGTCGAATTCGCTTGCGCCGGGGGAAATGAGCACGGCGCTGACCGCTTCGGCAGCCGCCTGCAGCGGGTTCTCACGTAACGGCTTGGACGAGGAGGCGGGCACATATCCCAGCTCGGGCGCATCGGCGCCGGGTTCGGCGACGGGTGCGGGTGCTTCGTCGACAGGCGCCGGTGCCTCGGCAGGAGCCTCGGGTGCCGGAGCTTCGGGTGCCGGGGCTTCGGGTGCCGGGGCTTCGGGGGCGGGAGCTTCGGGCGCGGGAGCGGGCGGGGCTTCCGCACCGGCGAGATTCGGTTCGGGGCCGGGGCGCGGCGTGAGCAGCACCTGTACCGCCCGAGTCGCGCCGACATAGATCGGCTCCGTGCCGGAACGCCCTTCGTTCGTGGCGTCGTCGGCGCGCGTCTCGATCGGCTCGGTTGCGGTCCACGGACCCCAGCTGCCGTCTTCCTGCCGAGCGCGGATCAGCGCGTCGGTGGCAGCGACGTCCTCGGCCGCGAGCGCGACGAGGCTGAACGGAGTGTCGCGGGTGAGTTCCTTGACGGTCGCACCGACCCGCTCGACGATCCCGCCGTTCGGGTCGGGCGCGGTGGTGATCTGAGGGAGTCCGTCGACGATCTCGCGGAGATTGAGATCGGGCAGGTTGAGACCGGTCAATTCCTCGAGCGGGATGATCAGGTCGGGCACCGAGGCGAGCACGACTTCCGCGATGTCGGGTGC
This sequence comes from Rhodococcus sp. NPDC047139, assembly GCF_040643435.1. Lineage (NCBI taxonomy): Bacteria > Bacillati > Actinomycetota > Actinomycetes > Mycobacteriales > Nocardiaceae > Rhodococcus > Rhodococcus sp. NPDC047139. Next base: position 312,965 of record NZ_JBEYUH010000003.1, read on the forward strand.
CACCGCCTCTACGGCGTCGTTGGCAGGCCGGATCTCGGGGGCGGTGCTGGTGAGCCCGGAGACGGCGAAGGGTGTCGCGACGGCCAGGGCGGCGACGGCACCCAGGACGATCGACGGCTTGGGGCGGCGATGCGGCACTGTTGCTTCTCCCTGTCGTTGTGCTCGAGGGGACGGTTCGACTTCGGATCGTCCCTCAGATATCGCTTCCGCAGGCCGAATCGGCCACGAAAGTTGGGTAACACGTGATTCTTGTGTTGCTGTTGTGACTTTTGTTGCCGAGCTCCGTCACTCTTGTCACACTAGACGCAGAAAACCTTAAGCCTCAACCTGAGCTTGAGGATTGGTCGAAAATGTCCGATATATCGCGGATCACGAGTTCGCGCCGCAAGTGACTACGAGGGAGCAACGTCATGGCAGGACAGTCCGTCGGGCGCAGGGGCAAGATCCGGAGACGGCGCATCATCGTCGGCAGACCGCTGCGGAACGGATGGCGTCCATCCATCGCTCGTGCTGCCGCGCTCGGGATTGCTCCCGCCGTGCTCGTGGGAGCCGGCCTGGGGGTGCTCGTTCAAGGAAACGCTGCGACACCCGGTGTCGTCCAAGCGGTTTCGGCCGACACGCCGTTCACGTTCAGCGGCTTCGGTCACGGCCACGGTCGCGGTATGGGGCAGTGGGGCGCCTACGGCTACGCCCAGGACGGATGGACCGCCGAGCGGATCATCGCGCACTACTACGGCGGCACCGAACTCGGCACCGTCGAAGATTCGATGATCGCGGTCCGCCTCGTCGGACGCGACGATCAAACTCTCGATGTCTTCTCCGATGTCGGAATGATCGTCGCCGGGCGGCAGCTCGCGCCCGGTGAGGCGGCCCACCTGACCCCCACTCCGGACGGTGGGGCGAACGTCGTCGTCACCGCAGGATGCAGTGGTGAGGTGCTGTGGCAGACCGCCACCGACCTGCCGTGGGTGGACCCGATCGACCTCGGCGAAGACCGGCCCGCGAACGAACACCTCACCATGTGCTCGGACGACAGGACCTATCGCGGTGCTCTCGGTGTGGTGCTCGACGGCGCTGCCCCGCGCACCGTCAACCGTCTCCACGTGGAGGACTACCTGCGCAGCGTCGTTCCGGCCGAGGCGCTGCCCGGTTGGGCGGACACCGGAGGCAGTGAGGCTCTGCGAGCGCAGGCCATCGCGGCACGGTCCTACGCGCTCGCCGAGAAGCGTCACGAGAAGTGGCAGACCTGCGACACCACCGACTGCCAGGTCTACGGCGGATCGGGTGTCGAGGATCCGCGCACGGACGACGGTGTGAGCACCACCCGCGGAACCGTCCTCATGAAGGACGGCGAGGTCGTACGCAGCGAGTTCTCCGCGTCCACCGGTGGATACTCGGCAGGCGGTACCTTCCCGCCTGTCGAGGACGCGGGCGACAAGGTTGCACCGAACCGCGAATGGGCCAAGACCTTCACCGCTGCCGAGATCGGCAGCAAGTTCGGCGTCGGCGACCTGCAAGCCTTCGAGGTGCTCGCCCGTAACAATCTCGGCGCCGAAGGTGGGCGCGTGACCCGCGTCCGCGTGGTCGGCTCCGACCGCACCATCGAGACGACCGGTGCCGAGGCGCGGACCCGCCTGGGGTTGCGCTCCGACTGGTTCACCGTGAAGGAAGGCATCGACGAGGACGCACCCGAATCTGCCCCGGTGGCCGAACCCGGCCCGGAGGTCGGCATCGACCCCTTCGGCAGCGGCACCGGGACCTCTCCCATCGAACAGGCTTATCTGGACCTCGGCGGCGTCGAGAGTGTGCTCGGCGCACCCCTCGGCCCCGAACTGATGCTGCCCGACGAGATCGGCAAGTTCCGGATCTTCACCGGTGGTGCCATCGTGTGGACGCCGGAACTCGGAGCTCAAGTGATCGACGCGAGCTTCCTGCAGGACTGGTTCCCGAGCACCGGTAGCGCCGAGTAACCCGACCGCACACATCGACCGGCCGGTCGCCCGAACAGGGCGGCCGGCCGGTGACGTCGTCACACCTCGGCGACGAGCGTTGACATTGACGCAACGTCAAGATGCACGCTGGTCGCAGTCGGAAGGAAGAGGTGAGGACGTGCCGCGCGAGTGGTCCATCCAGGAACTGGCCCGAGCTGCGGGCGTCACCAGTCGTACCCTGCGTCACTACGGCCAGGTCGGCGTGTTGCCGCCGTGCCGCACCGGCAGCAACGGCATGCGGTTCTACGACGAGGATGCCCTCGTGCGACTCCAGCGCATCCTGCTGCTCCGCGATCTCGGACTCGCGTTGCCCGCGATCAGGGAGGTGCTCGTCGGGCAGGACGACACCGCGACCGCGCTGCGTACCCACCTCGACCTGCTCGAACACGAGCGCCGGCAATTGGACCGCCGCATCGAGGCGGTTCGAACCACCTTGGCGAAGACGGAGAGAGGAGAGGGACTCGTGGCAGACGAAGTGTTCGACGGGTTCGACCACCGCCGGTACCGGGAGGAAGTGATCGAGCGGTGGGGCGAACGGGCCTACGACGACAGCAACCGCTGGTGGCACAGCCTGGGCGACGACGAGCGCAGTGCCTGGGCGACACAGGTCGAACAGCTGAACCGCGACTGGACCGCTGCGGCGGAGGCCGGACTGGATCCGGCCGGCCCCGAGGCGCAGGAGCTCGCTCGGCGGCACGTCGAGTGGTTGGCGTCGATCCCCGGCACCCCGGGGCACAGCACGCCGGAAGGGAGCTCGCGGGAGTACGTGCTCGGACTCGCCGACATGTACGTCGAGGACGAGCGTTTCGCAGCGAACTACGGGGGCCGGAAGGGGGCCGAATTCGTTCGTGCCGCACTTGCCCGGTACGTGTGATTGTGATCGCCCTCTCGGTCCGGCCGGACCGAGAGGGCACCACCGCGCGGTAGTCGCATACCCTGGTCTCCCGTGACTGCTGCATCAGCGCCCCAGCCCTCCACCGGTGAGTACGACCTGATCGTCGTCGGCTCCGGATTCTTCGGACTGACGATCGCCGAGCGCGCGGCCACGCAGCTCGGGAAGCGCGTGCTCGTTGTCGAGCGTCGCCACCACCTCGGTGGCAACGCGTACTCCGAGCCCGAACCGGAAACCGGGATCGAGATCCACAAGTACGGTGCCCACCTTTTCCACACATCCAACAAGCGGGTGTGGGACTACGTGAACCAGTTCACCGACTTCACGAACTATCAACACCGCGTGTTCGCGATGCACAAGGGCCAGGCCTACCAGTTCCCCATGGGCCTCGGACTTGTGGCGCAGTTCTTCGGCCGGTACTTCAGCCCCGACGAGGCGCGTGCCCTCATCAGGGAGCAGGCCGCCGAGATCGACACGGCCGATGCAAAGAACCTCGAGGAGAAGGCGATCTCCCTGATCGGCCGCCCCCTGTACGAAGCGTTCGTCCGCGACTACACGGCGAAGCAGTGGCAGACCGACCCGAAGGAACTGCCTGCCGGCAACATCACGCGGCTGCCCGTCCGCTACACCTTCGACAACCGCTACTTCAACGACACTTACGAGGGCCTGCCGGTCGACGGCTATACGGCATGGCTCGAGAAGATGGCCGAGGACGAGCGGATCGAGGTCCGCCTCGACACCGACTGGTTCGAGGTGCGTGAGGAGATCCGCGCCGCGAGCCCCGACGCCCCCGTCGTCTACACCGGACCCCTCGACCGCTACTTCGACTACTCCGAGGGCCGGCTCGGATGGCGCACCCTCGACTTCGAAACCGAGGTGCTTCCGACGGGTGATTTCCAGGGGACCCCCGTCATGAACTACAACGATGCCGACGTGCCGTACACCCGGATCCACGAGTTCCGGCACTTCCATCCCGAGCGCGACACGTACCCGGCCGACAAGACGGTCATCATGCGCGAGTACTCGCGTTTCGCCGAGAACGACGACGAGCCGTACTACCCGATCAACACCTCCGAGGACCGCGAGAAGCTCAATGCCTACCGCGCCCTCGCGAAGCAGGAAGCAGCGGAGAACAAGGTGCTCTTCGGTGGCCGCCTCGGCACCTACCAGTACCTCGACATGCACATGGCGATCGCGAGTGCGCTGTCGATGTTCGACAACGTCCTCACGCCGCACTTCGAATCGGGCGCACCCATCGCCGGGGACGCGTCGTGAGCGCCGCGAAGCATGCGGCGACGGTGAGCGCTTCCGCCCCCGTCTCCGAGGACGGACTGCTCGGGCGGTCGTTGCTGCAGCGCATCATCCTGCCGCGGCCGGGTGAGCCTCTCGACGTGCGCACCCTCTATCTCGAGGAGTCGCCGACCAACGCGCGTCGCGCACATGCCACGAGTCGGACGACGCTCGCGATCGGCGCGGAGTCCGAGGTGTCGCTGTGTACCTACTTCAATGCGCTGCCCGCGAGCTACTGGCGTCGCTGGAGCACCCTCGATTCGGTGGTGCTGCGACTCGAACTCACCGGTCACGGCCGCGTCGACCTCTACCGCAGCAAGGCGGATTCGAGCCGCATCCACGTCACCGGGCGTGAGTTCCGTGGAACGGAGACGATCGTCGAGGTCGAAGCCGACCTGGGTCCCTTCGAGGACGGCGGCTGGATGTGGTTCGACATCACCACCGACAGCGAGGTCACCCTGCACGCCGCCGGCTGGTACGCGCCCGTCGAGGCGCCCGGCCGTGCGTCGGTCGCGGTGGGCATCCCGACCTTCAACCGTCCGGCGGACTGCGTGAAGGCCTTGCGTGCGCTCGCGTCCGACCCGCTGGTGATGGACGTCGTCGACGCCGTCATCATTCCGGACCAGGGCACCCGCAAGGTGCGCGACGAAGCCGATTTCGCCGAGGTGGCCGAGCCGTTCGGCGACCGTCTCGTGATCCACGACCAGGCGAATCTCGGCGGCTCCGGTGGTTACAGCCGCATCATGTACGAGGCGCTGAAGACCACCTCCAGCCCGTACATCCTGTTCATGGACGACGACATCGAGATCGAGCCCGACTCGATCCTGCGTGCTCTGGCACTGTCGCGCTTCGCGAAGAAGCCGATGCTGGTCGGCGGACAGATGCTCAACCTGCAGGAACGCAGCCACCTGCACACGATGGGTGAGGTCATCCACCGCTCGAACTTCATGTGGGGTGCTGCCCCGAACGTCGAGTACGACCACGACTTCGCTGCCAAGCCGTTGCGCGACCGGGAGAACTCGAAGCTTCTGCACCGCCGCATCGACGTGGATTTCAACGGCTGGTGGATGTGCATGATCCCGCGCGTCGTCGCGGAGGAGATCGGGCAGCCGTTGCCGCTGTTCATCAAGTGGGACGACGCCGAGTACGGCCTGCGGGCCCGCGAGGCCGGCTATCCGACGGTGACGATGCCGGGCGCCGCGATCTGGCACATGGCGTGGAGCGACAAGGACGATGCCATCGACTGGCAGGCGTATTTCCACCTGCGCAACCGGCTCGTCGTGGCCGCGCTGCACCAGCACGGCGATGCCAAGCCGATGGTGCTCGACACGATCAAGGCCACGATCAAGCACCTCGTGTGCCTCGAGTACTCCACGGTCGCGATCCAGAACAAGGCCATCGAGGACTTCCTCGCCGGGCCGGAGAACCTGTTCGAACTGTTGCCGCGTGCTCTCGGCGAGGTACACGCCCTGCGGAAGAACTTCCCCGACGCCGTCGTGCTGCCGTCGTCGACCGAGCTTCCGATGGCATCCGGCGCAGAGGTCGGCGGCGTCGGGCTGCCCGAGGGAGCGGTCGCAAAGGTCAAGCGTCTCGCCAAGGGCGTGGTGCACAACCTGCGCCCCGAGAACCGGGAGCACCACGAACGTCCTCAGCTGAACGTCCCGACCATCGATGCGCGGTGGTTCCTGCTCTCGCAGGTGGACGGCGTGACGGTCACCACGGCGGACGGCCGAGGTGTCGTCTACCGTAAGCGCGACCGTGCGCAGGCACAGGCATTGCTCACGGAGGCGCTCCGGTTGCGCCGCGAGCTCGCGCGCCGGTTCCCCGAGATGAAGAAGCGATACCGGGACGCTGTTCCCGCCCTGACGAGCAAGGAGGAGTGGGAGCGTGTCTTCGGTATCGGCAACTGACAGCGCTGCTGTGCCCGCAGCCGGCAACACCGCGGCGCCCGCAGACGACGGTGCAGCGACACGTCACTGGCGGAGCACCGACACCGAGGTTCGGGTGCTGCAGACCGTGCAGGCCACCGCTGGTGCCGTGCCCGCCGCGACGACTGTCGCCCGCGGCATGTCGCACTTCGGTGAACACGCCCTCGGCTGGATCGCGATCGGCGCCGCGGGCGCCCTCCTCGACCGTCCCCGTCGTCGCAAGTGGGCGAGCGTGGCAGTCGGAGCATTCGGTGCACACGCGGCCTCCGTCGTGATCAAGCGGGTCGTACGGCGGCCGCGACCGGTGGACCCGACCGTGCAGGTCAACGTGTCCACGCCGAGTCGACTGAGCTTCCCGTCGTCGCATGTGACCTCCACGACCGCGGCGGCCGTGCTGCTCGCCCGTACGACCGGGCTACCCTTTCCCGCGGTGCTCGTGCCGCCCATGATGCTGTCCCGCCTCGTGCTGGGCGTGCACTATCCGACGGATGTCCTGGCGGGTGCGGCACTCGGTGCGGCGTCCGCGGCCGTCGTGGCGCGGGCAGAGAAGAAGTGGGGAGAGCGATGAGCGAGGATCCGGCGCCGGTCAAGGAAGTGCCCAAGAGCCTGGGCGCCGGGATCGTCAAGGCGGTCCGTCCCCGGCAGTGGGTCAAGAACGTCCTGGTGCTCGCGGCCCCGATGGCGGCCGGTTCGGTGACCCAGGTCGATGTGCTGCTGCCTGTCGCTCTCGCCTTCGTGGTGTTCTGTATGGCCGCCTCGGGAATCTATCTCGTCAACGACGCGATGGACGTCGAGGCCGACCGCGCGCATCCCACCAAGCGGTTCCGGCCCATCGCGGCCGGGGTTCTGCCGGTCCGCCTGGCCTACATCATGGCTGTGGTGCTGCTCGTCGGCTCCATCCTGCTGTCCTTCCTGGCGAACTGGCAGCTCGCTGTGGTCATGGCGGTCTACATCGTGATCCAGCTCGCGTACTGCTTCGGGCTCAAACACCAGGCAGTACTCGACATCTGCATCGTCTCGTCGGGCTTCCTGATCCGGGCGATCGCCGGTGGTGTGGCCGCCGAGATTCCGCTCTCGCAGTGGTTCCTGCTGATCATGGCGTTCGGGTCGCTGTTCATGGCCGCGGGCAAGCGCTACGCCGAGTTGCGTCTCGCGACCCGCACCGGCGCGAAGATCCGCAAGTCGCTCGAGTACTACACCGAGACCTATCTGCGGTTCGTGTGGACCGTCGCCGCGACCGCCGTCGTGCTCTGCTACGGCCTGTGGGCATTCGAGCAGGACAACGTCGCCGGATCCAACTGGTACGCGATCTCGATGATTCCGTTCGTCGTCGCGATCCTGCGCTACGCGGTCGACGTCGACGGAGGTGAAGCCGGCGAACCCGAGGAGATCGCGCTGAAGGACCGGGTGCTGCAGTTGCTCGCGGTGGTGTGGATCCTGGTGGTCGGCGGTGCTGTCTACCTCTTCTGACGTCGTGCGCGGCGTCCACGACACGGAAGGCGGGCCGTCCCGAACGGTCCGCCCTGTTCGACGCGATCGCTTCGCCGGTGGCGTCTTCGCCGCAGGCGTGGTCGTCGCCGCGCTCCTGATGTTCTGGGGGGCATGGGAGCGGCGCTGGATCGCCGATGACGGACTCATCGTTCTGCGGACCGTGCGCAACCTCCTCGCCGGCAACGGGCCGGTATTCAACGTGGGAGAGCGCGTCGAGGCCAACACCTCTACCGCGTGGACGTACATCGTCTACGCGGGTGCATGGCTCACCGGGATCCGCCTCGAATACGTCGTGCTCACGATCGCGCTCGTGTTGTCGACGACTGCGGTCGTCCTCGCGATGTTCGGCGCCGCACGGCTGTACCGGTGGCGCCTGCGTGCCGCTTCGGGAACGGTGCTGCTCCTGCCGGCCGGTGTTCTCGTCTACATCGCGGTGCCCCCGGCCCGCGACTTCGCGACCTCCGGTCTCGAATCCTGCCTGGTGATCGCCTGGCTCGGTCTGCTGTGGCTGCTCATGGTCCGGTGGGCGACCCCCGATCCGGGTAGGGAGGGCTCCCTCCCGGGAACGCTGCCCATCCTTGCTACTGCCTTCGTCGCCGGACTCGGCCCGCTCGTGCGGCCCGAAATGGCGATCGTGGCGGTGCTGGCGCTCGCGATGCTGTTCCTCGCGCCGGGGCTCGACCTGCGTGTCCGGATCGCGATGGTGGGGGTGGCAGGCGCAGTTCCGGTCGGGTACCAGATCTGGCGCATGGGTTACTACGGCCTGCCCTATCCCAACACGGCGGTCGCCAAGGACGCCGGCGGTGCCAAGTGGTCGCAGGGATTCGAATATCTCGGCAACCTCGTCTCCCCGTATCTGTTGTGGTTGCCGTTGCTGTTGCTCGTAGGCCTTGTCGTGCTGGTCCTGGCGAGCAGTCGCGAAGCTGCCGATCGCACCGTATCTGCCGCCCGCCCGGATCTACGCGACGTGCGGGCCGCGCTCGCCTGGGGGCAGAACCTGCTGCGCACGCCGACCGCCGTGGTCGTGCTGTTTCTCGGCTCGGGTCTGCTCCTGGCGCTGTACTCGTTGCGGGTGGGTGGCGACTTCATGCACGGCCGTGTTCTCCTTCCACCGCTGTTCTGCCTGCTCCTGCCGGTCGCGGTCGTGCCCCTGCGGATACCGGCACGCGCCGAGATGGGGAACAACCGTCCCACGCAGGTGGCGGGCGCACTGGGCCTGCTGTGGTTCGGCACCGTGGTGTGGGCGGCGTTCGCGGCCAATACCACCGGGATGACCGAGGGGGCCGTGGTGGGCCGTTCGGGCATCGTGGACGAGCGCGCCTTCTACGCCCTCAATACCGGGCACTTGCATCCCATCCGTGCGGACGACTACCTCGACTATCCGCGCATGCGCGCGATGACGGAAGCGATCGCCGCCACCCCTGATGGGGGGCTGCTGCTGCCTACGCCGTCCTACGACGCCTGGGACGTGGTGCCGCCGCCGGAGCCGATCCCGCCGGGAGGGGCCGGGCACACCGTGTTCTTCCTGAATCTCGGCATGACCAGTATGAATACCGGACTGGACGTACGGGTCGTCGACCAGATGGGCCTGGCCTATCCACTCGCGGCGCACACCGAGCGTCTCGAGGACGGGCGTATCGGCCACGACAAGATCCTGTTCCCGGACTGGGTGGTCGCCGATTCGGGCATGGTCGACGTGCATCCGTGGCTGCCCGGTTACCTGGACGAAGACTGGGTGGCGATGGCGAAGACGGCGCTGACCTGTCCCGAGACGCGGGAACTGCTGGATTCGTCGAGCGCCGAGCTGACCTGGCCGCTGTTCAAGCGGAATCTGCGCAATGCCTTCGAGTACGCCTCGTACCGGATCGATCGGGTGCCCGAATACGAGATCCAGCGTTGTGATCTGCCTATGCCCCCGCCGCGCGGATGAGGGGGAGCAACGGGATCGACTTGGCCCCCCCGAATGGTCTCGATAAGATGCACGCTGCATCACGGATGCGTAACTTTCCGGCAGCACCGGCTTGATCTTCGGGTCAAGAGGTGCCCAAGAGCTGTTGAAACATGGGTTTGTCAGAGATCACGCGGTCCTTTACAGTTTTGACCGCAGTGTGACTTGGGGCGGCCTCCCGCGGTCGTCTTCGCCGGAATCCGGGGGACGCGAACGCGGACGCCGCAGACGAGAAAGAGAGCATTGTTCATGCGTTTTGTCCCGAGGTTGAGGCAGGGCCTTCGCCGGCGACTGCTCGGCACCGCCGCCGCGGCTCTGGTCCTCCCCGTGGCCGCCGGTCTGGTCGGAACCACCGCCGCCGTCGCCGCACCGGCGCAGGGAGCGCCGGTCTCGCACCGCGCGCCTGCCGGAGGCTTCGAAGAGGTCTTCGTCGACTCCGACATGGGCCCGATCAAGGTGCAGATCCAGTGGGCAGCGCGCGGTGGTGACGCAGCGCTCTACATGCTCGACGGCCTGCGCGCACGGGACGACGCGAACGCCTGGTCGTTCGAGACGAACGCGCTGCAGCAGTTCGCGAACGACAACGTGAGCCTGATCATGCCGGTCGGTGGACAGTCGAGCTTCTACACCGACTGGTACGCACCCTCCAATCTGAACAAGCAGGACGTCACCTACAAGTGGGAGACCTTCCTGACTCAGCAGCTGCCCGACTACCTCGCCACCCGCGGTGTCTCGCGTAACAACAACGGCATCGTCGGCCTGTCGATGGGTGGCTCGGCCGCGCTGACCCTGGCTGCTTACCACCGCGACCAGTTCAAGTTCGCGTCGTCGCTGTCCGGTTACCTGAACCTGTCGGCGCCCGGCATGCGTGAGGCCATCCGCGTCGCGATGCTCGACGCCGGTCGCTTCAACGTCGACGCGATGTGGGGCCCGCCGTGGAGCCCGGCCTGGCTGCGCAACGACCCGTTCGTCTTCGCACCGAAGCTCGAGGGCCTCTCGCTGTACATCTCGGCAGCCAGTGGTCTGCCCGGCCAGCACGACAACCCGAAGGGCTTCGTCGGCTACTACAACACCGCCAACGGCATGGCGCTCGAGGCTCTGTCCCTCGCGCAGACCCGCGCGTTCCAGGTCAAGCTCGCCACGCTGGGCATCCCCGCGACCTTCGACTTCCCGGCGCGCGGCACGCACGCCTGGAAGTACTGGGAGGATCAGCTGTGGAAGGCACGTCCGCAGATCCTGGAGGCGCTCAACGCGTTCTGATCTCCCGGTCCGCACTGCTCGAACGGCGTCGCCCGCTCACCGATCAGGTGAGCGGGCGGCGCCGTTTTCTGTAACGATTTCCTCACCGGTCACAGCGCGGCACCCCCGAATAGGTGTGAATTCGGTGTAGAACACATTCAGGCCTCCGGTACCGCAGGGGATCACATCCAGCCGGGGACGCACTGCCACTTTTGCCGTCGCGGTCCGCTCGAACCCGCACACGGCAGGGAATCCGGCAACGCAGAAAGTGAGCGATGCAGATGCGAACTGAGCTCGAGCACGGCGAACGACCGACGGAGCCGCGCAGGAATGCGGCTCGCGTCGGGGGTGCGCGAAGTGGCAGGTCCCGCGCGTTCGCACTGATCGCGGCTGCCCTCGTCGTGCCGGTCGGGGCAGGCCTGACCACCGTCTCGGTGGCCGCCGCCGATCCGCTCATCGCGCACTCCGACCCTGCGAGCACTGCCGGGGCGACCGTCCGCTCGGTCGATTGGCTCACCGACCGGCGGGTCGCACTGTGGATCGACTCGCCGTCGATGGGTACGCCGATCCAGGTGCAGTTGCTGCTCGCCCGCGACTGGAACCGCAAGCCCGACGCACGCTTCCCGTCGGTGTTCATGCTCGACGGCATGCGGGCGCGCGATGACGAGAGCGGCTGGACGCTGGAGACGGACGCAGAGTCCTTCTTCGCGGACAAGAACGTCAACGTCGTGCTGCCGGTCGGAGGGCAGTCGAGTTTCTATTCGGACTGGATCGACCAGAACAACGGGCAGAACTACAAGTGGGAGACCTTTCTCACCGAGGAACTGCCGCCGATTCTCGAGCGCGACTGGCGCACGACCGACAAGCGCGGTGTGGTCGGCCTGTCGATGGGCGGCACCGCCGCGATGTTCCTGCCCGCCCGCAATCCGGGCTTCGCCCAGTTTGCGGCGTCACTGTCCGGCATCCTCACCACGACCACGCTCGGCATGCCCGAGGCGATCCATTATGCGATGCAGGACGCCGGTGGTTTCGACTCCGATGCGATGTGGGGGCCTCCGGGTGGCGAGGGCTGGGAAGCCCACGACCCCTACCTGCTCGCCGACAAGCTGAAGGGCGTGAGCCTGTACGTGTCGAGCGGTAGTGGCACGGCCGGCCCGTACGACGATCCGGCGAGTGTCCCCGGGGTGAGCACGAACTACGCCGGGATGGGCCTCGAGATCCTTTCGCGGCTGACCTCGCAGGCCTTCGCCACGAAGCTGAAGAAGCAGGGCATTCCCGCGCAGATCGTGTACCGGCCGTCGGGTACCCACACGTGGAAGTACTGGGAGTTCGAACTCCACCAATTGTGGCCGCAGTTGGCCAACACCCTCGGTGTGGAGGTCGAAAAGCCCGAGTGCACGTCCGGCGGATCTTTCGGTGACGTCGCGAACGCGAACGCCTGGCTCGGCGACTGTCTCACTCCCGAGTACGACATCGCGGGCGGAAAGGTGCAGGACTTCCGATTCGGGCGCGTCTTCTCGTCCGAGGGTGTGACCGTGCCGGTGGCGGGTGCGATCGGCGGCGTCTACCAGGGCGCGGGCGGCCCAGCGGGTCCGCTCGGCTTCCCCACCACCGAGGAACGGGTCGCTGCCGACGGGCGCGGGCGTTTCAATCACTTCCGCAACGGCGCGATCTACTGGACGCCCGAGCACGGCGCTCGCGCGGTGCGAGGAGCGATCTTCGAGGAATGGAAGAACCAGGGCTGGGAGAGCGGGCCGCTCGGCTACCCGGTCCTCGACGAGGCAGCGACACCCGACGACCGGGGTGCCGTGCAGGGCTTCGAGTCGGGCGCCATGTACTGGAGCGAGGACACGGGCGCGCACGCGGTTCAGGGAATGATCCTCGGCAAGTACGCCGAACTCGGCTACGAGACGGGCGTGCTGGGCTACCCGACGAACAGCGAGGTACTCGCGGGTCCCGACGGCCGTTTCGGTGAGTTCCAGCACGGACGCATCTACTGGAGTCCGCTCACCGGAGCATGGCCGGTTCGAGGAAGGATCCTCGAGGCCTGGCTCGCGGAGGGCGGGGAGAGTGGGCGTCTCGGCTTCCCGGTCAGCGACGAATTCCCGCTCGACAATGGCGAGGGGGTCCGGCAGAACTTCCGGAACGGCTTCGTCACGCTCGTCGGCGATGAGGTGACGCTGCAGCCCTGATCGAACGGGGAGAGCGCGGGCCCGGCCCGTGCGACCGGGGAGGCGGGACGCTCCTACCGGCCGCACGGGCCGCTCTGTAGCCTGGGCGCATCTGCCCAAGCTCGACATCCGGATGTGAGGACACCACTACATGCCTGCACGCACCCGCTCGCGTTCGACCCGCGTCTTCGGCGCACTCGCTGCGGCACTGACCGCCACGGCCGTTCTGTCCGCGTGCGGAAGCGACGATTCCACCGCGACGAACACGCCGACGACGTCTGCCACCACCTCGACGTCGACCTCGACCTCCACCTCCGAAGCGGCCGAGACGTCCACCACGGACGCTGCGGAAGAGACGGAGACCACGGGCGGCGCAGACACGAGCGACGCACAGCAGGCTCCCGCCTCGCCCGACGCAGAAGGTGACAGCGGGGCAGGCGCGGCGCCGGCTCCTGCACCCGGCACGCAGGCCTTCCTGGACGGTCTGCGCGCAGAAGGTGTCGAGCCCAACGACGAGGCCGGTGCCGTGAACATCGCCGACTACATCTGCAGCGCCCAGGCGCAGGGTGGGTCGACCGACGAGATCAAGGTTTTCGTCACCGCGTTGGTGGGTAGTGATGCTGCTGCCGGTGGTGTCGAGTTGACGGAGGAGGAAGCCTCGTCGACCGCCGACACCTACATCACCGTTGCCGGTGAGACCTACTGCAACTAGGAACGCGGGGACAGCACGAGATGGTCGGGACGAAGCGGCGTCGTGGACGCAGGATCGTGGTCGTAGGGGCGCTGCTCGTCCTGGCGATCGTGCTGTTGCTCTGGTATCTGCTCGCAGGACGGTTGGACCTGCCCTCGCCTGTTCCCACCCCACCGGGGCGGGAGGAGCCGCAGTCGCAGCCGGCCTCGTGTCCCGACGTGCAGGTCGTCGCGGTCCCGGGAACGTGGGAGTCGGCGGTCGGCGACGATCCCTACGCTCCCGCCGCGAATCCGTACTCGCTCATGCTCAACGTGACGCGACCCCTGCAGGAGCGGTTCGACGCCCAGCGTGCCGACGTCTACACCGTGCCGTACGTCGCGCAGTTCTCGAATCCGATTGCGCTTCCGCCGGACGGCCAGCAGTCCTACAACAACAGTCGCGGTGAGGGATTTGCGGCGACCACCGACATCCTGGCGCGACGCTCGGCCGAGTGCCCGCTCACTACTTACGTGCTCACGGGATTCTCCCAGGGCGCGGTGATCGTGGGCGACATCGCCGCGCAGATCGGTGCCGGCAACGGTCCGGTCCCCGCCGACCGGGTACTCGGTGTCGCGCTCATCGCCGACGGGCGGCGGGACGGGGTCTCGGGCACCGACATCGGTGCGCCCGTCGCGGGGGTCGGGGCCGAATTGTCGCTCGACGGCCTGCGACTGCCGGGTATCACGATGACCGGCGCACGTCCGGGCGGTTTCGGGCAGCTCGACGACCGCACCGTACAGATCTGTGCGCCTACCGACAGCATCTGCGACGCGCCGCCGAACGCGCTCAATCCCGCGAACTGGATGTCGGCCGCTCCGCGCCTGCTCGAGTACGTCAACAACCCGATCCATGCGATGTACAACACCTACGTGGTGGATGAGAACGGCACGACCGCGACGCAGTGGATCGCGAACTGGGCTGCGGAGAAGATCGAGGGTGCTCCGAGACCGGCCGAGGAGTGAGACGGTCTCCCCGCTGGTGACCGTAACCACACATTACTCGGCGGTAGTGTCCGATTTCACCACCCGGTACACTCGACCGATGGGCTGCCTTTAGACTCATCCCTCGGCTGCGTGCCCGGCCGTCCGGGATCGTGGCGTACGACGACTGCCACACGAGAAGAGGTTCATGGTGCCAGCAACGGCACGGCGAACGGCCGACCCCCTCCGGGGGTGTACCGACAGCCTGGGACGAGGGATGATCCTCGTCACGAGCTCGCTCGTCGGTTTGCCGTGCGTGTGCGGGCGCCGATCCCGGGACGGCGGCGGTGTGCGCTGCCGGTCGGCTGGGACGTCGAAAAGCCTCCGCACGCAACCGGATCGTATGCTCGCGCCGTTCGCCGGGCACGGAATGTGCGTGTGAAGACGGCGATGTCGTATCTTTGTGTTTCCCGTAAGCGATGGGAAGCGTTCCTCCCGGTGACCGCACTTTGCGGGGGTGCGAGCGATGCCGATCTGTAACATATCCGTGATCTGGAGTCGATGGACAGATTCGGCTGGCGGACCTCCGGGAGCCGCGGGGGGTGGCGTCGGTACGACGATCTGCCGACGCGGAGAAAAATTTGGTGGCGCAACCATGTCGAGTGGTTGTGGGATCGCTTCGACAGGGAGAAGGAATTGAGCGTCGGGTTCGAAGAGTTCATCGATGAGAACGGCCGGATCAGGCTGCCGGAAGGGCGGACGCTGCTCGATCATCTCGAGGAGAATTTCGCTTCCAACGGTGACGACCTCGCCTACCGCTACATCGACTACTCGCGTGAGCGCGACGGTGAGGTGCACGAGCTGACCTGGGATCAGTTCGGCGTGCGCATCAAGGCCATCGCCGCGCGCCTGCAGCAGGTCACCGCTCCCGGCGACCGCGTTGCGATCCTCGCCCCTCAGGGACTCGACTACGTCGTGTCGTTCTTCGCCGCGATCTACGCGGGCACCATCGCGGTGCCGCTGTTCGATCCCGACGAACCCGGCCACACGGATCGTCTCCACGCTGTTCTGGGCGACTGCACGCCCAGCGCGATCCTCACCGCGACCTCGTCCGCAGCCGGCGTGCGGCAGTTCTTCCGCCCGCTTCCGGCGGCGCAGCGTCCTCGCGTGATCGCCGTCGATGCCATTCCCGACGCGGTCGCAGAGTCGTGGAAGCGTCCGCCGATCTCCACCGACGACATCGCCTATCTGCAGTACACCTCCGGCTCGACCCGCGTTCCTGCCGGTGTCGAGATCACCCACCGGTCGGTGCTGACCAACGTCATCCAGATGGCCGACTCCATCGAACTGAACGAGTCGTCGCGCGGCGTGACCTGGCTGCCGCTGTTCCACGACATGGGCCTGCTCACGGTGATCCTGCCCGCGGTCGGCGGCAAGTACATCACCATCATGAGCCCGCGTGCGTTCGTGGCGCGCCCGAGCCGCTGGATCCGGGAACTCGCCGCGGTCTCCGACGGAGCCGGCACCTTCGCCGCCGCGCCGAACTTCGCGTTCGAGCACGCTGCGGCACGTGCCGTGCCCAAGCCCGGCGAAGAACTCGACCTGAGCAACGTCATCGGCCTGATCAACGGCAGCGAGCCGGTCACCACGTCGTCGATGCGCAAGTTCAACGAGGCGTTCGGCCCCTACGGTCTGCCCCGGACGGCGATCAAGCCGTCCTACGGCATGGCCGAGGCGACCCTGTTCGTCTCCTCCACCCGGCACAGCGACGAGGCGAAGGTCATCTACGTCGACCGCACCGAACTCAATGCGGGCCGGGTCGTGCGTGTCGAGTCCGACGCCGAGAACGCCATCCCGCAGGTCTCCTGCGGTTTCGTCGCACGCAGTCAGTGGGCCGCGATCGTCGACGCCGAGACCGGCGCCGAGTTGCCCGACGAGCACGTCGGTGAGATCTGGCTGCACGGCGAGAACATGGGCATCGGCTACTGGGGTCGCAAGGAAGAGACCGACAAGACCTTCCACAACCGCATCACGAAGCGACTGCCGGAGGGCAGCCACGCCGAAGGTGCACCCGAGGACAGCAAGTGGCTGCGCACCGGCGACTACGGCGTCTACATCGACGGTGAGCTCTACATCACCGGTCGCGTCAAGGATCTCGTGATCGTCGACGGCCGCAACCACTATCCGCAGGACCTCGAGTTCTCGGCCCAGGAGGCCAGCTCCGCGCTGCGCCCCGGCTTCGTCGCGGCGTTCGCGGTCCCGGCGAATCAGCTGCCGCGCGACGTCTTCGACAACGACGCCTCCGGCCTGGCGTTCGATCCCGATGACGGCTCGGAGCAGCTCGTGATCGTCGCCGAGCGTGCCCCCGGTGCCGGCAAGGCCGATCCGCAGCCGATCGCCGACGCGGTACGTGCCGCGATCTCGACCCGGCACGGTGTCACCGCGCGCGACGTTCTGCTCGTGCCGGCGGGATCCATCCCCCGTACGTCCAGCGGAAAGATCGCGCGCAGGGCGTGCAAGACCGCATATGTCGAGGGAACTCTGCGTGGTGGTTACCAGCAGCAGTCCTTCCCGGACAGCGTGTAAGAATGTCCTCTTTCCCGGGTAGCGTGGTGGGTTGATGTCTGACACTGAAATGACGGTTGCGCAACTGCGCGAATGGTTGCGCAACTGGATCGCCGACGCGACCGGCCAGCCGGTTTCCCAGATCTCGGACGACCGTCCGATGGAGGAGTTCGGTCTGTCCTCCCGGGACGCCGTCGCGATGGCGGGTGAGATCGAGGAACTCCTCGGTGTCACTCTCAACGCGACCGTCGCCTATCAGCACCCGACGATCGCCTCGCTCGCGACCCGCATCATCGAGGGTGAGCCGGAAGCTCCTGCGGAGGACGAATCCGCGCTGTACACCGTGGGTGCGGTGACGGGTGCGAAGGACATCGCGATCGTCGGCCTGTCCACCCGTTTCCCCGGGCACGTCGACACCCCCGAACAGATGTGGGAACTGCTCGCATCCGGGCGCGACGGCATCACCGATCTCCCCGAAGGCCGCTGGTCGGAATTCGAGAACGATCCGGCCGTGTGGGAGTCGATCCGCAACGCGAACACCCGCGGTGGTTATCTCGACGACGTCAAGGGATTCGACGCGGAGTTCTTCGCGATGTCGCCGCGTGAGGTCGAGATGGTCGACCCGCAGCAGCGACTCGCGCTCGAACTGACCTGGGAGGCCCTCGAGAACGCCCACATCCCGCCGAGCGACCTCAAGGGCGGTTCGGTCGGTGTGTTCATCGGCAGTTCCGCGAGCGACTACATGCTGCTCGCCGTCGGTGATCCGTCCGCAGCGCATCCCTACGCGCTGACCGGCACCTCCACCGCGGTCATCGCCAACCGCGTCTCGTACTTCTACGACTTCCACGGTCCGTCGGTCACGCTCGACACGGCGTGTTCGTCGTCGCTGGTCGCGGTGCATCAAGCTGTGCGCGCCCTGCGCAGCGGAGAAGCGGACGTGGCCCTCGCCGGCGGCGTCAACATGCTCCTGGCCCCCGCCGGGACTCTCGGCTTCGACGAACTCGGCGTGATGGCTCCCGACGGTCGTATCAAGGCGTTCTCGGCCGACGCCGACGGCATGATCCGCGCCGAGGGCGGCGGTCTCCTCGTACTCAAGCGTCTCGAGGACGCCGAGCGCGACGGTGACGAGATCCTCGCCGTGATCGCCGGTTCGGCCGTCAACCAGGACGGTCGGTCCAACGGCCTGGCCGCCCCCAATCCCGAAGCGCAGGTCGACGTGCTGCGTCGCGCCTACCGGGACGCGCAGATCCTGCCGTCCGGCGTGGACTACATCGAAGCGCACGGCACCGGCACGGTCCTCGGCGACCCGATCGAGGCCGATGCTCTCGGCCGTGTCGTCGGCCGTGGCCGCGAGACCGACAAGCCGGTTCTGCTCGGCTCGGCCAAGACCAATTTCGGTCACCTCGAGTCCGCAGCCGGTGCGGCCGGGCTGATCAAGGTCGTTCTCGCGATGCAGAACGATCAGCTGCCCCCGACTCTCAACTACACCGCACCCAACCCGTACATCCCGTTCGACCGCGCCAACCTGAAGGTCATTCCCGAAGGTGCGGATTGGCCGCGTTACACCGGTCGCGCCGTCGCGGGTGTGTCCGGTTTCGGTTTCGGTGGCACCAACGCGCATGTCGTGGTTCGCGAGTACACCGGACCCGAGGGTCTCCAGGCCGCCGAGGCCGAGGTCGAGGTGCTGCCCGAGGAGATCACCGCAACGGCCGAGGAGAACACCGAAGCCGCTCGTGAACTGCCCGTTCTGCTCGCCGTGTCGGCCGCGATGCCGTCGCGTCGTCGCCGTGCGGCAGCCGACCTCGCCGACTGGCTCGAGACGGAGAAGGGCAGCACGACGCCCCTCGCCGACGTCGCCCGTACGCTTGCTCGCCGCAATCACGGTCGCTCCCGCGCGATCGTCGTGGCGAGCAACCACGGAGAGGCCATTGCCGGTCTGCGCGCTGTCGCGGCCGGCAAGCCCGCACAGGGTGTGTTCACCGCAGACGCTCCGGCGTCCAAGGGTGCGGTGTGGGTGCTGTCGGGCTTCGGTGCCCAGCACCGCAAGATGGCCAAGCAGCTGTATCTCGAGAATCCGGTCTTCGCTGCGGCCGTGGACGAGGTCGACGAACTGATCTACGACGAGTCGGGCTACTCCATGAAGGAGAAGTTCCTCGACGACGGCCAGGACTACGACGTCGAGACCGCGCAGGTGGGCATCTTCACCATCCAGGTCGGTCTCGCCGCGGTGCTGCGTCACCACGGCGCCGAACCCGCCGCGGTCGTCGGCCACTCGATGGGTGAGGCCGCCGGTGCATACATCTCCGGCGGGCTGTCGCTCGAGGATGCCGTGCGCGTCATCTGTGCTCGTTCACGTCTGATGGGAGAGGCCGAAGCCGGCCTCGAAGGCGACGACATCCGCCTTATGGCACTCGTCGAGTACAGCGCCGCGGAGATCACCGACGTGCTGCCGGACTTCCCGCAACTCGAGGTGTGCGTCTACGCGGCGCCGACACACACGGTCATCGGCGGCCCGCAGGAGCAGGTCAACGCGATCGTTGCGCGCGCCGAAGCCGAGGAGAAGTTCGCCCGGGTCCTGCAGACCAAGGGCGCGAGCCACACCTCGCAGGTCGATCCCATCCTCGGTGAGCTCGCTGCCGAGCTCGCCGGCATCGAGCCGTACCGGCTGAAGGCCGACCTGTACTCGTCGGTCGATCAGGAGACCCTCTACCGCGTGGGTCACGCCGGTCTCCACGACGTCGACTACTGGACGAAGGGCATGCGCCACAGCGTGTACTTCACCCAGGCGATCCGGCAGGCACTGTCCGACGGCTACACCACTTTCGTGGAGCTCAACGCGAACCCTGCGACGCTCATGTCCGTCGCCGCCACGGCCTTCGACGCCGGTGTGCAGGACGGCCAGTTCATCCAGACGCTCAAGCGTAAGGAGGACGAGTCGCTCGGCGTCCTCACCGCTCTCGCCCAGCTGTACGTGCACGGGCAGCCGGTGGATCTGAAGACCTTGCTGCCGGAGGGCGGGTACGCGGAGTTGCCGCGCACCGCCTTCATCCGCAAGCCCTACTGGGTCGACGCCCGCATCGGCGCCGCCGGCAACGGTCGGGCGCCGGGCGCGCGCGTCGCGCTTCCGGACGGCCGCTACGTGTGGGAGGTGCAGGCCGCGGCCGTCACCGACGCAGCCGAGCTGGTCGTCGCGGCGGCCTCACAGGTGCTCTCCGATGTCACGCTCACCGCGTCCATCCCGCACGCGGGCGTCCCCGCGACCGGCACACTCACCACGACGCTGACCCGCCATCCCGGTGGTGCCTCGTTGCAGGTGCACGCGAACACCGGTGACGGTTTCACCCTCGTCCACGAGGGCGTCGTCACTTCCGGCGAACCGCTTCCTGCGCCCGTCGCCGCAGCCGCGACGTCGGCTGTGCAGGCGGACGAGCAACCCGAGGTCGTCGAGTCGGTCGGTGGCAAGTGGGATCCGAACGGATCGCAGACTCTCGAGGACCGCCTGACGTTGATCGTCGCAGAGTCGATGGGGTACTCACCGGAGGATCTGCCGGCCGAGATCCCGCTCATCGAGCTGGGTCTGGACTCGCTCATGGCGGTCCGCATCAAGAACCGCGTCGAGTACGAGTTCGACATCCCGCAGTTGCAGCTCTCGGCGGTCAAGGACGCGAGCCTGCGCGATGTCGCGAAGTACCTGCGGTACGCCGTCGAAAACCGCGAAGAGGTCGCACAGCTCGCCGAACAGCAGGCTGCCGAGAAGGCGGCCGAGCGTGCAGCAGCCACCGGCGGGGACGAGCTTCCGCAGGTCGAGGACACCACAGTGGTAGGCGAGGCCGAGCAGGTTCTCTCCGAAGCCGAAGCCGAAGCCGAAGCCGAAGCCGAGTCGAGTGGTGTCGACGTTCCCCCGCGCGACGCTGCGGAACGACTGACCTTCGCGTCGTGGGCGGTGATAACCGGTAAGTCCGCCAAGGGCATCTTCAACCCGTTGCCGAAGCTCGATCGGAACGCGGCAGAGCGACTCGCGGCACGCCTCACCGAGCGGGCCGAGGGCGAGATCACCGTCGACGAGGTGCTCGCGGCGACCACCATCGAGCAGCTCGCCGACACCGTGCGGCAGCACCTCGAATCTGCCGACCGCATCGACGGTCTCGTGCGCACCCTGCGTCCTCGCGCCGAGGGTTCCGACGCGGTGCCGGTCTTCGTCTTCCACCCCGCGGGTGGTTCGACCGTTGCATACGAGCCGCTGCTGCGCCGTCTGCCCGCCCACACCCCGATGTTCGGTTTCGAGCGCACCGAGGGCCCCATCGACACTCGGGCCCAGGTCTACCTGCCGCTCATCAAGGAGATCCAGGGCGACGGACCGTACGTGCTGTGCGGTTGGTCGCTCGGCGGAGTCCTCGCCTACGCCGTCGCCCGGTTACTGCGTGAAGAAGGCAAGGACGTGCGTCTCGTCGGCCTCATCGACACGGTCATGGCCGGGGAGAAGGTCGAGGACACGCCCGACGAGATCCGCAAGCGGTGGCAGCGTTATTCGGCGTTCGCGAAGAAGACCTACGGGATCGACGCGCCGCTTCCGTACGATCTGCTGGCCGAGGCCGGCAGCGACGAGGAGCAGATCGGAATCCTGATGGGTCTGCTCGAGATGAGCGGGGCGCAGATTCCCGGCGGCATCATCGAGCACCAGCGCACGTCGTGGCTCGACAACCGCGCCATCCAGACGGCAGAACTCGCGCCCTACGGCGGAGATGTCGTGCTGTACATGGCCGACAAGTACCACGACGACGCGATCGATCTCGAGCCGGCCTTCGGCACCCGGCAGCCCGACGGTGGGTGGGGCGAGGTCGTCGCGAATCTCGAGGTCGTGCACGTCGGTGGCGATCACCTGCAGATCGTCGACGAGCCGTACATCTCGAAGGTGGGAGAAGACCTGACCCGCAAGCTGGCCGACATCGAGGCCTCGAGGAGCTGAACGAACAGTGAGCACCACGGCACAGAAGCTGGCCGAGCTGCGCGAGAAGCTGGAGGTGGCGAAGGAGCCTGCCGGCGAACTCGCCATCGCCAAGCGCGCGAAGAAGGGCATTCCCAGCGCTCGCGAGCGCATCGACATGCTGCTCGACAAGGGCAGTTTCGTCGAGATCGGCGCCTTGATGAAGACGCCCGGTCGTGAGGACGCCATGTACGGCGACGCCGTCGTCGTAGGCCACGGCACGGTCGACGGCCGGCCCGTCGCGGTGTTCTCCCACGACCAGACCGTCTTCGGCGGCAGCGTCGGTGAGATGTTCGGCCGCAAGGTCGCCGCTGTGCTCGACTTCGCACTCAAGGTCGGCTGCCCCGTGGTCGGTATCAACGACTCCGGCGGTGCCCGCGTGCAGGACGCCGTCACTTCCCTGGCGTGGTACGGCGAGATCGGCAAGCGTCACGAGCCGCTGTCGGGCCTTTGCCCGCAGATCTCCGTGATCGTCGGCAACTGCGCCGGCGGTGCGGTCTACGCGCCGATCAACACCGACGTCGTGGTCGCCACCGAGAGCGCTCACATGTTCGTCACCGGACCGGACGTCATCAAGGCGGTCACCGGTGAGAGCGTGAGCCTCGAGGAACTCGGCGGTGCCCGCCACCAGGCCGAGTACGGCAACGTGCACCACGTCGCGCACGACGAGAAGGCGGCCTTCGAGTGGGTGCGGCAGTACCTGAGCTACATGCCGTCCAATGCGCAGGAGAAGCCGCCGATCGTCAATCCCGGTCTCGAACCGGAGATCACCCCGGACGATCTCGAGCTCGACAGCTTCATGCCCGACGCCGACAACTCCGGCTACGACATGCACGACATCCTGCTCAAGATCTTCGACGACGGCGACTTCCTGGAAGTCCGCTCGCAGACCGCGCCGAACATCATCACCGGCTACGCGCGAGTCGACGGCCGCGCGGTGGGTGTCGTGGCGAATCAGCCGCTGTACCTGTCGGGTGCGCTCGATGCGGCCGCTGCCGACAAGGCGGCGCACTTCGTGCGTGTGTGCGACGCTTACGACATCCCGCTCGTCTTCGTCGTCGACACCCCGGGCTTCCTGCCCGGTGTCGAGCAGGAGAAGATCGGCGTCATCAAGCGTGGTGGCCGGTTCCTCTTCTCGTACGTCGAGGCCTCTGTCCCGAAGGTGACGGTCGTGGTGCGCAAGGCCTACGGCGGTGGCTACGCCGTGATGGGCTCGAAGCAGCTCGGTGCCGACATCAACTTCGCGTGGCCCACCGCCCGGATCGCGGTGATGGGTGCCGAGTCGGCTGTCGCGGTGATCGGCCGTCGGCAGATCGAGGCTGCGGGGGAGAACGCTCCGGCAGTACGTCAGCAGCTCATCAACTTCTACAACGAGCACGTCGCGACGCCGTACATCGCAGCAGAGCGCGGCTATGTCGACGCGGTAATCGAGCCGTCGGCCACGCGCCTCGAAATTCGTAAGGCGCTCACCCTTCTTCGCGACAAGGAAGTGTTCAAGAACCCCCGCAAGCACCACCTGCTGCCGCTCTGAGTGCAGGCGTGGGTTACGTCCGCAGGCCCCTGCGGACGTAACCCACGATGTGCTCGACCTCGGAGTCGGCGTCGAAATCCGACGCGTCCTTCCACAGCAGATGCTCCATCGATGCGAGCAGCAGGATCGACGTGGTCAACGAATCCCGTTCGGGATCGGTCGAACCCAGTTCGGTGATCGGCCCGGCGAGGACCTGTGCGAGCGTCGTCTCCAGATCTTCCCGAACCTTCGGGGCGTGCGACCTGCCGCCCGCGGACGCCACGACATTGCGTGTGGCGGCGGCGATCTCGGGATCGACGGCCTGGCTGAGAATTGCTGCGATGCCCGCACGCAGAGCGTCCTCGGGTGTGGTCGCCGCATCGATCTTCCGGCGCAGATACGCGACGAGCCGGTGCCCACCCTCCTCGACGACGGCGTCGACGAAATCGCCCTTGCTCCTGAAGTAGCGGTAGAAGGCATCGTTGGAGAGTCCGGCCGCGGCGACGATGTCGGCGACCCGCGCGGGCTCCCCTCGGGTGAGCAGCTCGCGTCCGCACCGGATCAGGGTGTCGACGTCGCGGCTCGCAGCCTCCTGCCGAGGCGACAAGCTTCGATGCACGGCCTGGGAGGCGCGCGGCGACAGCGGCGGTGCAACGGGCTTCTCGGTGTTCACCCGCTCATTCTATGTAATAGGAACGGGCTTCTCTCGGCACACCCCGCCCACCGTCACCAGGTCAGGGGACCGTCCATGATCCGGTCCCCGGGACGAACGTCACGCCCTCGATCTTCACGACGGCAGTGACCGTACCCGGACCCGTCACGACCGCCACCTGAGCGGGGCCGTCGATCATCGCCCGGATCGGCAGGCGAACGGGTCTCACCCGTTGCTCACCGCAGGATCACTCGTACACGCGCATCGGGGCGGGCTTCCACAACCCCGATCGCGTCACCTCGGTGGTCGTCAGTTCCGCAGGTTCGGCGTTGGGATAGAAGCGCACATAGCGTTCGAGCGACCCCCAGTCGCGGGCCCAGTCGTTCTCCAGATAGGTCGGCACCTGCTCGGGGCGGGCGAGGACTTCTGCGAAGCCGAGCGGGCCGCCGTTGTCGGCGGACTGCCAGGTATCCGTCGACGACACGGCGAGCGGACGGTCGGGCAGCACCCGGTAGTTCGGCATCTCGGCGACGCCCGCCCAGTGGTCGAACGGACGTTGGCACGGGAACTGCAGGCCCACAGCCCAGTCCAGCAGGAGGGGCTGCTCGGAACCGAGCTGCTCGTCGAGTCGCTCGAGCGCAGGGACGCGCGGCGGAGTGAACGCCAGCCACTGGTCGCCGGTGAGATTGGGATCGTTGGCGACGATGCGGACCGCGTCCACATCGTCGGGCAGATCCGCGAGCGGCACCCGCAGGTTCCGCCACGACGGCGCAGGGCCGATGTCGCGCGGCAGGTAGGTGCCCTTGGCCTCGACGCTGCCGTCGGGGAGGCGGGTGCCGTATTCCACGAGCAGCGACTGTCCGTAGGTCAGTGCGCCGGTGTCGTCGTACGACCAGATGCGGCCGGCCGCGGAGATGACCACCAGCGGCGTCTCGTCGGTGACCTCGGGCAGGGCGTACCAGCTCGAGGTGAGCGAGGCGGGCTCCTGCATGCCTTGCTGGTAGCTGCCGAGCACCGGCGTGACGGCCGGATCGAGCCCGAAGGGCAGGCGCACGGTGCTGCCGTTGACGGTCTGCGCGCCCGAGCCACCCGTGGTGCCGCCGCCCGCGCCGGTCTGGAAGGTCGGGCCGACGCTCTGGTTGTCCGTGTTGCCCTGGCCGGGCTTCACCTCGACGTAGTCGGCAGTCAGATCGGTCGGCACGCCGTCCGGGGTGAAGCCGCGCGGCTCGGCACCGGCGAGCGGATCGCCGCCCGCAGGCGGATTCGCGGGGTCGATGATCGGTTCGAGGCGCCCCTGGTTGGGATCCTCCTCGACGAGCACATCGTTCGCCAGACCGCAGGTCTGCCCGGCGAGCGCACCGATGTTGGAGCGGGCGAGCGAGTACGCCGGGTACTGCGACACGGCTCCCTTGAGCAGCGACAGCACTTCGAACAGCACCATGGCCGCGGCGACGACCGTGAGTGGTGCGGCCGCGAGAGTGCGGATCCGGCGACCCTTCTTCGTCTCCGGAGACTCAGGTGGGGGTGCATAGCCCTCTCGGAGGTACTGCCACGCGACGAGCACGAGAGCGAGGCCGAAGAGGATGAGGAACAGCGAACTGGACTGGTAACCGCTCAACGAGACCGTCTTGTCGAACCACGGCACGCCGTAGCTGGAGACGTACCACCAGCCGTTGATACCGGCGAACGACACCGCCAGGACGAACAGCAGTCCGGCGAGGAAGATCGAGCGGTTGCGCCGCGACCGCAACGCACTCGCGGAGACCACCACGGCCGTGACCGTGGCGAGCGAGCCGGCGATGCCCGCGTACGCCCCGAAGTGGTGGGTCCACTTCGTGGGGTTGAACATCATGAAGAAGATCGTGCCGAAGACGATGCCGAGCAGACGCCAGGTGGGGCTCACGGCGATACCGGGGATGCGGCGGCGGCGCAGCAGCACGAACAGCGTCGTGAACAGGCACAGCAGCATCACGAGGAAGGCGAAACGGCGCGGCAGCGACCCGTCGACGGTCTGCACCATCAGGTAGTAGTAGCGGAGGAAGTCGTTCCACCACTCCTCGTTCGGGCCGATGATGGTGCGCACGCGGGTCGCCTCGAGGACTGCGGCGAGGGTCTGGTCGGAGAACACCACGACGAGCACGAGCAGTCCGGCCGCGCCGATCGGGGCGAGCAGCGGAAGCGTGCCGACCTCGCGGTGGCGGCGCACGATGATCCGCGTCATCGGGCGGATACCGGCGATCAGGGCGGCCACACACATCAGGCCGGTCGGTGCGGCGGCGAGTGTGAAGGCGCCGATGATGACGGCGGAGGCCGCGGGCAGAAGACGGCCGGTGGCGATGGCGCGCTCGATCGAGCACCAGGTGAGCAGGGCACCGAGCGCGACGATGGGTTCGGGCCGCAGACCGTTGTTGTAGGGCAGCCAGAACGCGAGGAACACCAATCCGCCGGTCCACAGCGCGATGCGGTTGTGCCGCACGGCCCGTCCCAGACGCGGCACCACCTCGCGGCTGATCACCATCCAGCACAGGACCGCGGCGATCAGGGCCGGGATGCGCATCCACGGGCTGGCCGTGGAGATCTTCGCGAACGCCGCCAGCACGTCGTAGTACCAGCCGAAGGGCGCCTCGGGGACACCGAACCAACGGAAGTAGTTGGCCATGTAGCCGGAGTGCTCCGACACACGGGCCATGGTCAGGAGATAACCGTCGTCCGAGGTGTTGGCGCCGAAGAAATGCCAGCCGACGAGCGTGAGGATGACCACGACGTCGACGCCGGTGAACTTCCACCAGCGGGCGGGCAGGAACCGGCGGTGACGGCGACCGTCCGTGCCGTCGAGCTTGGCCAGTGCGCCGAGCGCGAGAGCGGTCGACAGCACCGCGAGGATCATCGCGAGCGACTTGACGAGTGTCGGGGACGACGTGAAGCGCGAATCGACGTCGACGGTCACTTCGAGGCCGGGTACCGCGGTCGGCAGGTCGCTGAACACGCCCACGACGAGTGGCCGCAGATCACCGGTGAGTTCACCGGCGCGCGGGTTGCCGTTCTCGTCGAAGAGGCCCACGAACTCCGCGCTGGTGCGTTCGGAGTCGGAGGAGATGACCAGTTCGCTGCATGCGGCCGACTCGACGTCGGCGCGCGGCGCGGTGGCGACCACTACGTTGCGATCGAGCACGTCGACGTTCTCGGTGCCGACCCGCACGAACATCGCGTTGAGTGAGGCATCCTGCCCGCTCGTGGGAGCAGTGGCGAGCAGCATGCCGCCGTCGGCCGGCATGTCTGCGACGGCGGTACACGGCACCGTCGCGCGGAACTGCAGCGGAACCTGCGCCATCAGCGGCAACTCGACATCGGTCGCCGCAGCGTCCTGCGGCCACGCCATCGTCGTCTCGGTCACGCGGACCGGAAGGAAGGGTGTGGCCAGCGCCAAGATCATGCCGAGCAGCCCGGCGACGACGGCTACGAGCCGTGCGGTCCGGTACCGAGTGCGAAGGTCCTCGCCCACGGACCGGGTGGCGGTCACTGAGGGCGCGGGTGAGGTCGTCACGTCGTCGGGCACGGGAGTCGATGGTATCCGGCGGCCTGGTGTGACGGCACTCGCCCTTACTCCAGCAGGACCGGAACGCCGTCACGGATGCGGCCGGGCGACCACAGACCGGAGCGAGTCGCCACCTCGGTACCGATCTCCGCAGGCGAGGCATCCGGGTCGATCGGCAGGTATCGCTCCAGAGATCCCCAGTCGCGGTCCCAGTCGTGGTTCAGATAGGTGGGGATGGCCTCGGCGTTCAGCAGCAGCGGAATCCAGCCGAGCGGGCCTCCGCCGATGTCGTCCTGCCAGCCGTTCGTCGCATCGGCTCCGACCCGGTCCGGGAGTATGCGGTACTCGGGGACCTCCGCGACACCGTTGCGGTGACCGAACGGCCGCTGGCACGGGAAGGCGAGGCCGACCGACCAGTCGATCAGGACCGGAGCCTCTGATCCGACGACCTCCTGGAGGGTCTGCATGCGCGGCATCCGAGGCGGGGTGACCGCGACCCACTGGTCGGGTGAGAGGTCGCCGTCGGTCACGACGATCCGGACCGCGTCGGCGTCGGCGGGGATCATCTCGCTCGGTACGCGCAGATTGCGCCACGACGGCGACGGCCCGATGTCGATCGGGGGGACCGAACCGAGTGAGGTCATCTCGCCCCCGGAGGACGAACCGAACTCCAGCAGCACATCCTGACCTGGGGTGATGACCCCGTCAGGGTCGACATAGCGTACGCGTCCCGCGGCAGTCACCACGAGCAGTGGCGTCCGGTCGGTTCGCTCCGGCAGCGCATACCAGCCGGATTCGAGTTCCGCGGACTGCTGCACGCCGTTGCGGTAGCTGCCGAGGACGGGCGTGGTCTGCGGGTCGAGCCCGAACGGCAACTTCACAGTGCTGCCGTTGATGCCTGCGTCACCGGTCCGTCCGCCGCCGGTGCCGGCGCTCGTGGAGGTCGTGGTGCCACCCTCCTCGCTGTCGAGGATGTTGGCTCCGCCGGCGGTGCTGGTCTCCGCGTCGGCGGTGAGGTCGAGAGCCACCCCGTTCGGAGTGAAACCGACGTCGGTGCCGGCGCCCAGAGCGTCGGCCGGATCGCCGTCGAGAGGCTGCAGCATCGTCGCGTTCGGGTCGGTTTCGACGAGCACCTCGTTGGCCAGGCCGCAATGGTCACCGGTGAGCGCCGCTGCGTTCGACTTCGCGATCGAGTAGGCCGGGTACTGCGCAACTGCGCCCTTGAGCAGCGACAACACCTCGAACAGCACCACCGCTGCAGCGACCAGCGTGAGCGGCGCCGACGCCAGTGCCCGCACCGGACCGCCCCGATCGGGGCGGGGAGTGGTGAACGGCTCGCGCAGGTGGAACCACCCGGCGGCGAGCAACGCGAGCACCGTCAGTCCGAGCAGTGCGGTGGAGAAGGCATACCCGGAGATCGACGGCGGCTTGTCCCACCACGGGATGCCGTAGCTCGACACGTACCACCAGCCGTTCGACCCGGTGAACGCCATCGCCAGGACGAACAGCACTCCGGCGGTGAACAGCGCCCGGTTGCGGGCCGACCGGATACCGACCGAACCCACTCCGATGGCGGCGAGTGCTGCCACCGAGGCGGCCAGGCCGGCGTACACACCGAAGTGGTGCGTCCACTTCGTGGGCGTGAGCATCATGAGCAGCAGCGACGCGAAGACGATGCCGAGGATCCGGCGCGACGGCCCGATCGCCGTTCCGGGAATACGCCCCCTGCGCAGGATCAACATCACGCACACGACGACGCACAGCAGCATCACGAACACACCGAACCGGCGCGCGAGCGAACCGTCCGGGGAGACCGTGAGCAATGCGTCCCAGCGCAGTCGCTCGTCGAACCACGGCACGTTCGGGCCGACCGCCGAGCGCACGCGCGTCGCTTCGAGGACCGACGCCAGTGTCTGGTCGGCGAAGACGGCGATGAGCACGACGGTGCCCGACGCGAGGATCGGTGCGAGGGGCGCGACGACGCCGACGAGATGCCGGCGTGACATGAGCGCCTTCACCAGCGGGCGCAACCCGGCGACGAGTGCGGCCACCGCGATCAGACCGGTGGGGCCGGCGGCCAGCGAGAAGGCGGCGATCAGCACCGCGATCGCAGCGGGCAGCATGCGTCCGGTCGCGATGGCGCGTTCGACCGAGCACCAGGTCAGCAGCGCGCCGACCGCGATGATCGGTTCGGGTCGCAGGCCGTTGTTGTAGGGCAACCAGAAAGCGAGGAAGACCAGTCCGGCGGTCCACAGCGAGACCCTGCTGTGTCGGACGGCGACACCGAGCCGGGGGATGACCTCACGGCTGATGACCATCCAGCACAGGATCGCAGCGACCAGCGTGGGCAGGCGCATCCACACACTCGACGTCGAGATCTGCGTGAATACCACGAGCACGTCGTAGAACCAGCCGAACGGCGCCTCGGGCACACCGAACCAGCGGTAGTAGTTCGCCATGTAGCCGGCGTCCCCGGACACCCGGGCCATGTTGAGGATGTAGCCGTCGTCCGAAGTGTTCGCGCCGACGATGTGCCAGAGCAACAGGGTGCCCACGACCACCGCGTCGACGAAGGTGAACCGCCACCAGTGGGCCGGCAGGAACCGGCGCGCGCGGCGACGGTCGATCCCGTCGAGCCGATGCAGGGCGACGAGGGAGATCAGTGTCGCGAGCGCGCACACGACCATCGCGAGAAGCTTCACGACAGTGGGGGTCGAGCTGAAACGGGAGTCGAGCTCGGCGCGCACGGACAACCGTTCGGATGCGTCGCCGTCGTTCGATCCGAAGGCATCCGCGGGACCGGTGAGGTCGCTGAAGACCCCCACCATCTGGGGGCGCTCGTCACCCTCGACCTCGACCGTTACCGGGGGCTCCGCGCCCACGATCTCGGCGGCGGTGAGTTCGGAGTTGGAGGCGACTGTCACGGCCGTGCACGGCGAGTCGAGCGGCACCGAGACGAGTACCGAGTTGCGCAGTACGGCCTCGATCGTTGCGGGGGCGCCGTCCTCACCGGGTACTGCGCGGATCACGAGGCCTTCGGCGGTCGCGTCCGGGGATGCGGACGGAATGGTCGCGACGAGGGTGCCCCCCTCGGGCCCGAGCTGCTCCGCCGCTGCGCACGGCACGCTCACGCGCAGAGTGAGCGGAGCGTAGGTGATCAGCGGTGCCTCGACACTGTCGAGGGTGCCGCTCTGCGGCCACCGAAGCTCGCTGGTCTCCTGCCGGACGGGAAGAAAGGGAATACTCAGCGCCAGCACGAAGCCGAGCAGACCCGACACCACGGCGACGATCCGTGTCGTGCGCAGGCGCGACATCGGATCGGACGAATCGGTGTTCCCGGGCGAAGCGGTATCGGCTGACACAAGCCTCGATGCTAGGCGAACGGTCTCGCGCGGCGGGTCCGCACCACTTGCACGCCGCGGCTGCCGACCGCTGTCGTTCTGTCCGACAGCCTCCGGTGGAGCGTCCCCGCCACTAGCATCGCTGTCTATGAAAACCTCGACCCCGATCGGGCACTCTCTGCGCGGAGCGGGCATCGGGGAGGTCTGCGACGACTCGACCACGCGTGCGCTGTACTCGTCCGACGCGTCGCTGTACCGCGTCCCACCGCAGGCCGTGGTGCGCCCCCGGTCCGTCGACGAGGTGGCAGCGACTCTCGAGGTGTGCCGGCGCGAAGGGGTGCCGCTCACCTCGCGCGGTACCGGCACCTCGCTTGCGGGCAATGCCGTCGGTCCCGGCGTCGTGCTCGACTTCTCACGCCATCTGAATCGCGTGCTGTCCGTCGACCCGGAGACGCGGACCGCCCGGGTAGAGCCGGGGGTGGTGCAGGCCGAACTTCAGCGTGCTGCGGCACCGCACGGACTGCGGTTCGGTCCCGATCCGTCCACCCACAACCGCTGCACGATCGGCGGAATGATCGGCAACAACGCGTGCGGGGCGCGCGCGCTCGGATACGGGCGCACGTCTGACAACGTCGTCGCCCTCGAGGTGCTCACCGGCACCGGTCATCCGCTGTCGCTGCCCGGCGAGGACCCGATGCTCGGGCCGCTGCAGGAGATCGTCGCGCGCGATCTCGCCACCATCCGCACCGAATTCGGCCGCTTCGGCCGGCAGGTATCAGGTTACGCCCTCGAACACCTGTTGCCGGAGAACGGATTCGACGTCCGGAAGCTGTTCGTCGGGAGTGAGGGCACGCTCGGGATCACCACGGAGGCGACGGTGAAGTTGGTCGCCGATCCCACCTTCCGCACGATGGTCGTTCTGGGATATCCCGACATCGTCGCCGCCGGGAACGCGGCCTACGGCCTACTGGGTTTCCGTCCCACGGCGTGCGAGGGTCTCGATTCGAGGATCGTCGACGTCGTCCGGTCCCGGCGCGGACCGGACGCGGTACCGCCGTTGCCGGCGGGTGCGGCATGGCTGTTCGTCGAACTGGCCGGTGACGATCTCGGTGAGGTGCGCGGCCGGGCATGCGCCCTTGCGAAGGCCGCCGCGGCAATGGACGTGCTGCAGATCGAGGATCCGGCGCGGGCCGCCGCGCTGTGGCGGATTCGGGAAGACGGCTCGGGCCTGTCGGCGAGGAGTCCGCGCGGACTGCCCGCCCACGCCGGGTGGGAGGACGCCGCCGTCCCGCCCGAGCGCGTCGGCGACTATCTCCGCGACTTCGAGGAACTGCTCGCCGGATACGACATCACCGGTTATCCGTACGGGCACTTCGCCGACGGTTGCATCCACATCCGCCTCGACATCCCTCTCGAGGTTCCCGGGCTGTTCCGCGAGTTCCTTTTCGATGCAGGAAAACTCGTCGCGGAGTACGGAGGGTCGATGTCGGGGGAACACGGCGACGGGCGTGCCCGCAGCGAACTGTTGCCCGTGATGTACTCGCCCGACGCGCTCGCCTTGTTCGGTGCGGTGAAATCGGTCTTCGATCCCGACGACGTCCTCAATCCCGGAGTGCTCGTCGACCCGCGACCCCTCGACGCCGACCTGCGCGTCCCGGCGGCACGGAAGATTCGCGACGGCTTGGCCTTTCGCTATCTCGGCGACGGTGGCGACTTCACGCAGGCAGTACATCGATGTACCGGGGTCGGTAAGTGCCGCGCCGACAACACCGGCACCGGTGGAGTGATGTGCCCGTCCTTCCTCGCGACCCGCGAGGAGAAGCACTCCACCCGTGGGCGTGCCCGGGTGCTGCAGGAGATGCTCAACGGCCACCTCGTCGACGAGTCGTGGGAGTCACCGGAGGTGCACGAGGCACTCGACCTGTGCCTGTCGTGCAAGGGGTGCCTGTCCGACTGCCCGACCGGAGTGGACATGGCGACCTTCAAATCCGAAGTGTTGCACCAGACCTACCGGGGACGGCGTCGGCCTGCCTCCCATTACGGACTGGGCAGGCTGCCGCAGTGGGCGGCGATCGCCTCCCGCGCACCGCGGGTGGTCAACAGCCTGACCCGCATCCCGGGTGTCGCTCCCCTCGGACTGAGGGTCGCCGGACTCGATCGGCGCCGCCGTGTCCCCACCTTCGCGACGCGTACCTTCCGCAAGTGGTTCGCCGACACCCTCCCGGAACGCTCCCGCACGGGCGAACCGGTGCTGCTGTTCGTGGACACCTTCACCGAGTACTTCACCCCGGAGATCGGTGCCGCTGCCGTGCGGGTGCTCGAAGCCGCCGGCTACCGCGTCCACGTGACCGATGAACCCCGATGCTGCGCACTGACGTGGATAACCACGGGTCAGCTCGACGCGGCGCGAAAGATTCTGGGCCGCACCGTCGCAGAACTCTTCCGCAGCGGCATGCCGATCGTCGGGCTCGAACCGTCGTGCACCGCGGTC
Source organism: Rhodococcus sp. NPDC047139 (assembly GCF_040643435.1). NCBI lineage: Bacteria > Bacillati > Actinomycetota > Actinomycetes > Mycobacteriales > Nocardiaceae > Rhodococcus > Rhodococcus sp. NPDC047139. The sequence continues at coordinate 346,643 of NZ_JBEYUH010000003.1, forward strand.
CTCCGTTCCGACGCGGTCGAACTCCTCGGCTCCGCCCCCGCTCGTGTCGTCGCCGAGACCACCACGACCCTGTCCGAACTCCTCACCGGCTGGGAACCGCCGTCGCTGGACGGAACACGGATCGTCGCGCAGCCTCACTGCCATCACCACGCCGTCATGGGGTGGGGTGCCGATGCCGCTCTGCTGCGACGTGCAGGCGCTCAGGTGCAGCGGCTCGGCGGCTGCTGTGGGCTGGCCGGGAACTTCGGGGTCGAACGTGGTCACTACGAGGTGTCGGTGGCCGTCGCTCGCACCCAGTTGCTGCCCGCGGTCGAGACCGCCCCGGACGACGCAGTGATCCTCGCCGACGGGTACTCGTGCCGCACCCAGCTCGACGACCTCACGACGCGTCGCGGAACCCATCTCGCAGAACTGCTGGCCTCCCGGCTACCCGCACGATGAGTTTCCGGACGGATGCGGGTCGATACAGGTGTTCGCACCCTTCGACCATCGGAGCACGTCATGATCTCCACACGTTCGACCACCTACTCCACATCGGCGTCAGCTGTCGGCGCACCCTCGCGCGCCGCTCGCATCGCAGGTCTGATCGTCAGCGGCCTCGTCGTCCTGTTTCTGCTGTGGGATTCGATCATTCACCTCCTGAACGTCACGCAGGTGCAGGAAGCCATGGCCGATCTCGGTTTCGACCCGAGCCTCAACCGGGTCTTCGGCATCGTCCTTCTCGTCTGCCTGATCGCCTACGTCCTGCCGCCGACCGCGATTCTCGGTGCGGTACTGCTCACCGGTTATCTCGGCGGTGCCGTCGCGACGAATCTGCTCACCGAACAGCCGATCGTGAGCACGACCTTGTTCCCGGTCTATACCGGCATCTTCGTGTGGGGCGGATTGTGGTTGCGCGACAGCGGGGTTCGGCGCATCATGCCGATTCGTCGTTCACGGTGACGACGACGAACGGTCCCACCTCGGTCACGGTGAAACGCGGGTCGTCGAACAGTTCCTTGGGGAAGGTCACCGTGAACCGGCGGACGTTGGGATCGTTCGGGTAGACGTCCTCGGCCAGACGCAGCGTGTATCCCTCGGCGCCCTGTCGGAAGACGATGGCGTCGGGGGCTTGCCACGGCAGCTCCTCCCAGGCAGCGAACAGTTCGTCGGGCGACGAGAACTCGGCCCACTCCTCGATGGCTGCGGCGCGGCCCGAGAAATCTGCCAACGGGTTGGCGTAATGCGACGTCAGGGCCTGGAATCCGAAATACGGATAGTAGGCGAGGAAGGTCGTGTCCGCGGTGAGGACCACATGATCGTCGCGTTCGCCGCCCAGTTGTGAGACGAGAACATCGTCGACCTCGGCGTAGTACGCGGCGGCACCTGCCGGTCGCTGATCGGCGCGCTCACCGTCGCCGTCGGTGTCGGTGTAGGCGACGGTGATCTCGCTTGCCAGCACCTGCGGAATGTTCTGGGTGAATGCCAGAGCGCCGAGTGCGCCCACCGCGACGAGCACCCTCCGCACGCGCGGGTTGTCGCTGGTCACCAGACTGATCCAGCGGGAGAACTCGACGAAGGCGAACGCACCCGCAGCGGCGAGGAGGACCAGCAGGATCACCTCGAGCCGGAACGCGAGCAGGGTGTTGCCCATCGCGGTCAATGCCATCGACGCGAGGTACCACAGGTACACGGCGATCACCCCGAGCCCGAGTGCCTGGGCCCGGTGCGACGACGACGCCCTGCCGACGAGCCAGACCGTGCCGAGCAACGACAGCAGGCCGATCAGGGACATGTGGAACATCGGCAACGGCAGTTGCGCGCCCGCCTCGGGAAGATAGTGCGTGGCGGTACCGGATCCGGAGGGCGTGTTGCCGGCGAGCACCTCGAACACGAAAGGTGCCCACACGATCAGAGCGACGAGCATCGCGATCGCGGCCATCGCGGCCAGTCGCAGCAGCACGGGAACAGTGGCACGCCACGAACCCGCAGCGCGACGCGCGAGATACGCCGCGACGACGGCCATCACCGTCACCGCGAATGCCGCGATGCCGAGATAGAGGGTGTAGAAGGTCGCCGCGATGCCGAGGAACAACCCCGTGCCCACGACGGCGCCCCACCCTTGCCGTCCCCCGTCACCGGTGGAAGCGGGCAGGAAGGCGCCCCACGCCAACACCAGCGCGGGCGCCACCAGCACGGCGATCACCGCTCCGTACGGTTCCGGCGAGCCGTAGGCCAGCACGACCAGTGTCGTCGCCGTGGCCGCGAGCACAGCGAGGTCGGACCGCACGAGTTCGGACCACAGCACCAGCGCGACGACCGATGCGACCGCCAGCGAGCCGATCGCATAAGGCTTGAACGCTTCCCAGCCGTCCATTCCCAGCAGGTTCGCGACGCGGCCACCCATCCAGAACCATCCGGCCGGATAGAACGACGGCAGGTCGGCGTAGTTCATGTCGTGCAGGGCGGGACTGTCGGTCAGGCGGGTGAGGAACTGGGTGCGGAACTCCTGGTCGACGGAGATGCCGTGCAAGTACAGGCGGGTCGCGGCGAGGGGCATACCGAGTGTCGCGGTGACCAGGCCGGACAGCGCCGCCCACGACAGCACGCGCGCTCCCGGTACCCACTTGCGCCGCCGCAGCAGGTACACCGACAGGCCCAGGGCTGCGAGTGCTGCGAACTGCATGACGGTCGTCACGGCCTGGGTGACGTTCGACGAATTGAACGCCGGCCACTGCACCCGTTCGAATGCGAACAGTCCCACCGCGGAAACGACGATCGCGACGACCACCGCCACCACGAGGTGGCCTGCGGTCGTCGCGATCTTTCGAAGCGGGGCGACGGGAATGGTGGTGCTCGCGTCTCTCACGGGACCCGAGCCTACTGATACCACCGCCGTGGACGGTGGGTCAGATGGGCAGCTTGCGGAACACGGCGCGCGGCAGGTGCCGCAGCACGATCATCACGAACCGGAAGGTGCCCGGTGCCCAGACGATCTCCTTGCCGCGATCGGACGCCGCTACCGCCAGCTTCGCGACGTCCTCCTTGTTCACGGTCAGCGGGGCCTCGTCGACGTGCGCACTGAACTGCGTGCGCACCTGACCCGGACGAACGACGGTCACCCGCGGACCGAAGGGACGCAGCGCCTCGCCGAGTCCGAGGTAGAAGCCGTCGAGGCCGGCCTTGCTGGAGCCGTAGACGAAGTTCGCGCGCTTGACACGCTCGCCGGCCACCGACGACATCGCGATGATGCGGCCGAAGCCCTGCGCCTTCATCTTCTCGCCGAGCAGCACACCCACGGACACCGCGGCGGTGTAGTTGACACCCACCACCTGCACGGCCTTGCGCTGGTTCTGCCACAGTTCCTCGGCGTCGGCGTCGAGACCGAACGCGACGACGGCGACATCGACGTCGCCGTCTTTCCATGCCTGCTCGATCACCTGCGGGTGGCTCGCGGTGTCCAGTGCATCGAAGTCGATGAGATCGACCTGCGTCGCGCCGGCGGTCTTCACCTGAGCGACGGCGTCCTCACGCCGCGGGTCGCCGGGCAGGGCGGCGAGGATCACGCGGGCCGGTGCCTTGTGCAGGTACTCCTCGACGATGGCCAGGCCGATCTCGGAGGTGCCACCGAGCAGCAGCAGGGTCTGGGGATTGCCGACAGCGTTGATCATCAGTGGAGTTCCAACCTTCTGGACATATCGGAGGCGAAGACGTTCGTGGGGTCGACGGAGCGGCGAACCTTGAGCCACTCGCCGATCCGCGGGTACATGGCGTGGAAGGTCTCCGCGTCGGTCCGGGAATCCTTCGCGGTGTAGAGGCGACCACCGAACTCGAGGACGCGCTTGTCGAGTTCGCGCACGAACTCGTTCAGGCCCGCCTTGATCGGGAAGTCGACGCAGATGTTCCAGCCCTTCATCGGGAAGCTCAGCGGCGCCTTGTTGCCCTCACCGAACAACTTGAACACGTTGAGGAAGGAGTAGTGCCCCGACTTCTGGATGTCGACGATGATGCGCTTGAATTCGTCGACGGACTCCGGCGGCACCACGAACTGGTACTGCAGGAAGCCCTTCGAACCGTAGGCGCGGTTCCACTCGCCGAACATGTCGAGCGGGTGGTAGAACTGCGTCAGATTCTGCACCTTGCCGGTGTAGTTGCCCGACTTCCGGTACCAGACCTCGCCCACCGCCGAGAAGGTGTACTTGTTCGCGAGACCGTTCGGGAAGATGTCGGGGAAGGTCAGCAGCGTCGGCGCGTCGAACTTCAGCGGATCCTTCTGCAGTTTCGCGGGCAGCTGATCGAGCTTGGCGAGTGAGCCCCGCGAGATCGCCGCGCGTCCGAGCTTGGGCGGCGCCGCGACCGCGTCGAACCAGGCGCTCGAGTAGTCGTAGTTCTCCTCGGAGCCGTCGCTGTGCACGGCGATCGTCTCGTCGAGCGTGGAGGTGACCACACCGTCGGCGATGAAGTACGCCGTCTCGGTGGGGGTCATCTCGATCGTCGCTCGCAGGATGATGCCCGTCAGACCCATACCGCCGACCGTGGCCCAGAACAGCTTCGCGTTGCGTCCGGTGGGCGTGCACGTGCGGACCTGACCGTCGGCCGTGAGCAGGTCGATGGACTTGACGTGGTTTCCGAAGCTGCCCGCGCTGTGGTGGTTCTTACCGTGGATGTCGGAGCCGATCGCACCACCGATCGTCACCTGGCGCGTGCCCGGCAGAACCGGAACCCACAGTCCGAACGGCAGCGCGGCGCGCATCAGCTGGTCGAGGTCGACGCCGCCGTCCACCACCACACGCCGCGACTCGCGGTCGATGCTGTGGATCTTGTTCAGCGCCGTCATGTCGACGACGAGCCCGCCGGCGTTCTGTGCCGGATCGCCGTAGGAGCGCCCGAGTCCGCGTGCGATGACCCCGCGACGCAGGTGCGACGGCTTCGACTCGTTGTCTTCCGCGACCCGTGCGACGGCCTTCGCGATCACTTCGACGTCGGGAGTGGACAGCACCTCTGCGGTGGTCGGCGCGGTGCGCCCCCAGCCTGTCAGGGTGCGGGTCTGGGTGGGGAGCGGCTCGCTCGCCTGCTCCGTAGCTGTCGTAGACATCGGGGTAAAGGCTACCCGTGTGTCCTGGTCACCCGGCAAGATGCTGTTCCTCACGAGAGTTACGCTCGTCTGCGTGCCGGAATCCCACGATCACCTGCAGCCGTTGCCGGAGCACCACGCCCCGCTGGCGCCCGAACTGCCGTTGACCGATTCGACGGCCGACGAGTCGCTGGACCTGAAGACGCAGCTGGTGCGATTCGTGGTGACCGGCGGTTTCTCGGCGATCGTCGACTACGGGCTGTACGTGCTGCTCATGGCGCTGGGCGTGACCCGCGACCTCGCGAAGGCCCTGTCGTTCGTTGCCGGCACCACGACCGCCTACCTGATCAACCGGCGCTGGACGTTCAAGGCGCCGCCCAGCCGGGTGCGGTTCGTCGCCGTCGTCGTCCTGTACGCGGTGACCTTCGCCGCGCAGGTCGGTATCAACGGCATCCTCAACGACTCGCTGGGCGACGCGTGGTGGGTCACCCCGTTCGCCTTCGTCGTCGCCCAGGGCGTTGCGACGGTGATCAACTTCGTCGTCCAAAGGGCCGTGATCTTCCGGCTCCGTTGATCCAGGTGGCTCCGCCCCCGCTCAGCGGGGTTCACCCCACCGAAGTCCGATTCAACGCCTGACGGATCTGCTGCACCACTTCGTCGGGCTCCTGGGTGATCGCGTGCCAGGTGAACCGCAGCACGTGCCAGCCCGCGTTGATCAGGACGTTCTGCCGCTCGGCGTCGCGCCGGTGTCGTTCCGCATCGCGGTGCCAGGCCCACCCGTCGATCTCGATCGCGACCCGCTCCGCATCGAACACCACGTCGATTTCGAACCCACAGCTCATCGCGTGTGCTCGCCAGCCGGTGAACCCTGCGCGGCGGAGCAATCGGTAGAAGATACGTTCGGCATGCGAGTGGCCACCTTCGCGCGCCGAGCACAGCAGACGAGCGGCGCGGGGAGCGCCATGTCTCCCGAGATTCCTTCGATGGGCCTGCTCGAGTGCGGGCAGCGAGGTGTGACGCTGCAACGCGCGGTCCATGAGCACCGACCCCGTCGGTAGTTCGACGGCGGCTTCGAGCACCGTCAGGGGCACCGCGGTGACAGGAAGGCCGCGCATCACGACGACGTCACGTCGCGGAAGGTCGCGTCGACGCACCCGCACCCCGTTGCGTTTCGCAAGGGTACGTTTCTGCGGCACGGTCACATAGCGGAGAGAAGGCGCGCGGTCGAGCAGGCCGTGCCACCACGCGGCGCTCGGGCCCCAGGCCGCGGCTTCCGGCCCCGCCGCGTAGACCGCTGCTCGTAGGGCCACGGCCGGCGTGCGTTCCCGGTCGGCACGCATATAGACGCTGCGGGCGAGGAGGAACCAATCACCGTTCTCGACCCGGCGATCGACGGCGGAGGCACTCATCCCGCCTGCCAGTGCTTGTGCGCGAGTAATGACGCCGTCCTGGACGGACATGATGCGGTACGCGTTTCGCAGACTCATACCCGGTTCGACGCGGTAGCGACCGCTCAGGTTCCGCACCGATCGATTTGTGTGGATCCAACCCCGGAAAGCGGGGGTGAATCCACACAAATCTCAGAAGCGGGGGAGACGACTCGCCTCGCGCGCTTCGGCGAGCGTCGGCGCGGCCCGGTCCTTGGCGGACAGTTCGTAGGACAGCGACGTGCCGTCGGGCCCGGTTGTGGGCCAGTCGATCCCGATCTCCGGGTCCAACGGGTGCACTTCGTGCTCGCGTTCGGGGTCGTAACCCGTCGAGCACAGGTAGACGACGGTCGAATTGTCTTCGAGGGCAAGGAAACCGTGGCCGAGGCCCTCGGATAGGAAGATTGCGCGACGGTCCTTCGTGTCGAGCAGTACCGAATCCCACTGCCCGAATGTCGGCGAGCCCACGCGCAGATCGACGACGGCGTCGAGCACCGACCCCGACACGCACGTGACGTACTTCGCCTGTCCGGGAGGGACGTCCGCGTAGTGAATGCCCCGCAATACCCCGGCGGCGGAGACCGAGCAGTTCGCCTGCGCCAGATCCAGTGAGCGTCCCGAGGCGCCGGTGAAGGTTTCCTGCTTGAACCATTCGAGGAAAACACCCCGGTCGTCGCCGAACTGCTTCGGCGTGATCTCCCACGCCCCGGCGACCTTCAACTCGCGGTACTGCACCTAGCGGTCCTTTCCTCGTTCGAGCAGATCGAGCAGATATCTGCCGTATCCCGACTTCATCAGGGGCTGCGCAGCGACGCGCAACTGCTCGTCGTCGATGAAGCCGAGTCGCCACGCGACTTCCTCGGGAACACCGATCTTCAGTCCCTGACGTTGTTCGATGGTGCGCACGTAGTTCGACGCGTCGAGCAGGGAATCGAAGGTGCCGGTGTCGAGCCAGGCCGTGCCGCGCGGCAGCACTTCGACCTGCAGTTTTCCCGCTTCGAGATAGGTGCGGTTGACGTCGGTGATCTCGAGTTCGCCGCGTGCCGAGGGCTTCAGCGACCGAGCGATCCCGACGACGTCGTTGTCGTAGAAGTACAGCCCCGGCACCGCGAAGTTCGACTTCGGATCGCAGGGTTTCTCCTCGAGCGACAAGGCGCGGCCGGTGGCGTCGAACTCGATCACCCCGTAGGCCGACGGGTCGGAGACGCGGTACGCGAAGACCGCGCCGCCGTCGACGGCGGCGAACCGTTTGAGCTGCGTGCCCAGACCTGCGCCGTAGAAGATGTTGTCGCCGAGGATCAGTGCTACAGGCTCGGTGCCGATGTGGTCGGCGCCGAGCACGAACGCCTGGGCCAGACCGTCGGGCGACGGCTGGATCGTGTAGGTGATGTTCACCCCGAACTGCGAGCCGTCGCCGAGCAACCACCGGAACTGGTCGGCGTCGTGCGGGGTCGTGATCATGAGGATGTCGCGGATCCCGGCGAGCATGAGCGTCGAGAGCGGGTAGTAGATCATCGGCTTGTCGTAGACGGGCACAAGCTGCTTGCTCACGGCCTGGGTGATCGGATGCAGACGCGAGCCCGTCCCACCCGCGAGGATGATTCCGCGCATGCCGGACAGTCTCCCATGAGTAGGCTTGCGCCAATGAGGTTGCTCGTCACCGGCGGCGCCGGATTCATCGGCGCGAATTTCGTGCATCAGACCGTCGCGGAACGACCCGATGTGCAGGTCACCGTGCTCGACAAGCTCACCTACGCCGGCAACCGCGCCTCCCTCGACCCCGTCGCCGAGAAGATCACCTTCGTCGAAGGCGACATCGCCGACGCCGACCTCGTGCACCGGCTCGTCGCCGGCACCGACCTGGTGGTGCACTTCGCCGCCGAATCGCACAACGACAACTCGCTGGCGAATCCGGCACCCTTCGTGCACACCAACCTCGTGGGCACCTTCACCCTGCTCGAGGCCGTACGCGCCCACGACGTGCGCTATCACCACATCTCCACCGACGAGGTCTACGGCGACCTCGCGCTCGACGACCCCGCGCGCTTCACCGAGACCACCGCCTACAACCCGTCGAGCCCGTATTCGTCGACCAAGGCCGGCTCGGATCTGCTGGTGCGCGCCTGGGTGCGCTCGTTCGGCGTCCGCGCGACCATCTCGAACTGCTCCAACAACTACGGGCCCTACCAGCACGTGGAGAAGTTCATTCCCCGGCAGATCACCAATGTGCTCACCGGGGTGCGGCCCAAGCTGTACGGCTCCGGCGCCAACGTGCGCGACTGGATCCACGTCGACGACCACAACAGCGCGGTGTGGACGATCATCGACAAGGGCGTCATCGGCGAGACCTACCTGATCGGCGCGGACGGCGAGACCGACAACCGCACCGTCGTCGAAACCGTCCTCGAACTGTGCGGCCGCAACCGCGACGAGTTCGATTTCGTCACCGATCGGCCCGGCCACGACCTGCGCTACGCCATCGACGCGACCCGGCTGCGCACCGAACTGGGCTGGCAGCCCCGTTACCGCGACTTCCGTGCGGGCCTGGCCGCCACCATCGACTGGTACCGCACCCACGAACAGTGGTGGATGCCACAGAAGAGCGCGACGGAGGCCGCTTACGGTCGCACCGAACGTGTTCTGGGTGGATAACCTGCTGCGTCGGGGATGATCCGGGCGCGATTCGCGAATGTCCCGATTCTGTGTCGCAGGGTGTGCACAAGCGAGTCGATCCTGTTTCCGCTGCTACTGTCGCATCGAAAACAGCGGATCGACCACGAGCGGGGAGTAAGCCCGATGGAGCAGGCAGCTGCCGGCGACACAAGCACGATCGGACACGACGCGGACACGCTGAACGAGGTCCTCATCGAGCCGGTACGACGTGATCGGCTGATTGCGCAGCGGGGCGTCTTCGCATCCCTGTCGCCGCGTGTGCCGGAGAAGATGTACGTCCAGACCAAGGGCAGTGCCGCCTCCGATCGGTACGGGCTGCAACTCGGCGACGGTGCCTCCGCGCACACCAACACCTATTTCGGACGCTTCCCGGCGTCGTTCTGGCAGCGCTGGACCGACGTGAAGACGGTGAACCTGCAGCTCACCTACGGGTGCTCCGGCACCGCGAAGTTCACCGTGTGGGCGTCCGACGCCCGGGGACGCGAGCGGATCGTCAAGGTCGAGACGGTGTCGGGCTCGGGTGAGCTCGACCTCGAACTTCCCGTCGAGCGGTTCGTCGACGGCGGCGCGATGTGGTTCTCGGTCGAGGCCACCAACGGTTCGGTGCTCGTCTCCGACGCGCGCTGGACGGTGCCCGCTCCCGAGCATCTGCGTCCCGCTGCCGTGGTGATCTGCACCTTCAACCGCGCCGACGATTGCACGGTCACGGTGGGCACACTCGCCTCGGACGACGGCGCGATGGCCGACATCGAAGCGGTGTGCATCGTCGACCAGGGCACCGACCAGGTGCGGTCGCGCACGGCGTTCGCGGAGGTCGCCGACAAGCTCGGTGACAAGCTGATCTATCTGACGCAGCCGAATCTCGGTGGTGCGGGCGGATTCTCACGTGGTATGTACGAGATCACCGGATCGGCCAATGCCCAGCACGCCAACGTCATTCTCATGGACGACGACATCCTGTGCGAGCCCGAAACCGTGTTGCGGCTCAACGCTTTCGCGAACATGACGGTGCAGCCGACGATCGCCGGCGCTCAGATGCTGTCGCTGAGCAACCCGCAGGTCCTGCACGTCTCCGCCGAGCGCGAGGTGCTCGACGAGATCACCGCAGGCGCACTGACTCCGGGCGCGCGCATGGGTATCGATCTCGTGAAGAAGAAGCAGGACATGCGTTTCGACGCCGGTTGGAACGGCTGGTGGACCTGCCTGCTGCCCGCCGAGATCATCGCCGACTGCGGACTGCCCATCCCGCTGTTCTTCCAGTGGGACGACATCGAGTACGGCATTCGCGCCCGGTTCGCGGGTCACCCCACTGTCACTCTCCCCAACGCGGGTGTGTGGCACGCGGACTTCTACCTCAAGGACTACGACGACTGGGCGCGCTATTTCAGCATCCGCAACGGCCTGATCGTCTCGTCCATCTACGGTCGCTTCGACGGCACCGACATTGCGAAGTACCTCTTCCGCAAGATCGGTGAGCTCATCGTCTCGATGCAGTACGGTCTCGCCGCGACCTTCATCAAGGCAGCGGAGGACTTCCTCGCCGGCCCCGACTTCCTCTACGACGGTGGACAGTCGGTCCTGAAGGAACTGCGCGAGTTGCGTGACCGCTATCCCGAGACGAAACCCCTGCCGGCCGCACAGGTGGGCAAGGAATCCGATCCGCACACGCAGATGTCGGTGTGGGAGTTCGAGCCCGACGAGAAGCGCGAGGGCCTCGTGTTGCTCAAGCGCGCGGTGCAGCAGTTCGCCGGCAAGGTCGACCGCCGATCGGTCACCGTGCCCGCACACTTCGCGTCGTGGTGGCACGTGTCGCTGTTCGACAAGGCGGTCGTCACCGACGCCTCGCAGAACGCCGTGCGGGTGCGTCATCGCGACAAGGACACCGCCGTCGACCTCGCGAAGCAGGCCGCGAAGGTGTGCTGGCAACTCCGCAAGGAAGCGCCCCGGATGAAGACGGTATGGCAGGAGGCACTGCCCAAGCTCACGAGCCGTGAGAACTGGGCACGGCTGTACGGCATCGACGGCTAGCCCGTGAAGGCATGGTCGCTTCCCCTGCTCGTCGGGGTTGCGACCGTGCTCGTGGCGGGGGCTTTCTCCTGGGTTCCCTCGCTGTGGTGGGACGAAGCCGCCACGATCTCGGCCGCAGATCGGCCGGTGGACGACCTGCTCCGCGTACACACCCGGATCGATGCGGTCCACGGCCTGCACAACCTGCTGCTGCACTACTGGTTCGCCCTGGTGGGCGTCGACGAATTCACCGCCCGCATTCCTGGTGCGGTGGCCCTGGGTGTGGGCGCCGCCGCCGTCACGGCGACCGGCCAGGTGCTGGCGGGTCGTCGCGTGGGGTTCGCGGCCGGAGTGCTGTTCGCCCTGTCTCCACGGGTGACCTGGGCGGCGACCGAAGCGCGGTCCTATGCGTTCGCCGCGGCGCTGGTCGCGGTGCTGTCGCTGCTGGTCGCGCTCGCGTGCACGACCGGCCGCCGACGCTGGTGGGTGCTCTACGCCCTCGCGCTGCCGATCGCGACGATGATGTTCGTGTACGCCGCGACGGTCGTGGTGGCCCACGCCGTCACCGTCGCTGCTCGTGCCCGTGAGCGGGCCGCATTCGTATTTGCCGCCGGGATGGGGATCGCGCTCTCGGCGCCGTTCGTGCTGCTCGCGTTCTCGCAGGCGAAGCAGGTGGCGTGGATTCCGCCGCTCGACTCGATGATCGTCCGCACGATCGCTCTCGACCAGTGGTTCCCGCAGGCCCCGGGGACGGCCGCACTCTGCGCGGCGATCACCGTCGCCGGAGTGATCGTCGCCGCCCGCAGGGGAGTGCTTCCGGGGGAGCGCACCCTGCTGTGGCTCGCGGTGCCGGGTTTCGCGGTGCCGATGGCTTTGCTGTTGGTGTATTCACTCCTCGCGGAGAACATGTACCTCGAGCGGTATCTCGCGTTCACCGTTCCCGCGATGGTCCTGCTCGTCGGCTGGGCCGCCGCCCGCGTCGCCACGCAGTGGTGGTCGATGCTGGTGGTGCTCACGGCCGTCGCCGTCACGGCGGCTCCCGCCTATGTGCAGCAGCGGCAACTGTTCGGCAAGCCGGGCGGGATGGATTACAGCGCGATCGCCGACCGGCTGATCGAACGCTCCGAACCCGGGGACTGCGTCGCGTTCGAGCCGCGCGTCTCGTGGGCCCCGACGTCACTGCGCGCGGTCGTGGATGCCCGGCCCGACGCGCTGGAGGGTCTCGACGACGTGGGCCTCGGCCGTGATGCCGTCGACCGCGTCAACCTGTGGTCGACCGACGCCTCGCCGTCCGAACTCGCCGACCGTGCGGCGGCGCGATGCGAGGTGCTGTGGGTGGTCGCCGACGGGGAGCGGGAGACCGGCTTCCGGGTGTGGCATCCGAACAACGTGTGGTGGCGCTTCGAGCCCCACCGGTTCACCGACACCGAGACCTACCGGGCGCTCGAGTCCGCGGGTTTCCGGATCACCGACAGGGAACCGATCCACCGGTCCCAGCTGATCCGGCTAGAACCGGCTCAGACCCAGTAGGCGACGCGTGAGCGGTAGTTGCGCATCGCGAGCAGGGCGATACCCCAGCCGACGACGGTGATGATCAGGACGATGACCCAGTGGTAGAGCTGCTGGTCGCCGCCGAGCAGCGGTGTCCGCACGATGTCGAGGAAGTGGTAGAGCGGGTTGATCTCGGCGATCCGCGCCCGGTCCTCGTTGCCGGTGCCCTCGAGGGTCTTCTCCGTCCAGATGATCGGCGTCATGAAGAACAGCAGCTGGACGATGCTGCTGAGCAGCGGGGCGATGTCGCGGTACCGGGTCGCGAGGATGCCGAAGACCAGTGACACCCACACGGCGTTGATGGCGATCAGTGCGAGGGCGGGGATCGCCGCGAGCGCCGTCCAGTGCAGCTGGCGGGGGAAGACGATGAGGATGCCGATGTAGATGACGATGTTGTGCGCGAACAGGATCATCTGCCGCCACACCAGTCGGTAGACGTGCACGCTCAGCGGCGTGGGCAGCTGTTTGATCAGGCCCTCGTTGGACATGAACACGTCCGCGCCCTCGAGGATCGACCCCTGGATCAGGTTCCAGATGATGAAGCCGAGCGCGACGTACGGGAGGAATTCGGGCACGTCGAGGTTGAACAGGGTGCCGTACAGCACACCCATTGCGATCGCCGTGACACCCGTCGCAATGGTGATCCAGATCGGCCCGAGGACCGACCGCCGGTAGCGCTGTTTGATGTCCTGCCAGCCGAGCAGCAACCACAGTTCACGGTGGTTGAAGCCTTCGCGCAGATCCTGGAACGCGCGCCGGAACGAGCGTGAGGACGACTCGATGGGTTCGTCGTCGACGGTGAGGGCATCAGACACGGATCCCGAGCCTACCCGCGCCGGAAATTGCTCTGTGCGGGCGCGGGGTGAGCGGGACCTCGGCGGGTGCGCAGATCCGGTCGATTCTGCGCAAACTTCTCGACGAGAAGTGCACGGAGTGTCGAGACCGGTCCTGTGCGGTATCCGGATCGTGCCGTCGATCGCACCGAGTATCGGGAGGACTCATGGCGTCGGTCCTGCAGCAGTTGGACGAGATCCGCGCGAATCAGGAGAACTTGTACCGCGACCTGCACGCCCATCCGGAGTTGTCGCATCGGGAGACGCGCACCGCGGCCGAGGTCGTCGAGCGATTGCACGCCGCAGGATGCGAGGTGCACACCCATGTGGGTGGCACTGGCGTCGTCGGTGTCCTGCAGAACGGTGACGGCCCGGGGGTGCTGCTGCGTGCTGATATGGATGCCCTGCCGGTCCGGGAGGAGACGGGCCTGGACTACGCCAGCGCGGCGACGGCGACGGACGCGGCCGGAAACGAGACTCCCGTGATGCACGCGTGCGGCCACGACGTGCACGTCGCATGCCTGGTCGGTGCGGTGGAACTGCTGGCCCGGTCCACCGAACAGTGGCGGGGCAGGCTCGTCGCGGTGTTCCAGCCCGGGGAAGAGGTCGCGGACGGCGCTCAGCGCATGGTGGACGACGGGCTCGCCGAGATCGCCGGGAAGGCCGATGTGGCGTTGTGCCAGCATGTGCTCGCCTTCCCTGCCGGCCTCGTCGGTACGCGCAGTGGCCCGACCCTCTCGGCCGCGGACAGCATGCGAATCACCGTCCACGGCCGAGGCGCACACGGGTCGATGCCGCAGGCCGGTATCGACCCGGTCGTACTCGCCGCGATGATCGTCGTCAGATTGCAGACGATCATCGCCCGCGAGACGCAACCTGGGGAGCCGGTCGTGCTCACCGTCGGCAGTGTCCAGGCCGGAACGAAGAGCAACGTCATCCCGGACAGGGCGACGATCTTGCTCAACATCCGCACCTACGACGAGGACACCAGGCGCGCGATTCTCGCCGCGGTGAAGCGGATCGTCGTCGCCGAATGCGACGCTTCCCGCTCGCCGCGACCTCCCGAATTCGAGTTGCTCGACCAGTACCCGATGACCGACAACGACCCTGCGGTCACCGAGCGTGTGGCGGCCGCATTCGATCACCACTTCGGGGAGGACGCCGGCGAACTTCCGCTGCTGACAGCGAGCGAGGACTTCAGCGACATCCCGCGTGCCCTCGGCATCCCGTATACCTACTGGGGGATCGGCGGGACCGATCCCGATCTCTATCGGCAGGCCGAAACCGAAGGACGCGTTGCCGACGATGTGCCGGTCAACCACTCGGCGAAGTTCGCGCCGCCGATCCAGCCCACCCTCGACACCGGAACGGCTGCGCTGGTCGTCGCGGCGCTGACATTCTTCGACGAGGCATGACGGACGGGGGGACGCGTGGACCTGAACGCGCAGAGTACGTTGCTGCTCGCGCTCGACCTGCTCGGCACGTTCGCGTTCGCGCTCAACGGAGCGCTCACCGCCGTCCGCGTCATCCGGATCGACATCGTCGGGGTCGTGACGCTCGGAATGATCACAGCGCTGGGCGGCGGCATCATCCGCGACATCCTCATCGACGACCTGCCACCCGCGACGTTCAGTGACTGGCGATATCTCGCCGTTGCCGCGGCCGGCAGTCTCCTCGCGTTCTTCGCCCGCAAACTCGAGCGTCTGTCCGCACCCATCACAATGTTCGACGCGGCGGGCCTGAGCCTGTTCGCCGTCACCGGAGCGGTGAAGGCACTCGACTTCGGCCTCGGCCCGGTGCAGGCGATCATCCTCGGCACGATCACCGGCGTCGGTGGCGGCACATTGCGCGACGTGCTGATCCGGCGCGTTCCTGTGGTGTTGAACAGTGATCTCTACGCCATTCCGGCGATGGTCGCGGCGAGCGTCATCGTCGTCTGCGCGAGCCTCGACATACCGACCCTGCTGCCGGCGCTCGCCGCCGCGGCGCTGTGCTTCACGATCCGGATGGTGGGAGTTCGCTACGGTCTCAATGCACCCGGGCCGCGCGGGTTCGACGACCCCGATCGACCGAAGCAGACGTGATCGAGGACGGTGTTGCTGTCGCTCCTCGCGCTCGTTGCATGGGGACTTGAGTGGATCCAGCCCCGGATTGCGGGGCCGCATCCACACAACTCGTCCTCGTACGTATTCGTTCGTCGTATGTCTTCCTTATGTCTCGGTCCGCACGATCTCGGGGGAGAATGCCACTTGTGTGTGTGCTCGGGTGCCGGAGACAGGGGCGAGGGGATGGCGGCGACAGCTGATTCGGAAGAGGCCTGGTCGGCGGATCGCTTGTTCGCGGGACCGGGAGAGAGCCGAGAACGATTCCGGAACACCGACTGGTCGGCCACTCCCTTGGGGCCGGTCGAGTCCTGGCCGGCGGAGTTACGCATGGCAGTACGAACGGTGTTGCCCTCGGAAGTGCCGATGCTGTTGTGGTGGGGGCCGCAGCTGGTGCAGATCTTCAACGACGCGATCATCCCCGTTCTCGGCGACAAGTATCCCGCGGCGGTTGCTCAACCGGCCCCCGAATGCTGGCCCGAAGTGTGGGACGAAGTCGGTTCTCGCGTCGAACGGGCGATGGGCGGCACCGCGACCTTCGCCGAGA
This sequence comes from Rhodococcus sp. NPDC047139, assembly GCF_040643435.1. Lineage (NCBI taxonomy): Bacteria > Bacillati > Actinomycetota > Actinomycetes > Mycobacteriales > Nocardiaceae > Rhodococcus > Rhodococcus sp. NPDC047139. The sequence goes on from NZ_JBEYUH010000003.1 coordinate 362,836, forward strand.
AAGAACTGCTGTTCATGCAGCGTCACGGATATGTGGAGGAGACCTACTGGACCTTCTCCTACAGTCCGATCCGCGACGAGTCCGGCAAGGTGGCAGGGGTGTTCGTAGCGACCAGCGACGTCACGGCGCAGATACTCGGTGAGCGTCGGTTGGAGGCGCTGAGTTGTCTGGGGACGGTGGCGATCACCGATTCGGGAGCATCCGTGACCGATACTTGTCGTTCCGCGCTGGATGTCCTCGCTCCGAGTTACGCGGATATCCCCTTGGCGGCGATCTTCCTCGACACACGGGTGGTGGACCCCGGCAAGCCTCGACGGGCCTGGACACAGTCCGCATCGCTCGGAACAAGGCCGAACGCGTCGGACTCCCTTCTCGGACCGGACCGGGACGTTCTGCTGACGAGAGCGGTCACGGAATCCGAACCGATCATCGTCTCCGGCGTCGCCGAGCGGTGCCCCGATCTGCTCGACCCGCAGCGAGCCCTCGGCGATCATCCGGTCGACCGAATCCTGCTCGCACCGTTGAAGGCTCCCGGACGCGAAGCTCCGTTCGGCGTTCTCGCGATTGGTCTGAGCGCCTATCGGGTGTTCGACGCTGCCTATGCCGACTTCGTCGACCTCGTCGCCACCAAGATCTCGGGTCTGCTGCGGGATGCGGAGGCAATGGACGCCGAGCGCCGCCGAGCCGATGCATTCGCAGCACTGGACGCAGCCAAGACTCGTTTCCTCGAATCGATCAGCCACGAGTTCCGCACACCGCTGACGCTGCTTCTCGGTCCGCTGCAGAGTGTGCTCGGCGAGGCCACGGCATTGACCGAGGCTCAGAGGCACACGCTGGAAGCCGCCCAGCGGGCCGCACTCAGGCTGCAACGACTTGTCGACGCGTTGCTCGAGGTGACCCGTGTGGAAGCCGATGCGTCGAACAAGGACCTGCAGCCGACCGATCCGGCGGCGCTCACAGCCGAATGTGTGGACCTGTTCGCCGATGCGGCGCACCGCGCGGGCCTCGCTCTGACCTGCCGGGTCTCGGATGCTGCAGCGGAGCCGATCCAGCTCGATCCCCAGCTGTGGGCCCATATCGTCCTCAATCTGCTCTCGAATGCCGTCAAGTACACCCCTGCCGGATCCATCGATGTGGAATTGGACGTGGAGGACGATCGACTGGTGCTGAAGGTCGTCGACACGGGCTTGGGCATACCGGAGGCGGAACTCGATCGCGTCTTCCACCGGTTCCATCGCATCGAGCGAGACGGCGGGCGCAGTGAGGAAGGGATCGGGCTGGGCCTGTCCCTCGTCTCGGACTGGGTCGAAGCGCTCGACGGGACGGTGACCGTGGCCAGTGAGGTCGGGCAAGGCAGTACTTTCACTGTGTCCGTTCCCCGCATCGTCGGTCCGGGGTCGGAATCCTCGGCGGGAACGGTGCCGGTGGATCTGAGCGCTCCGTACGTGAGCGAAGCCGACCAGTGGGGTAGGGACACCGTCCCCCACGGCGGGCCGTCTCCACAGGACGAGGACGCGGAGTCGGTGCCGCGGATCCTGGTGATCGAGGACAACGCCGACATGCGTGACTACCTGACGCAGTTGTTGCGTCGGGAGAACTGGCACGTGGACGCGGTGGCGGACAGCGATACCGCGCTCGAGCGACTCCGGTCGCGGCTCCCGCATCTCGTTCTGAGCGACATCATGCTCCCCGGCCGGGACGGCGTGGCGCTGCTCGGGGAGATCCGCAGGGACCCCGCGATGTCTCGGCTGCCGGTCATCCTCCTCACGGCCAGGGCCGGTGCGGAAGCCGCGATCGGTGGTCTGCGCACCGGCGCCGACGACTACATCACCAAACCTTTTCACCCCGACGAGCTCGTCGCTCGCATCCGTGTGAACCTCGAGCTGTCGTGGCTGCGTGAGCAGATTCTGGCGGCTAGCGAACGTGAATCCGACCAGCTTCGAACAGCATTGGAGACGCGCTCGACGCTCGGCAGAGCAGTGGGGCTGATGATGGCCACCTTCGAGTGCGATGCCGACACCGCCTTCGAAAAGCTGGTGGCCTTCTCTCAGCACCGTAACGTCAAGGTGCGCGACATCGCCGAGCAGATCGTCGGGGATTACACCGCCTCGCTCACGGATTCTCGGCGGTAGGACCCGCTCAACCGCCGAGTGAGTCCGACAAGGTGTTCCGTCCGGTCACGAATTGGTCCCACTGCTTCTGGATCTCCCGGGAGGCGTCTTCTCCCAGGAGATCCGGGCACAGGCTCGTCACGCTCGCCACGCTGATCGTCACCGCGTCGAGGGCGTCGTAACCGGCGTCGCGGGAGGGCCCGGTGAAGCCGACGACCAGATCCGTCGCAGCCGCGTCCTCGCCGGTGTTGTCGGCGTTCTCCTGGAGTTGGTCGCAGGTCTTCTCACCCACTTCGAGCACGGCATCGCGGTCACCGGTGTCGATCCCGGCCTCTCCGAGACGGGCGAGGTAGACGTCCTCCCCGCCCTCGCTCGAGGCGCTGCTGCCGCAGGCTGCCAGGGCAACCACCGTCATGCCCGAGAGGGCGATCGAAACGAACGTACGCATCGTCAACGCATTCTCTTTCCGTCGAGCTGCGGGTCGATGTGGGACGCAGGCGCAGTCGTTCACGGCTGTCCCCCTGTCGAGCCGGCCGTTCCCCCTGAACGGTCCCGTGCATTATGCACATCCGGGTGCAGGACCGTGCAGGGGTGCTCGGCGAGAGTGCGGCGACGAATCGGGTCAGGCGTCGGCGTACAGCTTGTCGATCTCCTCCGCGTACTTCGCGTCGATCGGCTTGCGCTTGAGCTTCATCGTCGGGGTCAGTTCGTCGCCCGAGGGTTCCCAGACCGACGTCAGCACCGTGTACTTCTTGATCTGCTCGACCCGCGACAGTTTGCTGTTCGCCTCCTCCACCGACTTGGCGATCGAGTCGAGGACCACAGGATTCTGCGCGAGCTCCTCGTGGCTACCGCTCAGCCCGTGTTGTTCTGCGAAAACGGCCAGGGCGTCGGGGTCGAGCGCGAGCAATGCGACGTTGTACGGACGGTCGTTGCCGATGGTGACGGCGCCGCCGAGCATCGGGCAGGCAGCGCGCAACGCACCTTCGATGTTGGCGGGCGACATGTTCTTCCCCGCCGCGTTGACGATGATCTCCTTCTTCCGGTCGATCAGCCGGACATAGCCGTCCGCATCGATCTCACCGATATCGCCCGTGTGCAGCCACCCGTCGGAATCGATTGCTTCCGAGGTCTTGTCGGGATCGTTGCGGTAACCCTTCATGAGCAGCGGTCCGGAGACGAGCAGTTCGCCGTCGTCGGCCACCTTGATGGTCGCGCAGGGTACGGCCTGCCCGACGGTGCCGATACGGATGGCGCCCGGCCTGTTCATCGTGACAACGCACGAGGTTTCCGACATTCCCCACACTTCCGAGCATGGAATTCCCAGTGCCAAAACGAATTCGAGCACTTCTGGTGAGATTGCCGCTGCGCCGGTGACGGCCGCGCGCACCTCGTCGAGTCCGAGCTTGCCGCGAATCGCGGACAGCACCAGCCGGTCGGCCACCGCGTGCTGGATTTCGAGCGTGCGTGGCACGGGTTTACCGTCGGACTGCAGTCGCGCTCGCTTACGCCCGACATCGATCGCCCACAGCGCGAGCTTCTTCTTGACGGGGCTGGACTCTTCGGCGAGGGTCTTGTCGATCGCGGCCTTGAGCTTGTACCAAACCTGCGGGACGGCGCCGAACAGCGTGGGACGGAGGCCGGGCAGCACCGCGATGGCCTGTTTGAGGTCGTCGAGCGTGGTGATCTGCATGCCGCTGTAGAGACTCGAGTAGTGCGAACCCCAGCGGTTGGCTATGTGGGCGTCGGGTAGGTACGACAGGATCCGGTCGTCCGGTCCGGTAGGCAGATAGGTGGTTGTCGCCGCCAGTTCGGCCAGCAGGTTGGCGTGGGTGAGTTCGACCCCCTTCGGCGGCCCGGTGGTACCGGAGGTGTAGATGAGGGTCAGCAGGTCGGAGGGTTGCACAGCCTTCCAGGAAGCGTCGAAGTCGAACGCCGGGTCGGCGGCGGCTTCGAGATCGTCGAGGGACATTACGCCTTCGGGTTTGCCGTCGACGCACACGAGGTGCTCGACCTTCGTGTCGCCGATCGCCTGCCGCAGGACGGGAACGAATTGCTCCTCGGTGATCATCACGCGGTTCCCGGCGTTGCCGAGCACGTACGAGATCTGTTCGGCGGTCAGCGAGTTGTAGATCGAGAACGGCACGGCACCGAGGTGGATCGCCGCAGTATCGACGAGATGGAATTCGGGCCGATTGGTGAGCATGATCCCGACGGTGTCTCCTCGGCTCACGCCGAGTCCGGCGAGACCTGCAGCGAGACGGGCGACGCGTTCGGCGTACTGACGCCAGGTGTAGCGGACGGAATCGTCGGGGGTGCGCAGTGCGACCTTGTCGGGATAGGCCGCGGCAGTGGTCTGAAAGGCTTCGCAGAGGGTCGACGGGGTGGTGGCACGAGGGGTCATCACTACTCCAGAGGTCGAGTGTGGCGACAGCGTAAGGCGAAGTGGCAACGCGCGTGGTCGGATTTGCCGGATTGTGTCCTGCCGTCCGCCCCTGACCACATCGGAGCCGGGCCGTCCCCTGGGTTCGGCGGTGTAACGAGTCGTGGCACCGGGTCGATTCGCAAGTGATCGAATACGCAAAGTCCGCAAAGCGGGCAAATGACGCGCCTTGTGCCGATTGTTCTACGGCGGAAATCGCGAACTCGAAGGAGACCACTGATGACCGATCCCCTGGGGAATCGGGACCCGAGTCCAAAATTCCAACGCGCTCTGGAACCCGGCGAACTCGAGGAATTGAACCGTCTGCGCGCGTGGAGAGAGCACCACGAACGCGAGGAACACGCGCGTCGTCTGGAAGAACATCATCGGCATCTGGCCCACGACGAACAGCAGCGACGGCTCGCAGATCAGCAGCGGAGACTGTACGAGCAGCAACAGCCGAACTTCTCCCAGCAGCCGGCCTATCCCTATCCGCCTCCGCAGCCGTACGCGCCCGTTCAGCAGGTCACGGTCAACAACGTCAAGCGTGCCGACTGCCCGCACCTTCTGCACCTGGTGCTCACCGCGATCACCTGCGGAGCGTGGCTGCCCGTGTGGATCATCCACGCCATCATCGTCGCCGCGAGGAACTGAGCCCGATACCTCGCGTCGAAGAGGCTGGGAGGTAGGGATTCGAGAAGGTCCTATCCGGGTGACAGTGACGTCAGGGCCGCTCGAACTTCTCCTCGCGGCCGAGTTTGCGCAGCCGGATCCATTCGCGCAGTCCTGCCGGGTCGCGGCGGGTGACGAGGAAGTACCAACCGAAGCGAACCCATTCCTGCGGCAACAGTCGGCGCAGGCCCGGCTGCGACAGGAGGTAGCCGCGATTGCGGTAGGTGAAGAAGCGTTTGGTGTCGTTGTCCGGATACTGCGTGTGCATCCGGCCGCCGAGGATCGGCTTGAACTCGTCGGATCCGTCGGGATGCAGATATGCCGTCTGCAGGCACGTGCCGAACGGCAGCCCCGAGCGCACGAGACGCCGGTGTACCTCGACCTCGTCGCCTCGGACGAACAACCGCAGGTCGGGGACACCCACCGACTCGATCGCCGCCGCCGTGAAGAGCGCGCCGTTGAAGAGCGAGGCGATGCCGGGCAACAGGTCTTCGTCGCCGAGTTCGTGGCGCCACCGACGCCACACGACGCCGCGTCGCAGGGGGAAGGCGAGGCGGTCGGGCTGCGCGATGTCGCACACGACGGGCGACACCTCGGCCAAGCCGTTGCGCCGAGCGCAGTCGAGCAGTGTGGCGAGGACGTCCGGGCCTTCGGGACGGCCGTCGTCGTCGGCGAGCCATACACGATCGGCTCCCAGCGACAAGGCGTACAGGATGCCGAGAGCGAAGCCGCCCGCACCACCGAGATTGTGCTTCGACCCGAGATAGCTCGTGGGCAGGTCCACCGCCTCGACGAGCTCACGGACCGCCTCTTCGTCGCCGTTGTCGACCACTACGAGGTGGTCGAGCGGGCGGGACTGCGAGGCAAGTACTTTCAAGGAGTCGGCCAGCAGTTCACGACGGCGATGCGTCACGACGACGCCGATGATCCGTTCGTCAGCCACCGTTCGTACCTGCCGAGGCGGCGGTGTCGGAACCGGCTTTCGTGTTCCGCTCGCGCTCCAGCTCGTGGAGGATCGTGCGCACGTGGTCGCCCGCTTCGTCGCCTTCGTACGCGCGGACCACGTGCTCGATGTCGCCCTGCTCGCGGATCTGCCCGTGATCGATCCACATCGCCTGGTCGCACAGCTGCGCGAGGAACTCGTTGGAATGGCTGGCGAACACGAGGATGCCCGAGCGCGCGACGAGATCCTGCAGGCGCACGCGGGCCTTCTTCATGAACTCCGCGTCGACGGCGCCGATGCCTTCGTCGAGCAGCAGGATCTCGGGGTCGATGCTGGTGACCACGCCGAGCGCGACACGAACACGCATACCGGTCGAGTACGTGCGCAGCGGCATGTTGAGGTAGTCGCCCAGCTCGGTGAACTCGGCGATCTCGTCGACCTTGCCCAGCATCTGCTTGCGGCTCATCCCGAGGAACATGCCGCGGATGATGATGTTCTCGTAGCCGGAGATCTCCGGGTCCATGCCGACGCCGAGGTCGAAGACCGGCGCGACGCGGCCTTTCACCCTCGCGGAGCCACGCGTGGGTTCGTAGATTCCCGAGAGTAGACGCAGCAGCGTGGACTTGCCGGCACCGTTATGGCCGACGAGGCCGACGCGATCGCCTTCCTTCAGCGACATCGTGATGTCGCGCAGAGCCTCGACGACCACGACGTCGGAGTTGTTGCGGCCGATCGCTCCACCCGCCTTGCCCAGGAACGCCTTCTTCAGGGACCGGGTCTTGGCGTCGAAGATGGGAAAGTCGACGCAGGCGCCGCGCGTTTCGATGCTGACCCGACTCACGTTGCTGCTCCAGACGCTGACACGGGACCCGAGCGTACCCGTCGCAGTGGTACCGAAGTCCCGGGCGTACCCCCTTCGGGACTACAGGTACTGACCGGTGCCGGGCTGGGTCTGACTCGGAAGGGGCTGATCGTGGGGACCCCGACCGCCCTGGACGACGCCCGGCGGCAGGGCACCCTGACGCATCTGTTCGAGCTGAGCGCGAGCCGCCATCTGCTGGGCGAACAGGGCGGTCTGGATGCCGTGGAACAGACCCTCGAGCCAGCCCACGAGCTGCGCCTGCGCGATGCGCAGCTCCGCGTCGGACGGCACGGACTCCTCGTTGAACGGCAAGGCGAGTCGCTCGAGTTCTTCGCGGAGATCCGGGGCGAGTCCCTGACCGAGCTCACGGATGGACGACAGGTGGATGTCCTTGAGCCGGGTGCGGCTGGCGTCGTCGAGCGGCGCAGCTTTCACTTCCTCGAGGAGCTGTTTGATCATGGTGCCGATCCGCATGACCTTCGCCGGCTGCTCGACCATGTCGGTCAGTGATTCGCTTCCACCCTCGGCTTCTGCTTTGCCGTCCGCGTCGGTGTCGGCTTCGACACGAGCCGCCTCCTCCCGTGAGACACGGACGGGCCGGCCGTCGGGGCCGATTACGAGAACCTGGTCGTTGTCCGGATGCGTCATGGCTTCATTCTTCCCTTTGCCACCCCAGGGCGCCCGGTGGCCCCTGGTTCCTCGGGATTACGGGTACCCGATCGAGCCTACCGAGAGGCCTGGTACATGCGGGCACGCCACATCACTGTTGCAGCGGGGACCTAGAGTGTCTGCCATGGCTTACGACGTTGCCCGGATCCGGGGGCTGATCCCCTCGCTCGGCGACGGTTGGATCCACCTCGATCAGCGGGCCGGAATGCAGATCCCCGACGTGGTGTCACGCACCGTGTCCACCGCTTTCAGGAACTCGGCTGCCTCCGCGACGGGACGGCACCTGTCGTCGCGTCGAAGTGCTGCGATTCTCGAGGATGCGCGCATCGCGATTGCGGAGCTGGTGGGCGCAGACCCGGCCGGGGTCGTCCTCGGCCCGAGCCACGCGGTGCTGCTCGCCTGGCTCGCCGAAGCGCTCAGCTCCCGCCTCGGACTCGGCACCGGCATGGTCTTGTCGCGACTCGACGACGAAGCGAACATCGCTCCGTGGCTGCGGGTCGCCAGCCGCTACGGCGCGCAGGTGCGGTGGGCGGAGGTGGAGATCGAGACGTGCGAACTGCCCACCTGGCAGTACGAGGAACTCATCACCCCGACCACCCGGCTCGTGGCGCTCACCGCGGCCTCCTCGATCGTGGGCACTGCGCCCGACGTGCGCGCCGTCGCCGATCTCGTCCACGAAGTGGGTGGCCTCATGGTCGTCGATGCGGCCGGTGCAGCCCCTTACGCCCACATCGACGTCTCAGATCTCGGAGCCGACGTCCTCACCGTCGACATCGCCGCGTGGGGCGGACCGCAGATCGGCGCACTCGTCTTCAGTGATCCCGCGCATCTCGAGCGGGTGCCCGCGGTGTCGCTGAACCCGCATGCGCGTGGAGCCGAGCGCCTCGAAGTGGGCGGCCACCAGTTCGGTCTGCTCGCCGGGGTGCCGGCATCCATCGACTTCCTCGCATCCCTCGACGACGACGCCACCGGGTCGCGTCGCGAGCGTCTCGACGTCTCGATCAGCTCGATGCAGAACCACCAGGACGTGCTGTTCGACCGCCTGATGCGGCAGCTCGACAGCCTCACCGGGGTGATCGTGCTCGGCCGCGCGTCGAGCCGTGTCCCGACGCTGAGCTTCACCGTCGACGGTGTGCCGGCCGAGAAGGTCGCCGCGCATCTCGCCGACCGCCGCATCGCGACGGTGGCGAGTGTGCGCGGATCGAGCCGGCTCCTCGATTCCCTCGGCGTCAGCGACGAAGGGGGAGCAGTGAGCATCGGCCTCGCCCCCTACACCACGAGCTTCGAGGTGGATCAGCTCGTCCGGGAGCTTCGCAACCTCTAGCCGCGGTCGATCCGCAGCACCACCTTTCCGACCGTTTCGGGACTGTCGAGCAGTTCGTGTGCCCGCGCGGCCTCGGTGATGGGAAGTTCGGCGTGCACGACGGGATGAACCTTCGCTTCCTCGATGAGCGGCCACAGGCCCGCGCGCACGGAGTCGATGATCGCGCTCTTGCCCGAGGGCCCCGAGTCGGGTCGGCCGCGCAGACCGGTCGCGATGACGTGGCCGCGCTTGGCGAGGAGCTTGCCCAGGTGCAGTTCGCCCTTGGTGCCGCCCTGCATGCCGATGACGACCAGACGCCCATCGGGAGCGAGAACGTCGATGTTCCGGGACAGGTATTTCGCGCCCATGTTGTCGAGCACCACGTCGGCGCCGCCGAAAGCGTTGCGGACCTCGGTGACGAAGTCCTGCTCGCGATAGTCGATCGCCAGGTCGGCGCCCAGTTCGCGGCACCTGTCGAGTTTGCCGGCCGAGGCGGTGACCGCCACCTTCGCGCCGAGCGCCTTACCCACCTGGATGGCGTGTGTTCCGATCCCGCCGCCGCCACCGTGGACGAGCAGGACCTCGCCGCGGGTCAGGCCGGCCGTCATCACGACGTTGGACCATACGGTGCACGCGATCTCGGGAAGTGATGCGGCGACCGCGAGATCGATGCCCTTGGGCACCGGCAGCAACTGGGAGGCGGGCACGGCGACCTTCTCGGCGTAGCCGCCGCCGCTGAGCAGGGCGCAGACACGATCGCCGATCTTCCAGCCGGTCACACCGTCGCCGAGGTCGGAGATCACACCGGAGCATTCGAGGCCCAGGATCTCGCTGGCGCCGGGCGGTGGCGGATACAGTCCCCGTCGTTGCAGCAGGTCGGCGCGGTTCACCGCTGTCGCCGCGACATCGAGAAGTACGTGACCGGGAGCGAGGTCCGGGTCGGGTTGCTCGGTCCACCGGAGAACTTCAGGACCACCGGGCTCGGTGGCGACGATTGCATACATGTGTTGGACGCTATCGCGTGCGGTACAGGGAGGGGGCGGTCACTCCGGTCGTGTCCACGCCCGGGCTCCGAACTACCGAGGAGTAACGCATTCGAAGAGTCTGCATAGACTTCCCGGGGTGACTGGCGAACGCGACGAACCGAAGTGGCTGACCGCAAAGGAGCAGGAGGCCTGGCGCCTTTACATGGACGGCAACAACCGCCTCATGAGCGCCCTCAATCGTTCGCTGAACGATCGGCATCGATTGTCGTTGGCGGAATATCGGATCCTGGTCATGCTCACCGAAGCGCCCCACGGCGCACTGCGCATGAGCGACCTCGCGGACGGCGTGCTCTCTTCCCGTAGCCGTCTCACCCACCAGATCCGGCGGATGGAGCAGGAAGGGATGGTCGTGCGCGGCTCGTGCCCCGACGACGGCCGCGGTGTGCTCGCCACCATCACCGACGAAGGCAGGCGACGACTGCGCGAGGCGGCCCCGACCCACGTCGACGACGTACGGGCTCACCTCATCGACCTGCTGTCTGCGGACGAACTCGACATGTTGGCTCGCGTGTTCACGCGCGTCGAGCAGACGCTCGGCGATCGCTGAGACCGCGAATCGGTTAGGATCTGCCACGGAAGCGTGGCAGAGCGGCCGAATGCACTCGCCTTGAAAGCGAGCTTGGGTAACACCAACGGGGGTTCAAATCCCTCCGCTTCCGCAGTTCGGGCCATAAGCCAGCAGGCCTGCAGCAAAGCTCGCAGCCCCCGTGGACAGTCACAGGGGCTGCGAGCTTTTCTTCTGCCTTGCGAGCTTCTTCAGCTCGGTCCGGCGAGTACTGCTTGTTCCACGGCCGAGGCAGCTCCGGCATGCCAGGGCTCACCGTGGCCGACGAGAACATGGGTCGCACCGGTACCGGCGATCGCCGACAGCGACGCGAGCGCGGTCTCACTGTCGGCCGTCGCTGCACCGGAGACGATCTGCGGGCCGTGTCGCCCGGTGTACGGGTCGAGCGTGACGATTGCATCGCCGACGATCACAGTGTCGCGGTCCGGCAGATGCAGTGCGCAGTGCCCGTAGGTGTGGCCAGGGGTATGGAGGGGAACCGGCCGGCCCGGCAGGTCGAGCGGTTCGGCGCTGTGGAAGATCTTCACGTCGTCGATACCGCGTACCCACAGGGCTCCCGCCACGGTCATCCGCGCGAGCACAGGAATGCAGGCGGGATAGCGGACGGGATACAGCAGGCGGGCGCGCTCGTGCTGGTAGCGGTAGGGGTGGGCGGCCAGAAACTTCTCGTCGCGGTGCGCCCACACCGGTACCCGCCAACGCTCCCGAAGGCGCTGCGCCGAACCGACGTGGTCGAAATGAGCATGGGTGAGGACTATCGCCCGCACATCGTCGGGACGCCTGCCGATCCGCGCGACGGCGTCCTGGATGCGACCGGCCGTCGCGGGAAGACCCGTGTCGACGACGGTTACTCCGTCCTCGTCCTCGATCAGATAGACGTTGACGTCGGCATGCGCGAGACGATGCACGCCCGGTGCGACATCCGTGTGGAGCATGATGGCCCCTCTCGGCTCCGGGGAGGGTGTGGGTTCAGCTGTGTCCGTCGATCTCGTCGGCGATATACGACGCCCACGAACGCACTTCGTCCTCGCCGGTCGACGGATCGAAGGAGCGGTAGTCGAGTGCCGCGAGTTCGGAGATCAGATCCGGTGTGTCCTGAGAGCTTTCGTCACCCACTGCGAACAGCCACACGAGTTGCTGACTCAGCCCGGAGGCCCGCGACGTGAGGATCTCGATCGTATCCGGCGAGTACTCCCCGGCATCGACTTCGCCACCGAAGACAATCCCTTCGTATTCCTCCGTACGCTCGAGGTCCGAGGTATCCCCGACGGTGACGTCGATGTCCCGCTCGGCCAGTGCATCGGCGACGAGACGCGCGATCTTCTGGGTCGGGCCTTCGGGACTGTCCGTGACGACGAGAACGGTCATGTCGGGCTCCATCATGTTCGACGACTCGGTGCACTTGTGCGTTCCCGGTCCTCGATGGGCAGAAACATGCGCCGGGGGTCCGTGAAGGCAGTGCTTGCCACGATCCGATCGAAGGAGTGTCCTGGATCACATCTACTCGGAAAGGACTCGGAATGACGGACACCCTCGCACAGCCCTCGAACACTGGATCCGCCACCCCCGACGAACGTGTCGGCACCTGGTTACGTGCTTTCGAAACCGCACTCGCACAGCGGAACATCGCCACCGCAGCCGGTCTGTTCGGCTCCGATTCCTTCTGGCGTGATCTCGTTGCCTTCACCTGGAACATCAAGACCGTCGAGGGGCGCGAGGGTGTGACGGACATGCTGCACGCACGACTTGCCGACACCGATCCGAGTGGCTTCCGCACCACCGAACCCGCGTCCGACGAGGACGGCGTGCTCAGCGCCTGGATCGCGTTCGAGACCGCGGTGGGCAGAGGCGTCGGTCATCTGCGCCTGAAGCGCGACGACGAGACCGGTGAAGACCGTGCCTTCACATTGCTGACCGCGATGCAGGAACTGAAGGGGCACGAGGAGAGTACGGGCACGCGCCGCCCTCGCGGCACGAATCACGGTGCGAACAAGCATCGGATCAACTGGTCGGAGGAGCGCGAGATCGAAGAACGCGAACTCGGTTACACGCGCCCGCCGTACGTCGTGATCATCGGCGGTGGACAGGGTGGCATCGCACTGGGTGCACGCATGCGCCAGCTCGGAGTCCCTACGCTCGTGCTCGACAAGCAGGATAGGCCCGGCGACCAGTGGCGTGGCCGCTACAAGTCGCTCTGCCTCCACGATCCCGTCTGGTACGACCACATGCCGTACCTGCCTTTCCCCGACAACTGGCCGGTCTTCGCGCCCAAGGACAAGATCGCGGACTGGCTCGAGATGTACACGAGGGTCATGGAGGTCCCGTACTGGTCGAACTCCCAGTGCACTTCGGCGAGCTACGACGAGGCGACGGGAGAGTGGACGGTCCATCTCCTGCGCGACGGCGAACCGGTGGTGCTGCGCCCGAAACAGCTGGTGATCGCGACCGGCATGTCGGGTAAGCCGAACATCCCCGAGTTCCCTGGGATGGAGCGATTTCGGGGAGAACAGCACCATTCCAGTGCGCATCCGGGGCCGGATGCCTATGCCGGCAAGAAGGTCGTCGTGATCGGTGCGAACAACAGCGCGCACGACATCTGCGGTGCACTGTGGGAGGTCGGGGCGGACGTCACCATGGTGCAGCGGTCTTCGACGCACGTCGTCCGCTCCGAATCGCTCATGGAACTCGGTCTCGGCGACCTGTACTCCGAACGTGCCCTCGCCGCCGGCGTGACGACCGAGAAGGCCGACCTGACGTTCGCATCCCTGCCGTACCGGATCATGCACGAATTCCAGATCCCCATCTACGACAGGATTCGCGAGCGCGACGCCGACTTCTACGATCGGCTCGAGAAGGCCGGTTTCCTGCACGACTGGGGCGACGACGGCTCCGGCCTGTTCATGAAGTATCTGCGCCGCGCCGCCGGGTACTACATCGACGTCGGCGCTTCGGAACTCGTCGCGAACGGCGACATCGCGTTGGCCCACGGCGACGTCCGTGAGCTCACCGAGACGTCCGTCATCCTCGAGGACGGCACCGAACTCGACGCCGACCTCGTCGTCTACGCGACCGGCTACGGGTCGATGAACGGTTGGGTGGCCGACCTGATATCCCAGGACGTCGCCGACAAGGTCGGCAAGTGCTGGGGACTGGGTTCGGGCACCACCAAGGACCCCGGTCCGTGGGAGGGCGAGCAGCGCAACATGTGGAAGCCCACGCAACAGGACGGTCTGTGGTTCCACGGAGGAAACCTGCACCAGTCCCGGCATTACTCCCTGTATCTGGCGCTGCAATTGAAGGCGCGCTACGAGGGGATCCCGACCCCGGTCTACGGAGTGCAGGAAGTACACCACCTCTGCTGATCCCGTTCCTGCACACCCCGCCCCGCCGCCCGGCGGGAGCGGGGTGGTCGTCCCGGCTACCGATGCGTCACGAATCGGAGAATGGGTATTAGGGTCGCATGCATGTTCGCTTGACCGGGTACAGGTACGAACGGTGAGATCACTCCCCAGGTCGTCGGGAAACGGGAGTTCGATGGTGAAGAGGTTTGCGGCGGCTGTCGCGATGGCGCTGACGGCGTCGTTCTCGGGTGTGGTGACCGCCCATGCCGAACCGGCGGTGGCGGCCAGGATCGACCACGCCGAGCGTGTGTCCGACAGGCAGACGAAACTGTTCGTCCACTCGGCGGCGATGGACCGGGTCGTACAGGTTCAGGTGCTCCATCCGGAGTGGGGCGGTCCTCGCCCCACGCTGTACCTGCTCGACGGAGTCAGTGCCGGAGAAGAGTCGGAGTTCCGTGAGAGCACGTGGACGCAGCGAACCGACATCGAGGAGTTCTTCGCCGACAAGAACACCAACGTCGTACTCCCCGTCGGGGGTACCGGAAGTTACTACACCGATTGGAAGAATCCCGACCCTGTCCTCGGGGTCAACAAGTGGGAGACCTTCCTGACGGAGGAATTACCACCGCTGATCGACGCCCGTTTCAGTGGCAACGGCGTCAACGCGGTCGCAGGACTGTCGATGGGGGCGACGGCGGCGATGTCGTTGATCACCCGCAACCCCGATCTCTATCAGGGTGTGGCCGCGATGAGTGGTTGCTACGACACCTCCCGTGACTCCTCCCGAGACACCGTGCGCGGAACGGTTGCATACAAGGGCGGTAATCCCGACAACATGTGGGGTCCGCTCGACGACCGGACGTGGGAGGAGCACGACTCCTATCTGCTCGCCGAGCGGCTTCGCGGCAAGGACGTCTTCCTGAGTACCGGCAACGGACTGCTCGGCCCGGGCGATCTCGAGGCGGACCAGGAGGCACTCAGCGTCGGTTCCCCCCTCGAGATCGGCACTTACGTGTGCACCATCACCTACGATCGGCGCCTGCAGCAGTTGGGCATACCGGCAGAGGTGGTCTATCGCCCGTGGGGCACGCATTCGTGGAGTTACTGGCAGGAGGACATCAAGGCCGCGTGGCCGACGCTCGAGAACGCGCTCGGCCTGAGCTGACCGGTCGGGTGCACGCGAGCACGCCGGTCAGTGGAGCCGGATGCGGTCGGCAGCCGGGCGCTTCACAGGGGAACGGGTGGCGAGATAGGTGTTGAGGGCGTCGAGTTCCTTCCCTGCGCCCGCTCGAACCTGTGCCTCCGCACACACGGTGAAACCGTCTCCGCCCTGGGCGAGGAAGCTGTTCATCACCACCTTGTAGATGTGCTCGGGGTCCACGGGGTCGCCGTCGATGGTGATCTCCCGGATACGTTCTCCTCGCGGCGCGAGGCGATCGAGGGTGTAGTTCAGGTTGTGTGACGGGGCCAGGATCCGCTCGATGTCCGAACCGACCGGGGCTTTCTGGAACTGCTGCTCGAGCACCGCGTCGAGCTGGGCTCCGGTGAGATCGACCACCTGCAGCATGTTGCCGAACGGCTGCACGGCGTAGGTCTCCCGGTACGAGACGGTGCCGTCTCCGGTGAGAAGGTCGCCGCGTAACCCTCCGGGGTTGGTCAGCGCGATCCGGGCGCCCAGGTGCCGGGTGGCCGCGAGTTGTGCGTCGGCGACGAGATTGCCCAATGCCGACTCGCCACTCGCGGTTTCACGTCGTGTGATGTCGGCGTCGATGCGAGCGATCGGCCTGTTTGCGACCTCGGCAGATTTCTCCACCGCCCGGTCGACGAACTCGAGAGTGGTCGGATCCGGCTCTATGTCGTGCGTGACGATCTGAGTGAACACGACTGTCCTGTCGCGCAACACCTCGCGGCTCCGACGGTCGATGACCAGATCGGCGACGGACAGGATGCGCCCGTGCGAGGCACCCTGCACCACAGTGCGTGGCTCGCCCGCCGGGTCGGTGTAGGTGCAGTTGAAGTGCCGGTCGCCGTCGGAGGTGATGATGAGGTCCACCGCGGGGGACACCGAGGTCGCTATCGCAGCCGCACCACGATCTCCGCTCGGACACGGATCGTCACCGTCGATGACGCCGATATCGCCTTTGTAGAGAACGATGATCGAGCGGACGCCGAGGGATCCGAGGAGGTCCGCAGTGCGGTTGACGGAAACGATCTCGTCTTCGAATTGCAGTCCGGCGATTGCGTCGGGCCGGATGATGTCGGGTGTGTTGCTGGGGAGAACCCCGATGACCCCGACAGGCAGACCGTCGACGTAATCGATGCTGTAGGGAAGTGCAGCGGGTGCTCCGTCTGCCGTTGTCAGGTTGGCGCCCAGGATGGGGAAGTTCGCGCCCTCGAAGGAGTCGGTGTAGCGACAGCCTTCCTGCGGATGGCAACCACCGTCCCGTAGACGCGTGAATTCCTCGTAACCGCGGTCCAATTCGTGATTTCCCAGCGTCGCCGCGGTGACGTCGAGTTCGTCGAGCAGGGAGATGGTCGGCTCGTCGTGGAACAAGCCGGACTCGAGGGGGGACGAGCCCCAGGTGTCACCCACGGCATAGAGCACGGAGTGCTCGGCCTGTTCTCGGAGTTGGCGGACGTAGGAAGCCAGATAGGCGGCACCGCCCGCGGGAACCGAGACACCGTCCGATCGGATGACCGTGCTGTGCAACCCTTGTGGCGGCAACAGGTTTCCGTGAAGGTCGCCGAACGCGATCGCCCGGAGCGGGACGGTGTCCGGGCCTGCGGCGCCTGCGGGCGTCGTACCGGTGGCGACGAGAAAGCCGACGAGGGCGCAAGCCGACAGGGCACGGCGCACCTTGTCAGCCCCCATGCGGTTCCTCCGGCCCGGTCCGATCCGATCGTCCGAGTCTGTCAGGAACGGGTCACGCAGCCGATACTCGACCGTAACGGTTGGGTCTCGTCAGGCGAGGCCCGCGAGGGCCCGCCCCTGCCCGGTTGCGAAGTGGAGGAACAGGTCGTTCTCGTGCGGGTCGCCGATCGTCACCCGAGTTCCTTCACCGGTGAAATTGCGCAGGATCACACCCGCCTCGGCGGCCGCCTCCGCGTATGCGGCGGAGCGCTCGCCCAGCGGTAGCCACAGGAAGTTCGCTGCACTCGGAGGCATCTCGTAGCCCGCGTCGACAAGTGCGTTGCGGACACGTTGCCGTTCGGCGACCACACCATCCGTGCGTGTGAGCAGTTCGTTCGCGGCCTCGAGCGAAGCCACGGCCGCCCTCTGAGCGAGCGAGTTGACGGAGAAGGGCGTGTGGACCTTGCTCAGGGCGGTCACCAGGGACGGGTCTGCGACCGCGTACCCGACGCGCAGACCGGCGAGGCCGTAGGCCTTGGAGAACGTGCGGAGCACGACGACGTTGGGCCGCCCCTCGGCGAGTTCGAGACCGTCGGCCAGATCCTCGCCGGGCTCGGGGCGGACATACTCGAAGTACGCCTCGTCCAGCGCGACGACGATGTGGTCGGGGACGGCGTCGAGGAACTGTTCGAGCTCCACCTTGCCCAGCAGCGACCCGGTGGGGTTGTTGGGATTGCACACGAAGATCAGCCGCGTGCGGTCGGTGATCGCTGCGAGCATCGCCTTCAGGTCGTGTCCGTGATCCGGGGTGTTCGGCACGCGCACTGCCGTCGCGCCGGCCACGGCTGTGATGATGGGATACGCCTCGAAGGAACGCCACGAGAAGACCACCTCGTCGTCCGCGTCGCAGGTGATCTGCACGAGTTCCTGGCACAGGCCCACCGACCCGCAGCCCACGGCGACCTGCTCCGGCGGTACGCCGAGCCGGTGCGACAGCGCGGCGACGAGTTCGGTCGCGCCGTTGTCGGGATAGCGGTTGAGGCCGGCCGCGGCCTCCGCGATCGCCTTCTGGACGCTCGGAAGCGGACCGACCGTCGTCTCGTTGCTGGCGAGCTTCACCGCACCCGGGAACGAGCGGCCGGGGACATAGGCGGGGATCGATTCGAGGTCGGGGCGGGTGCGTGGAGTCACGTGGTGATTATGCGCCTCACTCTGCCGAGTGCGGCCGGGCGACTGTCCTCTCCTCGGTGGAGACTGCCCATCGTCAAGGCTCTGACCAGCCGTTTTGCGTTTCCCCTCGGGGCATGTGTAATGTTTCGATCCGGCGGTTCGAGAGCATCGAATCCCCGAGGAGGCGTGCCAGAGCGGCCGAATGGGACTCACTGCTAATGAGTTGTCCCCCTTACCGGGGACCGGAGGTTCAAATCCTCTCGCCTCCGCCAGTTGGTGTAACCTCACCGACGACAATTGAATACACACGCGCCCGTAGCTCAACGGATAGAGCATCTGACTACGGATCAGAAGGTTAGGGGTTCGAATCCCTTCGGGCGCACATACGAAAACCCCACCGGTGCTGCCGGTGGGGTTTTCTCGTCTTCTCACAGAAGCTTTGTGATGATCCCCTCTGCGAAGTCCTCGACCGGTGCACGGTACTGCTCGGCCGTCCCGAGAAGATGATCGTGATCCCCCGAGTGGGTGGCTTCCCAGTTCGCCCAGGGGGAGACCATGACGCCGGTGATCCCGATCTTTTCTGCTCTCCGGTACAACTCGAGGGACGGTTCGTCGCGCAATCCGACGATGAACTCGAAGGGCTCGTTCTCGCGCCCGTACTCACGGCGGTATCCGTTGATGCGCTCGATCCACTGTTCGGCCACGTCGATGGGGTAGGCGGTGCCGACCCAGCCGTCGCAGTAGCGCGCCGCGCGTCGGAGTGCCGGCGCAGACTCGCCACCGCACAGGATCGGCACAGGAGCCGGCGGATGGGGCTCGATGGTCATCTCCGGGATGTCGTAGTACTCGCCCCTGAACGAGACCCATCCGCCCTTCCACAGCTCGCGTAGGGCGCGGATCATCTCGTTCAGCCGGGGACCGCGGTTGTCGAAGTCCTGACCGAGAAGTTCGAATTCTTCCCGCATCCAACCTGCGGACAACCCGATGGAAACGCGACCGCCCGCGATTGCGGCAGCCGTCCCGACCTGCTTCGCGACCTCCAGGATCGGACGTGACGGTGCGATGTAGACGTTGTTGCCGAAGTGCAGTTTCTCGGTCACGGCCGCCATTGCGCCGATCAGGACCCAGGCGTCCGGCCATTCCGTCTCGGGCGACCAGAACGGCTTGCCGCTCTCGTGTCCGGGATAGACCGTCTTCAGTTCCTTCGGGTAGATCAGATGGTCCGAGACGAGCATGCCGTGGAATCCTGCCTCGTCGAGCATGCGCGCAACCGCCGGCATCTCCGCAGTCTTCATGAATGCAGTTCCGCTCCAGAACTTCACCGGGCATGCCCTCCGAATCTTCTGTCCGTCGACTTTCACGGAAAAGAGTGATGTTTACGTTCTCAAGAACAACGTTCTAGCAGAGAATGCGACAGCAGTCACCAACTCTCGGGCTTCCTCAGGGGTTTCCGCACGCCGAGTGAACGTTCCGTCTCCGGGTGGGGGGCCTTCTCCTCCTGACGCGCATGGATGAAATCCGTCTATTGACGACGCCGATCGACCGGACGTAGATTCTGGGCCACGCTCGGAAAGTTAACGACAATTCGCACGACGGCCCGGCAGTGGCGTCGCGCTCTGCGGGGAGAAGACATGGAACTAGCGTGGTCAGAGGCCGACGCCGCCTTCAGGGACGAGGTGCGCTCGTTTCTGGAAGAGAAGCTGACGCCCGAACTGCGGCGGGCCGGACGACTCGCGACGAGCGTGTATTCCGACCACGAAGCGAGCATGGAGTGGCAGCGCATCCTCCATGAACGTGGTTGGGCGGCACCTGCCTGGCCGGTCGAGTACGGCGGATGCGACTGGACGCAGACGCAGCACTACATCTTCAGCCGCGAGTCCATCCTCGCCGGCGCGCCGTCGCTCTCACCCATGGGCATCCGAATGGTGGCGCACGCGATCGTCGCGTACGGCACCGAGGAGCAGAAGGACTTCTTCCTTCCGCGGATCCTCACCGGCGAGGTCTTCTTCTGCCAGGGTTACTCCGAGCCCGAGGCCGGATCCGACCTGGCCTCGCTCAGCATGGCGGCAGTCGACGACGGAGACGACCTGATCGTCACCGGCAGCAAGATCTGGACTACTCACGCCACCGAAGCGAACTGGATGTTCGCCCTCGTGAGGACGTCGAAGACCGGACGGAAGCAGCAGGGCATCACCTTCCTGCTCATCGACATGACCTCGCCCGGCATCGAGATCCGGCCGCTGGTCATGACTTCCGGCGAGGAAGTGCAGAACCAGGTCTTCTTCGACGGCGTGCGCGTGCCGAAGAAGAACGTGCTCGGAAAGATCGACGACGGCTGGACCGTCGCGAAGTACCTGCTCATCTTCGAACGTGGGGGTGCCGCAGCCGCTCCTGCCCTGCAGGTGATGGCGGAGCGGATCGCCGCAGCCGCGGCCGAACAGCCCGGTCCGTCCGGCGGCAAACTCATCGACGACCCGGCGTTCTCGGCCGAACTCGCCGATGCCCGTATCCGCACCGAGGTGCTCGAGATCCTCGAATACCGCACTCTCGCAGCGTTGTCGGCAGGCAAGGATCCCGGTCCCGCTTCGTCGATGCTCAAGATTCTCGGTACCGAGCTCAGCCAGAAGATCACCCGGCTGTCCCTCGAGGCGGCGGGCCCGCGCGGCCGCGTCTACCAACCACACATCACCGCACCCGGCGGTCCGGTCGCCGACTATGTTCCGCCGGCCGACGGTTACGTCAGCGGTGAGGAATGGCAGGCCGTCGCACCACTGCGCTACTTCAACGACCGTGCCGGGTCGATCTACGCCGGCAGCAACGAGATTCAGCGAAACATTCTCGCCAAAGCAGCATTGGGGCTCTGATGGACTTCGGTTTGAGCAAGGAGCAGGAACTCCTTCGTGATTCGGTCACCAAGTTCCTCGCAGGTCGCTACGACCTGGCGCAAAGCCGGAAGGTCGCGACCACCGGCGAAGGGTGGCAACCGGAGGTGTGGCGGGCATTCGCCGAGGAACTGGGAATCCTCGGTGCCACGCTTCCTGAAGAGGTAGGGGGGATGGGCGGCGGCCCGGTCGAACTGATGGTCGTGTCCGAAGCACTCGGGCATGCACTCGTCATCGAACCGTACGTCGACACGGTCGTCCTCGGGGGCGGGTTGCTCGGTCGCGCGGGGGTCGATCGAGCCGGTGCCGTCCTCGAGGCGATCGCCGCCGGCGGCGCCGTCACCGCATTCGCCGCGACGGAACCCACCTCCGGGTACGTATTCCACGACGTGTCCACGAGCGCGCGTCGTGAGGGCGACGAATGGGTTGTCGACGGCGAGAAGACCGTCGTCACCAGTGCTCCTCTGGCGACCCACCTGCTCGTGACCGCCCGGACCTCGGGTGAGCGCACCGACACCGACGGCATCTCGTTGTTCCTGGTGGACTTCGATCCTGCAAACCCGCCGGACGGAGTGGAGATCCACTCCTACCGCACGATCGACGACCGACGCGCCGCCGATCTGGTCTTCTCGGGTCTCCGCCTGCCTGCCGACTCGCTGCTCGGAGCAGAAGGTGGGGCGTGGCCGTCGATTTCCCGCGGAATCGACGAGGCGATCGCCGCTGTCGCAGCCGAAGCCGTCGGTCTCATGCGCAAGGTACTCGCCGACACCGTCGAATACGCCAAGCAACGTCAGCAGTTCGGTCAGCCCATCGGCAGCTTCCAGGCGCTCCAGCACCGCATGGTCGACATGTACATGGAGGTCGAGCAGGCGGTGTCCGCCGCGTACCTGGCGGTCCTCCACCTCGACAGCGACGACGCCACGAGGGCGCGGGCGGTCTCGGCTGCGAAAGCGACGGTCGCCCGTGCGGCGCGCTTCGTCGGACAGAACGCCGTCCAGCTGCACGGCGGTATGGGCATGACGGAGGAGCTCGCCGTCGGGCACTACTTCAAGCGGCTGACCGCGATCGAGTACGAGTTCGGCACGGCCGAGCAGCACATCTCGCGATACGCCCAGCTCACGAAGGTCTGAGCGGATCGATATCCGGGCCGGTGCGGGGACCATCCTGCACCGGCCCTACATCCGTTTCCGGTGGCGCCGACAGGGCATCCTCCACGCGCGTCGCGGCGTCGGCAGGGTCCTCGTGCTCCCAGACACGCACCACCGTCCACCCCGCCGACCGCAGGCGGGTGTCGGTGTCCCGGTCGCGCTGCACGTTGGCCGCCAACTTGGCCGACCACCATTCGGCGTTGTTCTTCGGGTAGGTCGCGTGCTGCGGGCAACTGTGCCAGAAGCAACCGTCGACATAGACCGCGAGCCGGTGACGAGGGAAGACCAGGTCGGCTCGTCGCCGCAAACCGGGCAGCGGAGCCCGGTCGACGAAGAACCGCCGACCCCGACGATGCAGTTCTCTGCGTAATGCCACTTCGGGAACGGTGTCGCGTCGGCGCTGCCGGCTCATCCTCGCACTGGTGCGAGGATCCGTCCCGGGCCGATCGGATGACGCCATCACCGCGCCTTAGGCCGCCACCTGCGGGAATCCGCCCATGCGTTCGAGGTGGTTCTCGACGTCGTCGAGGAATCCTGGAAGGAAGCGCAGGTTGCCGGAGCGCGCGCGTCGAAGGAAACCGGCGGTCGCTCGTGCAGACAGCAGACGGGCGTCGAGGAGAAAACCTCCGAGGTCCTCGTAGGGCGCCTGGACCGGCCACTGCGACTCGTGCACCCGGAAGGCTCGTCCGCGAGCACCCCATGCCGCGGTCGGCCAGGCGTCGCTCGGGCGCAGCGGAGTTTCGTGATCGGGGCTGTACTCGATGGGGTTCTTCAGCCGATGACCCACCCACGACGCCATCCGCACGCTGACGGCATTACCGACGAGACGCCATCGATGCCCGGCCCGGACGCCGGGGGCCTCGACAGCGGGAGCGGTCCAGTCGGCGTCGAAGCCCTGGAGCCTTTCCGCGTCGGTCAGGCCGGGCGTCACGATCTCACCGGACGGCAGTCGCACCGCCGGCGGACTGGCGATACCGAGCGTCGAACCACCCTTGAGTGTGGGCACAGCGTTGACCGCCCAGCCGAGACCTCGCACCCCTTCGGTCCAGTAGAAGCCGCAGGGAAAGAGGTCGGGGTTGCCTTCGTCGGGCATTCCGGCGTCCTCCCCGAACAGGACCGTGCGTGGATCGTCCGTCCGTGAAGCGACCATCAGTACGCGGTGACGGCGCTGTGGAAGACCGAATGCGCGGGCGTCCACCACGCGATACGCCCACGTGTATCCGAGTTCTTCGAACGCATCGGTGATGTGACGCATCGCCGCACCTCGACCGAGCTGCAACATGAAGGGGACGTTCTCCACGACGATCCAGCGCGGCCCGTTCTTACGTCTGACGAGACGGAACACCTCGTCGACGAGTCCGGACTTGGACCCGGTTATGCCGGCGGTGCGGCCGGCCTGGGAAAGGTCCTGGCACGGGAAGCCGGCAGCGACGACTTCCGTATCGCGGGGAAGGGAACGGAGGCGGGTCACGTCCGGATGAAGCGGAACATCGGGGAAGCGGGCGCGTAGTACCGCCTGAGCGCCGGGTTCGATCTCGCAGAGAAGTTCCGTGCTCCACCCGTGGTGTCCGAGCCCGATCTCCAGACCGCCGATACCGGCGAACAGCCCCACCATGTTCCCCGTCGACGTCACGGCACCCTTCCTCGCTCGGTTCAACGGTGCACGTTACTCGAGAAGTAGGACTATCCGTGAGCGGACGCAACGCACCCCGCCGAACACGCTCGGCCTGACCCACCAGGTGGCTGGTGTGACGCATTGGAAACAACGGGTGACCTGGCGATTTGGTGTTCTGGGAGATGTGCGCGTAACTTATTCCAGGTCAGAGCGACACGGACACCGACCCGGGCCGGAAGGAACGGGACAACGAGGTTGGACGAAGGCGCCTGCAGATTTCACTGGTTCGAAACCTTCTGGTAAGGTTTCGAGCCGCCCCTGGTTCCGGAATTCACACAGATTTGCGTCTGTGAGCAAACGGAAGTAGGCTGGAACAGTTGCCCCGGAGCGGGTCGGACAGTAGTCCGGAACGTGATGATGTGTGCGTGTTCTTTGAGAACTCAACAGTGTGCCGATGAATGTCAGTGCCAAATTTTTTGGTACTCCGCTCCATCGTTTCGGTGGGGTGGGTAT